>JADGPS010000001.1 GCA_017882285.1 Paludibacter sp. | reverse complement strand
ATTTTTATCTTTGTTTTGTTGCTTTTTCAACAATGCCTGAGCATAAGCAAGATTATATCGGGTATCATTGTCTTTCGGATTATTTTTCAAAGCTTTTTCGTAAGCTTTTATACTTTCTTCTATTTTATTGTCAACCAATAATGAATTTCCGGTATTATGGTAAGTTGCAGCAATTTTTTCTTTTTCTTTGGGTTGTAAAGCTAATGCATTATTGTATTGCTCAAGTGCTTCGGCATATTTTTTTTGTCTAAACAATGCATTACCAAGATTATAATTGGCTTCAAAGGAATTTTTGTTTTTAAGAAGTCCTTTCCGATAAGCAATTTCAGCTTCGGTAAATTTCGAGGCTTTATATAATTTATTCCCGGAGCGAACATCAGCACTTTCCTTTTGAGCCGTGACAGACAATATCAACGTGCTCATCATCAATATATAAAATATTCTTTTCATTGATTGATTTGTAATTTATAAATTTTTAATTCCTGGCGACTTTATCTTTCAAATCAAAAATTTTAACCCTTGTCAAACGTTTATTTCTACGATTAAACACGAAAAAATCGACCAGTAAAAGTAATAATGCCAGTATCGCAAATGACTGAAACTGTTCATTATACTCTGAAAAAACGCTTGCTTTTATATCGGATTTTGCCATTTTATCTAATTGACTTGTTATTATCCGATAGGCACTATTCGAGTTATCGGCATGAACATATAATCCTTTACCCGAAATGGCAATCTCCTTGCACATTTGTTCGCTGAGCTTCGAAACCACGACATTCCCATCTTTATCTTTCCAGAAACTCATAGTACCGGGTACAGGAATTGGTGCTCCATCAGTTTTTCCCATTCCAATAACATGAACAACGATGTTATTTTCGGCAGCAAGTTTCGCAGCGCCAACAGCATCATCTTCATGATTTTCGCCATCGGTAATTATAATAATTGTCCTACCGATTTTGTTTTTCGGTCCGAATGATTTTATAGCCAAATCAATAGCACTTCCGATTGCAGTTCCCTGACGTTGAACCATTTGTGTAGAAATGGAAGACAAAAACATTTTAGCAGAAACATAATCGGCTGTAATTGGCAGTTGGGTATAAGCGTCACCGGCAAAAACCACCAAACCGATTTTGTCTTCGTTCATTCCATCAATCAGTTTCGACAAAACCTGTTTTGCATTTTCTAGCCGACTTGGCTGTACATCCTGAGCCATCATTGAATTTGAAACGTCCAACGCAATCATTACTTCAATTCCCTGACGTTTCGAACTTTCAACTTTTGTTCCAAATTGCGGTTGAGCTAAGACTATGATCAACAGCAAAATAACAACCAGTTGTATGTAAAATTTTACTTTCGGACGAACAAACGAAACATTTGGCATTAATTGAGCAATCAGTGCAGGATTGCCAAATTTCTTTATATTTCGATTTTTTAAAATGTTTGTATAAATGAATACACCTATCAATACTGGGATTAACAAGAGTAAAAATAAAAATTCGGGATGAGCAAATCTAAACATCTTTTATTCTGGGTTTTAGGTTTTTATTCTGCTTTATGGAATTCTTCTGAAAATTGTATTTCGCAAAAGGATTTCCAGCAATAAAAATAGGAATGCCAGCAAACTGAAAATATAAAATTGTTCTTCTTTTTTGCTGTACTGTTGTACACTAATCTTCGTCTTCTCCAACTTATCTATTTCCTGATAAATTTGACGAAGTTTGGTATTATCAGTTGCATTATAATATTTTCCACCGGTCAGGTTGGCAATATTCTGAAGTGATTTCGCATCAAATTGCGACTGAATTTGCTGATATTGAATGCCAAGGGGTGTTGGCACCGGAATATTTACAATTCCATTTGTTCCGACCCCAATTGTATAAATTCGTACTCCAAAGGTTTTGGCAATTTCGGCAGCAGTTATTGGAGCAATATCACCACAGTTGTTTGATCCATCTGTCAACAAAATGATTACTTTCGATTTTGCTTTACTGTCTTTAATCCGGTTTACTGCATTTGCCAATCCAAGTCCAATTGCCGTTCCATCGTCAATCAAACCATATTTTACGCTATTAAACAAATTAATTAATACTGCATGATCAATAGTCAATGGGCATTGGGTAAAACTTTGACGAGCAAAAACAACCAACCCGATATTATCATTCGGTCGGGAAAGAATAAATTCTGAAGCAACCGCTTTAGCAGCTTCCAACCGATTTGGTTTTAAATCTTCTGCCAACATGGTTCCTGAAATGTCCAATGCCATCATGATGTCAATTCCTTCTGTATTTTGAGTTCGCCAGCTGTTTGAAGCTTGTGGTCTCGCTAACGCAACAATTAGTGCAGCAATAGTTAAAGTTCTCAATATAAAAAGAATGTGACGAAATTTGATTTTTTTACCAGGTGGAAACTGTGCCAAATTCCGATGTGACGATATTTGCAGACTCGCATCAGATTTTTGCATCTCCCAAATGTACCAAAACACAACTGGAATGAGAAGCAAAAGTAAAAACAGATATTCAGGATTATGAAAAGTCATTGTTAATAAAATAATAGCTTAAATAAATGAAAACCAAAAATAACTCGAATTAATTTTCGATAATTTCCTCTTTTTTCAATTCTTCCAAAGGTTTTACTTCTTCTACTTTAGTCTGATTTACAAATAAATATGCGTTCAGAAGACTTAATTCATGTTCATCAGGAGTTACATTCCATTTAGCAAATTTTACTAAATCAGCCAATTGTAAAATTTGTTGCAGCCTTTGGTAAGTTGACTTTTGTTCTTTGCGTAGCAAACGTAAATGTTCGAGAATTTCTTCAGAGGTCATTTCCATACTGTTAATATTGAAAATTCGCTCTATATATTCACGAATTACGTCAGTCAACTCAGTGTGATATTCCTTATGCCGTCCTTTTTGCCAGAGTTTTTCCTGTTTAATTTTATCCAGTTGATTTAAAGCTACAACATGAGCCGGTTGAAGAAGTTTTATTTCAGTTTCATTCAATATCGGTTTTTTCTTAAAGTATTTTTGAAATAAATAATAAAACAATGCTAATAAAATTAGAATCAATAGAACCAGAAGTACAATTTTAAATAAACCTGCCCAATCATATTTTGGATTGAAAACCGGTTTTATATCCGCTATCGTTTTGGATGCTGTATCAATTTTAAATGGTTGAACCACTTTCAGCGAAAGTGATTTAGACCAAACAGTATCGCCATTCAAAACAAATGGAAAAGAAGGAATGTATAAAAGTGAATCTTTAAACGATGTAACTAAATAACGTTGAGTAACCAGAATATGACCATCAGACGATTTTACAGTATCTGTTTTTACCGGCTCCACAATTTCCAATCCTCCAGTTATCGAATCAGAAAAAATGGGGACATTCACTTTTTGATTTGGTTGTTGCGAAACTTCGAATGTCAAATGCGCCTGACTTCCAATCCAGATAACCGTAGAATCCAATTTGGCATTAACGGTGATTTTTTGAGCAAACAAACTAGAATGCGCGAATAAAAAGGGAATAAAGAGGAAAATAAAGAATTTTCTCATGTTAATTGTCAATTGTAAATTGTCAATTGTAAAATTATTAATTAGGCTCTCATTTTAAACAGTTTCATCAAAGCCCGGACATAATCGTCGGAAGTACTCATTGAAACCATATCAACACCTGATTTGGTAAAAGATTTTTGCAAAGCTAACTGACTTTCGCCCCAGGCATGCTTATAACTAGTTCTCAATCGTTTATCAGATGTATCAACCCAAATTCGTTCATCGGTTTCTGCATCTTTCAGCTTAATCAAGCCCACATCCGGCAATTCTGTTTCTCTAATATCATAAACCTGCAATGCCACAACATCATGTCTTCGGCTTGCAATTGTCAATTCCTTTTCAAAATCAGTGTCTATTAAGTCAGAAATAATAAAGGCAGTTGAGCTTTTCTTAATCGCGTTTGTGAAATAGCGTAATGCTCCACCAATGTCAGTTTTATTACTTTCGGGCTGAAAATCAATTAATTCTCTGATAATATGCAGCACATGTTTTTTACCTTTTTTGGGTGGAATAAATTTTTCAATTTTATCGGAAAAGAAAATTACTCCAATTTTATCGTTATTTTGAATTGTTGAAAAAGCCAATGTTGCAGCCACTTCAGTAAAAATATCTTTTTTTAGCTTAGAAACCGTACCAAATTCACGACTACCGGAAACGTCAATTAGCAGCACAACCGTCAACTCACGTTCTTCTTCAAAAATTTTAATGTAGGGGTGCCCAAAGCGAGCTGTCACATTCCAGTCAATGGACCGAATATCGTCACCATATTGATATTCACGTACTTCCGAAAAGGTCATACCACGACCTTTGAAAGCCGAATGGTATTCACCTGCGAAAATATTTTTCGACAAGCCACGTGACTTTATCTCAATTTTGCGTACTTTTTTTATTAATTCACTGGTTTCCATGATTCCAATTTGCCAATATGACAATGTGCCAATATGCTAATTTTCAACTATAAATAATATCTTATATTATTGCCTATTCACCACACCAACAATTTATTGGCTTATTAGCAAATTGGCACATTAGCATATTATTTAAGGTACTTCAACCGTATTCAAAATTTCAGTAATCATCTCGTCGGAAGTCATGTTATTAGCTTCAGCTTCGTAGCTCAAACCAATACGGTGACGTAAAACATCGTAGCAAACGGCGCGGATATCCTCCGGAATTACATAACCACGACGTTTAATAAATGCATAGGCACGTGATGCCAAAGCGAGATTAATTGAAGCACGGGGCGATGCACCGAATGAAATCATTTCTTTCAGTGAATCCAAACCGTAATCTTGCGGATAACGAGTAGCAAAAACGATATCAATAATATAACGTTCAATTTTTTCGTCGATATAAACCTGACGAACCACATCGCGAGCTTCAATAATTTCTTGTGGAGAAAGAACAGGAAGAACTGTTGGTTTTTCTTTCAACAAATTTTGACGGATAATCAATTTTTCTTCCTCTTTTTTAGGATAATTGATAATCACTTTCAGCATGAAACGGTCAACCTGAGCTTCCGGAAGCGGATACGTTCCTTCTTGTTCAATTGGGTTTTGAGTAGCCAAAACTAAAAATGGTTCATCCAATTTGTAAGTATGTTCACCAATAGTTACCTGACGTTCTTGCATCGCTTCGAGCAAAGCACTCTGAACTTTAGCCGGTGCGCGGTTTATTTCATCAGCTAAAATCAAATTAGCAAAAATTGGTCCCTTTTTAATGCTGAACTCTTCATTTTTCTGACTGTAAATCATGGTTCCAATAACATCGGCAGGAAGTAAATCAGGCGTGAACTGAATTCTACTGAATTTTCCTTTAATTAAATCCGAAAGCGTTTTAATAGCCAACGTTTTTGCTAAACCCGGTACACCTTCCAATAAAATGTGACCATCGGAGAGTAAACCGATTAATAATGACTCCACGAGATGCTTTTGTCCGACAATAACTTTGTCCATTCCCATGGTTAATGCATCAACAAAAGAGCTTTGTTTTTCAATTCTCTCATTAAGTTCCCTAATATCAACAGATTGAATCATATTATTTTATGTTTGTTTTGTTGGTTTTTTGTTGAGCAAATATAGCATTAAAAAAAGCGTTAAAGCATTGATTTAATAACTATTAACCTCAATTTAGATTATTAAGTATAGAAAGAATTTAGCAGGAATAAACTGACATTTTTTTTATTTATTTTGAATAAAAAAAGTTCTTCAAATGTAAAAAATTGAAGAACTTCTAAATCAAAATCAATTGATAGATATAAAAAATATCATTATTGCCTTTTGGAGCTTATTCAACATAAATATCATGCAATTCTTTTGCCTTTTGAATACAGCGTGGATTGGTGCTATCTATCAATTTAGAATCAACTTTTGGGATTCTGATTAATGTACCAACCGGAATATTATCCGGGTTTGGAATATGGTCTTTATTTGCTTCGTAAATATATACCCAAAAGATTTTATTGCCATAATAGCGTTTTGAAATTATAGTTAACCTACTTCCCGGGTTAATTCGCTCAGAACCAAGATACTCTCTGTAAATTCTCGGATTATCAAACAAGTACTGCAGACTATCAATTTGTGGTTTCTCTGTTACTGAATCCATTGCTGAAGTATCTTTTGGAATAAATATTGTTTCGGGAATTGGAGTTTGTTTAGTTTCAGGTGTAACCCAACTTGAAATTGTGTTTAGCATATCTGTAATTGACACACCTTCTGACATTTTTAATATTGTTTTTTTGCTTTTTAAATAAGTTGAATCCGTAAAGTCCTTAGCAGGTGGATATAAAAAATAAAGGCCTGATCCGGTTCCGGCAAGTAACAGTAAGATTATCAGCACCGAAAACCAAATTTTTCGGTTTTTTGATTTTGCATTTTCTAAAAATGACGATGTTTCAATCTTATCATCTGTTAACTCTGAAATTATTTGAGTTTCTTCTTGTTCAATCAAAACTGGTTCTTCTGAAATTATCTCAGTAGGTTCAATCGCTTGTTCAATAACTTTTTCTTTATCTAAAATTATAGGTTCATTTTTTTTACTTAATTCGAATTCAATACCTGTTTGTTCTTGATCTTTAATTTGTTCCTCCAAAGCAACTGGTTTTGAGCTTACAGATAATGCCTGTATTTCAGATAATATATCTTTGATTTCAGAAGCTTGCTCTGTGAAAATACGTAATGGATCCAACACCTCAATTTCATGTTTTTCAGAAATAACAAAATTGTTTTCGTCATCTAACTGAACAGGCTCTAAATGCGCAAAAGGTTCGTTTACAAGGTCTTTCAAAGACGCTTCCGGTATAAACGTGACTTTATGATAACCATCCAGAATGATTTCTTCTCCGGTTTGAACATTCACACTTTTACGATGCTCATTCCATTGCAATTTAAATGTTCCGAAGTTTTTAATCTTCACAATATCTCCCGCCAACAAAGCTTCCTCAATAGTTGCAATCATCATTTTTATAAACTCTTCTGCAGCGCGTTTACTGATCAATGCCTTTGATGCTATAAGATCAATTATTTCCTGAGATGAAATTTTTTCCTTATTCATTCTTTGACAGGTCTTTAAGTTTATCTTTCAGAATATTGCTTTGTTTAAAGTTCACAACTAATTTGGGCGGAATTAAGGTTCTGATTTGTGTGGCAGGATGAACCGATAAGCGTTCCATCTTTTTTCTAACTTCAAAATTTCCAAAACTCTGAAAACCAATTGTTTTTTCGTCCACTAATAGCTCTGTACAAGTTGAAATTGTTGTTTCCAGCAATTTTTCAACTACGGCTTTCGGAGCATTCATTTTTGTGGAAATGGCCGAAATTAATTCTTTGTGATTCATAAGTTAGTTACAAATATAAAGTTACAAGTTAGGAAGTAATTTAAATACCATAAAGATCAAAATCGGTCGCATCCACAATTTTAGTCTGATAAAACTGACCTTTTACAACACCTTTTTTCGAAATTGGAATCAATACTTCCGGATCAACTTCGGGCGAATCAAATTCGGTTCTTCCCACAAAATACTTATCCTCTACCCTGTCAATCATCACCTTAAGAGTTTTTCCAATTTTAGCCTGATTAATCTCAGCAGAAATACTTTGCTGAATGGACATTATTTCATCAACACGTCTATGTTTTATTTCCTCCGGAACATCATCTTTATATGTTTTATATGCAAAAGTACCTTCTTCATTGGAAAAAGCAAATGCTCCAAGCCTTTCAAAACGAGCTTTTCGAACAAATTCTTTCAATTCTTCCACGTCAGCTTCCGTTTCACCCGGATGACCAAGCAATAAAGTCGTACGCAGATGAATACCTGGCACTTCTGTACGAATCCTTTCTATCAGTTGGTAAGTTTGATCTTTTGTTATATTTCGGCGCATTTGTTTCAGCATATTATCGCTTACATGCTGCAGAGCAATATCCAGGTACTTACAAACATTGTTGCGTTCTCGCATAACCTTTAAAACATCATAAGGGAAATGAGCCGGATAAGCATAATGCAATCGCAACCATTCTACACCAGGAATATCAGATAGCCTTTCAGTCAGTTCAGCCAGCTTCAGTTTTTTATACCGATCCTGTCCATAATATGACAAATCCTGGGCAATCAGTTGAAACTCCTTTACACCTTTTGAAACCAAACCTTTTACTTCATTTTCAATGTCTTCCATCGGACGTGAACGGTGTTTTCCGGTAATAATTGGAATGGCACAATATGAACAAGTCCGGTTACAACCTTCGGAAATTTTAATGTAAGCGTAATGATTTGGTGTTGTCAACGTTCGTTCCAACCGTAAATCAGCACGATATTCCTGACCTAAATCAGTCAAAATATTATTATAGTTGAACTTACCGTAGAATTTATCCACTTCCGGAATTTCAGAACTAAGCTCTTTTACATATCGTTCGGACAAACAGCCCATTACGAATAATTTGCCAATCTTATTTTGTTTGCGCAAATCGGCAAACTGTAAAATAGTATTGATACTCTCCTCTTTGGCATCACCTATAAACCCACAAGTATTGATAATAACAATCTCACCATCCGGATTTTCAGCATCGTGCCTTACTTTATAACCAAGCGCATCAAACTGCCGCATCAACTGTTCAGAATCAACCAGATTTTTTGAACAACCCAGCGTTACAATATCAACAGTTCCTTTATTCATTTTTTATTCAAACAACGATGCCACAAATTCATTCCGGTCAAAAACCTGTAAATGTTCTATGCCTTCACCCAGTCCTATATATTTTACCGGAATTTTAAATTGGTCGGAAATGCCTATAACCACACCACCTTTGGCAGTCCCATCAAGTTTGGTAATGGCCAATGCAGTAACATCAGTAGCTTTTGTAAATTGTTTAGCTTGCTCAAATGCATTTTGTCCGGTAGAACCGTCTAACACTAATAATACTTCGTGAGGTGCATCAGAAATTATTTTTTGCATTACATTTTTAATTTTGGTCAACTCGTTCATTAAGTTGATTTTATTGTGTAGACGACCAGCAGTATCAATTATAACTACATCGGCATTATTGGCTTTAGCGGAAGCAATAGTATCATAAGCCACCGAAGCAGGATCAGAACCCATTTTTTGTTTAATTACAGGCACTCCGGCACGTTCACCCCAGATAACCAACTGATCAACAGCAGCCGCACGAAACGTATCAGCCGCACCAAGATATACTTTTTTCCCTGCTTTTGTAAACTGGTAAGCTAACTTTCCAATTGTCGTAGTTTTTCCAACCCCATTCACACCAACCACCATAATCACATAAGGAGTTTTTGGTAAAACTGCATCAAAATCAGCCGGTGAATCAGAGTTGTTTTCAGCCAATAAAGCGGCTATTTCGTCTTTCAAAATTACATTCAACTCGTCGGTGTTCACAAATTTATCTCGGGCAACACGTTTTTCAATCCGTTCGATAATGCGCAAAGTAGTTTCAACGCCTACATCCGAAGTAATTAATACTTCTTCCAGATTATCCAACACTTCATCATCCACTTTCGATTTTCCGGCAACTGCACGCGTCAACTTCGAAAAAACACTTTCTTTGGTTTTCGACAAACCTTGATCAAGTGTTTCTTTTTTTTCTTTATTAAAGAAATTAAATAGTCCCATTATTTTGGTTTATTGGTAAATTAGTTGACTATTAATTGATTAATCAGCTAATAATTAAAGTACAAAATTAAGTTTTTTTTTTGAGCTAACAGCAAAAAAAATCCCCTCATTTTATTAAATGAGAGGATTCTTTCTATTTTTTGGAACGATATGAAATTATTTTGCGAAATAATCTTTCACTTTATCGTTTTGAACAATTTCTTCCTGAAAAATATAAGCACCGGTTTTAGGTGATTTCACCATCTTAATAACCTTTGCAAATGAACGTCCTTCTCCTTTTTGGAGAGATGCAACCGATTTCTTAGCCATGATTCAGATATTATTTAATTTCTTTATGAACAGTTACTTTTTTCATAATGGGGTTGTATTTCTTCAACTCCATACGTGCCGGTGTGTTTTTTCTGTTTTTCACAGTAATATAACGTGATGTCCCCGGTAAACCACTTTCTTTATGCTCAGTACATTCCAAAATTACTTGGACTCTTGCTTCTTTCGATTTTTTTGCCATTGTGTAATTCTCCTACTTATTATGCGTATAAATACCCTTTTTCTGACGCTTTTTTTATGGCAGCATCCAATCCAATTTTGTTAATGGTACGTAACCCATTAGCAGAAACATTTAAGCTAATCCAGGTATCTTGTTCTACCCAATAGAATTTTTTTGTAAACAAGTTCACATCAAATGTTCTTTTGGTACGACGTTTTGAGTGTGATACGTTGTTTCCTACCATTGCTTTTTTACCGGTAATCTGACAAATTTTTGACATTTCTATATCTTTTTATTGTTTACATTTTTTCTCAAAAACAGTGTGCAAAAGTATAGTATTTTTTTTAATTGTACAAGTTTTTTATTCTTTAAATTTCAATAATTATACTCACTTCGTCATTATCATCAATAAAATACTGATAATGTTGAGTTTAATTCATAATATTTCTTTCAACATTAGCAATGCAGCTTGTGTTGCTCTTTCAATATTTTGTTCGCGCAATGATCCAAAATGAAATTCACGACTTACTGTTTTTTCTTCTGAACATATTGCAATCCAGACAGTTCCAATAGGTTTATCAGCTGTTCCACCGGTTGGACCGGCAATTCCCGAGGTCGCAATTGCAACATCAGTTTTCAATAACTTTCGTACATTTTCTGCCATTTGTATCACCACTATTTGACTTACAGCTCCGTATTTTTCAATATCATCAGCATAAACCTGTAAAACATTTGTTTTAATTTCGTTAGAATATGCGACAACAGAGCCTTTATAAAAGGCTGAACTTCCGGGAATCATTGTAAATTGATGAGCGATATTGCCACCTGTGCAACTTTCAGCCGTAGCCACCATTAGTCCTTTAGTTATCAATAAATTACCAACCAATTCTGCAATTGGTATATCTTCGTAGGCAACAATTGAAGAACCAAGAATCTGACTTAGTTTGCCAATTTGTTGATTTATAATAAATTCCAAAGCTAAAATGTCATTTGAAGTCCCACTCAATCTAAGTTTAACTATACCATAATTTGGCAAATATGCCAAAGATACATTTTCCGGTAATTCATTTTCCCAATCGGCAATTTCTAATGCCAGAGCTGACTCGCCATAACCGTAAACCTGAACCGTTTTATGAAGCAAAGCCGGCGTTTGAAAATATTTTTGCAAACGGGGAATAATCTCCAAATTCATTGCCTGTTTCATTTCATAAGGAACGCCCGGCATCGATACTATTACTTTTCCGTCTTTTTCGAACCATGTTATGGGCGCAGTTCCAACCAAATTTGGAATGACCGTACACTTTTCAGGAACCATAGCCTGAGCTCGAGTCAATTCATTGATAACAAAGTTTGATCTTGTTGAAAACAATTGTTCAATATTTCGAATAATTGATTCATCAAAAACCAGTTTTGTGTCAAAATAATTCGTTAAAGTTTGCTTGGTAATATCATCATTAGTAGGTCCAATTCCACCTGTAAACAAAATAATATCAACCCTATTGAGCGCTAAATCTAATGATTCAACGATATGATTTGCTTTGTCATGAACAGAAGTAATTTGTGCAATCTCAAAACCCGACTTATTCAGTTCTGTTGCCATCCATGCCGAATTGGTATCAACAATCTGACCTATCAGTATTTCGTCACCAATAGTTATAATCTCAACTTTTACGCTGTTTGTTTTCATTTCATTTTCTGCTTTTTAATTCTTTATCGACAATTTCAAGTTGTTCAAACCAGTCCTTACCAAACCTGCGAATTAGTGGTTCTTTTAAAAACTGATAAACAGGTACACTCGACTTTCCGCCAAAAGTACGAGCACAATTACACACACTCCATCTGTGATAATTCACGGCAATAAATTCATCATACTTCTGCAAACGAACTGGATATAAATGGCAAGAGATTGGTTTGTAAAAATCAGTTTTCCCTTCACGAAACGCCTTCTCAATAGCACATTTACAAATTCCGTCACTATCAATATACGTAAAAACACATTCGGCACCATTCACAATTGAAGTTACCGGTTCACCATCGTCATCAATATACGAAACACCTTGTTTTCGAATTACTTCCTTTGATTTTTCAGTTAAATCATTCCAAATAATTGGCAGAATATTTTCAATAATTTCTACTTCATCCACTTCCAACGGTGCGCCATCGTCACCTTCAATACAACAAATACCTTTGCATGAATTCAAATCACACACAAAATGTTCATCCAGCAAATCAAGACTTATTATAGTATCATCTATTTGAAGCATATTCTTATTAAATATTAAAATTAACTGCCTGGTGTGTGAAAATTTATCAAATTCGTTTGAACTCTAAAGTTTCAAAAAAAGAAAGCGTATCAAAAAAATTTGATACGCCCTATATAATTTTTCTGATTCCAATTACTTCTTGGCAGGAATAGCGGGTTTAGCAGGAGTTTTGGTTGCTTCGGGTTTTTCTCCGAAATTAGGAGCCACAACGCCCGGTTCAGCTTGTTTAGCGTGTTGATATTGTTCTTTAATTTCAGATTCGTTTGATACGCCAACAGGTTGATGTTTACGAATTCCAACTGCCAATACTGAAAGTACAACAACTCCTATAACTAATCCCCATGTCATTTTTTCAACAAAATCGGTTGTTTTACGAACTCCCATGATTTGGTTTGAAGAAGAAAACCCGGCAGCTAAACCTCCCCCTTTTGAATTTTGAACTAATACAAATAAAGTCAATAAAACAGACAGAATAACAATTAAAATGATAATAGCAATGTACATAATATGTTTATTTTTTTGAGTATGAGATAACTTTTTCTAAAAATCGAATTTGGTCTGCAAAGTAAACACTTTTTTTCGGATTATTCAAATTTAAAGCCCGTAATATTTCAATAGCCTCTCTGTATTTTCGTTCTGAAATAAGTTTTTTTGCGTTAATTTCAGAAATTTCTCCAACAACAGATTTTAAATCAACCGAGAATTGTTTTTTGTTTAAATCATTATCATTAATTTTTTGAACCGAAACAGTCGGTTCTTGATTCTTTTCTACCGGATGTTTAATTACCATCACTCTTGCTTCTTTAAGCTTTTCAGCAAGATTTTTCAACGATTGTTTTGAATCTCCACCTTCAGATTCAATTGCTTCAATTAAATCAAAATAATTTCCAGATGTTTTACTGACACGTTCATGTCTGTAAGGCTCTTCAGAAACCATTTTTTCGGGATTTATATAGTAATAAAACCAACGGCGATCTGAACAATATACTGAAGTTCCGTTTAAATTTGCTGTTGAATGAATATTATTAGATTGCTTCAACGCTTTTGCCAGAAATAATCGCGGAGAAACGAAATAAGGATATCTCTCAACCATTTCCTTTAAATCAGCCACTTGCTCTGCATTAACAGTTTGCGGTTGTCTGACAAGCGATATTAACTCTTCATGGGTCATGGTTGAATTAAAGGCATATAAATCTGATATTTAAAGAATTATGGAAATCAATTTACCATTTTGCAACTGTATCATTGTAAATATTATCGACAATTTCGGATATCATTACTTTAATTAACTCCTCTTGAACATCGTTCAATAATTTACTGCTATCGAATGTTTGAATTGCCGAATAGGTTTTTTCGAAATCATCTTCCGGATTTTTATCGTTTGAAAACCTCACTTTAATTGTTAATGTCAGTTTTGTTTGAGAAGAATATGAATCGGCGCTGATTGCCATTGGATTTAACTGATAACCAATTATTTCACCTTCCAAATGCAAATCACCCCCTTTTTTAGTCTGTTGCAAACGTGTTTGTTTGGTATACAAGTCGCGTAAGGTTTCAGCAAACTCCTGTGAGAGAGGCGGATAAACTAGTTCTGCAGTATTAGGAAAATCTGAAATTGAGATTGTCTTTGTTTTGGTATAATCAATCGACGAACCATTAAATTTATAAGAAATAGTACATGAGACGAGTAAAATTGCTCCAATGCAAATTATCCAATTACAATAATTGTTTGATATTAATATTTTGATTTTATTTCTCATAAATAACTCTTATTCAATACCGTACTCTTTAATTTTTCGATATAATGTTCGTTCTGATATTTTTAATTCTTTAGCTGCTAATTTTCTTTTTCCACTATATTTTTCAAGGGAATCTTTAATCATTTGACGTTCCATGTCAGACAACGATGTCGGTTTTGAATCTGATTCCAACACATTATATTCATCGGCTTCCTGAAAGTCTTCAATATCATCCATATTTGCAGTAAACTGAATGTTTTCACGATTCGCTTTCTCCGATTTTATTTCTATTCCGCTAGTGGGAGTTGAATATAAATTATCATTTTTATTAATAAATACCGGTTGAAAATTCATATCATCTTGTTGAATATCAACCTGTTTATTATTTATAATGTCATGAACTATTTTCTTTAAATCATTCATGTCTTTTTTCATATCAAAAAGTACCTGATAAAGTATTTCCCTTTCGCTGTTAAACGTTTTTTTATCACCTGAATACGATGTTAATAAAGCCGGTAAACGTTCCATTTCATCTTTTGGCAAATAAGTTCTTAATATCTGAGCCGAAATTTCCCGTTGTTGTTCAATGACTGAAATTTGTTCAGTTATATTTTTCAATTGACGGACATTTCCATTCCAATAGTAATTTGTCAAAAGTTGTTTTGCATCTTCTGTAAGTTTTACAGGTGGCATGCGATATTTTTCAGCAAAATCAGAAGCAAATTTCCTGAATAACAACACAATATCTTCCTTCCGCTCGCGTAAAGGAGGAATTGCAATTGGTACGGTATTTAATCGATAAAATAAATCTTCGCGGAATTTCCCTTCTCGGGTTGCCTGAGCCATATTCAGATTGGTTGCTGCAACAACCCTAACATTTGTTTTTTGAGTCTTAGATGAACCTACTTTTATAAATTCACCGGCTTCAAGTACTCTTAAAAGTCGAACTTGTGTTGAAAGAGGCAATTCTCCTACTTCGTCCAAAAAAATTGTTCCGCCATCTGCTACTTCAAAATAACCTTTTCTATCAGCTGTAGCGCCTGTAAAAGAGCCTTTTTCATGGCCAAAAAGCTCTGAATCAATTGTTCCTTCGGGAATGGCACCACAATTTACGGCTATATAGGGTCCGTGTTTCCTGTGACTATAAAAATGAATAATTTGAGGAAAATTCTCCTTACCCACACCACTTTCGCCTGTAATTAACACCGATAAATCGGTTGGGGCTACTTGTACTGCAATATCAATTGCTCTACTCAGCAATTCAGAAGTTCCAATAATTCCAAATCGATGTTTTACTGTTTGAATTTCAGATTGTTGCATAATACGATAATAAACAGACTGCTATTATGACATAATTAAACCTGACAAAATTACTAAATATTAATAGATTCTGAACATTAAATTTCAAAAAATGGCTGATAAAGGCAAGTATAAAAAAACTTTGAACTTAAATTGTAAAATTAAATTGTTTAGATTAAAAAAAGCTGAGTCAAAATAAATTTGACTCAGCCTCTTCATTTTTATTTCAGCATTTATTTTTTACCTTTTAATGCGTTGTCAATACCATCAATTGCTTTCAAAGCAATATCGTTTTTAGGGTCAATAGCAAGAATTTTATTCCAGTAAATTTTAGATTGCGGATAGTCTTTTTTCAAGAAATAATAATAACCCAAATAGCGTGAACATTCAATAATTACCGGATTATATTTTACATCAGCTTTCGACTCAACCAGTGTTAATGTTTGATCATAATAAGGTTTAGACAAACCAAGCGTTAATTCCGGGTCTAGTTCAACATTTGTACGAGCTCTCCAAGCATTTCCACGATAATTTGTAGGTTCCAACGAAGCTACTTGTGCGAAGAGACTATCTGCTTTAAGCAAAATATCTTTTTTGGCATCAGGTTTAGTGTTTTGATCAGTCCCAGAGCTATAATACATTCTTGCCAGATTGTAAAGCACTTCAGAGGTTATCTTTTCCTGAGGTAAATGTTTCATATAAGTTTGATAACTTGAAATTGCATTTGGATAATCAGGTTTTTCACCGTACATGTCAGAAATGTCTTTCCAAAAGCCTACTTGTGTTGAATCCAGTTTCAGCGCCTTTTTAAATTGCTCGATAGCCAAATCATATTGTTTAGTTGATCTCAATGCCTGACCATAATAGGTATAATCATAATAGGAAATATCCGGATTATCTGTTTTATTGAAAAATAAATCTGCATATTTTATTGCTTCATCATATTTTTCTAATGCTACATTATTATACATGGCTAACCTATTAAAAGCAGGATTACGCGGCAATTTTTCAAGACCCATTTTGGTTATTTCCAGTGATTTTGCATAATCTTTATTTAAAAAGAGAGTCATTGCATATTTTGTGAAATCTTGAACGTTTGAATTTCCTGATTTTAAGTAATTGCCATATAACTCAGCCGCCTTTTCAAAATCGTTATTTGCATAATAAATGTCAGCTAACTCCTTGTCAACCAATAAGAATGAAGGATCCTTTTGTTTTAAACGATTCAACATTTCAATTGCTAAAGGTGTATTTACATTTTTATAAGCACGCGCATATTTAATATAAGCTTCTTTGCAATTATCGTCATAGAGTATGGCTAATTCATAATTGCTACATGCCTGACCAACATTCTTTTTCGCATATTCAATATCACCAGACAATACGGCTAAAGCAGAATATTTTAATTTAATAATCTTAGCCTTTTCTTGATAAACAACAGCCTGATCAATTAAACCATTAAATAAATAGGCATTAGCAGCAGCAATAAAATAATCCGGGTTTTTCTTGCTTGTCGGCAATTTTAAAACATTTTGAATGTCTTGATCTGCTTCTTTCGGATTTGATTTTACTTTAAGCATAGCCAAACCGATGATATTCAATACATTTACCTGTTTGCCAATTAATCCTTTTTTAAAATAAATTGCTGCTGAATCCGGTTTATTTTCGCCGAAATAAATATTTCCAAGATAAAAACAAGTTTCAGATCTAGTTAATGAATCTGATGCATATTCCTTCAACAAAAGGGGTTTTGCAACTTGTGGAAAACCGGCTTTATAATATGCAATTCCTTGCGCACCTTTAGCTTCTGCAGCAGACAGATTGATAACAAAAAAGGTCAAAATGAGAAATAGAAAGTTACGTTTCATGTAGCATATTTTAAAATAAATTATTTATTGTTCGTCTTTAATATTTACAATTCGAACCGGTTGTGTTGCCGGCAATAATCCTGATTTTAATATTATTCGTTGTCCACGATCTAAAGTTAAAAATGAAGTAAAACCTGAAGGCAAAGAACCTCTTGGATCGTTTAAGATAATATAAACATTACGGGTTAAAGGATAATATCCGTAAAATAAATAAGCCTGAAAGGGTCTATAACTATTTGCAACGGTTGCTTCGGATTCGGCACTAACGGCCATAACTCTGATTTCATTCTTAAATGAAAGATTGGTTGTGTCTTTGTGATTCCCTAACCAGTTTACACCTATAATTCCGATTGCATTCGGAGTTTTCGATACATAATCAATCACTTCAGGGTTTGTGATTTGAGCAAATAATTTATTCGATAATGGTATTCCGTTGCAAATTGAATCGATTGCATACCGAACCGTACTCGAATTCTTATTATCAAATACAACCTGAAATTTTCCAAGTTTAGATTTCGGATAAATTTCTTTCCAGTTCAAAGCTTCACCTGTCAGAATTTTTCTGATATCATTTAATGTAATTAATGAATCAGGGTTGTGGTTATTGATTATCAGTGCAATTCCATCAGTAGCAAGCTTATAGGAGTGCGGTGAAAACTTTTTACCTTTAAGATAATTTTCTTCATTTGAAGATAGAGGACGAGTGGCAATAACCAATCGTACACTATCTTTCAATAATAGATTTATAGCATTTACCTCGTTTGTATAATTTGGTACAATGCCGGTTTTGGGAAATAAAGCCTCAAAAACATCTATCTCTTCCTGAATAATCGGCTGAAAATTTTCATCAACTGCAATAGGAATTACCCCGGATGAATAAGTATCAGTAAATTTATCTTTACTTTTATTCTGACAAGAGAACAACAGTAAAAAACAAAAAATAGATAAGAATTTGAACTTCAGCATGAAAACTACTCTAATTTATAGGTAACCGGTAAAGTATACCATACGGCAACATTCATGCCATTTTGTTTTCCTGGAATAAAATGAGGAAGTGATTTTACAACTCTGATTGCTTCTTTATCACAAGCAGGATCAAGTGAGCGAATTACTTCAACTTTATCAACCACACCGGTTTTAGAAACAACAAATCGTAAAATTACTTTACCCTGAATACCATTCTCCTGAGCAATAACGGGATATTTAATATTTTTATTGATATAATTTAAAAGTTCTTGTTCTCCACCCGGGAATACAGGCATTTGTTCAATAACAGTATATACCTTTTCTTCAACTTCCTGAGTTACAGCTTGTTTTACATCCGCAATATCAATTTTTCCATTTTCAACACCTTTAACGTCAGCAACTGAAATTGCCACTTTGGTATTGGTAAGTTCTTCCTGACTTTTCATTTGTTCTTCATCTTTTACTTCTTCGTCTTTTTTAATGACAGGAGCTGTAAAACGAATAGAACTTTTTAAAGCAGGAGGTGGTTCAACAGGTGCCACTTTTTTAATGTCATTTTTCACCTCAGGTTTTATTAATGAAGACATTTTCATAACATCTACATTAACAATCTTTTGCTTTGGTGTTGCCATTTCAATTAATTTAGGAAGACTAAAGCCAACAACTGCTACAACTGCAATAATCAACATGGCAATATTGTGCCTTCTGTCCGATTCACTACGCATTTTGTATGCGCCGTATTCCTTATTCTTACCCTGAAAAATAAGTTCACGCCATTCTAAGGAAGTTAAATCTATTTTAGCCATCTTATATATTTTTTAAGGCGTTTAACTATTTTACTGCATTACGTGAAAGTTCACCTTTTGTCCTAAAATTCTTAATCAAGAACGTTTCTCCCGGAGTAATTTTATCGATTACATACTTGCCGATATTACAAATTTGCATTTCGTCAAGTGCATCGATCAAATTTCTATATGTTGCTCTATCAGAGGCTTTTATAATCACAACTGGAGTACCTTTTCCATTTTTAATTTCAGATACTTGCTTTGTAAACTGCTCCTGAGTAATTTTCAATTGCATTTTTTTCTCTTTCAAATCGTTGATTTTATAAACAGCTTGAGTATTCCGTTTTAAAAGAAATGCACGTATACCATCTGATTTGTAAGAAGATATTTTTAATGAATTAAAATCTTTATAATTAGGAAGTCCGGAGTAGTAGAATATAGAATCACCACCTGTTAAAACCAGCGTAATTGCTTCTGAAGCCTTAACCTTATCTCTATCTTGTTCAGTGATTTTCTTATCGTTACTAGGCATATTAATTTCCATCGTTTGAGGTTTACTCAATGATGTACACAACATAAAGAAAGTAATAAGCAACATATTCATATCCACCATGGGTGTGAAATCAATGTGAACACTTAACTTCTTCTGTTTACTGCCGCCTTTTTTCTTTTTCCCGCCGCCTTCGTTACTTTGTATTTCAGCCATAATTTTGTTTATTTTTTATTAGCAGTTTCATTTTTCAGTGACGTAATCAAATTGTATCTGTTTTCTCTCAAATCCTGAAGAGAAGCCATCACATTTTTAATTACTTTATAAGGCGTATTTTGGTCAGCTTTTATAGCAATACGGAAATCCGGATTGGTTGCACGTGCATTTTTAACCCAGTCCTTAAACTGATTATCGATGCTATCAGAAGGAATACCTAAACTTGCAAGCACTTTATCCTGTTCTTCTGCTTTCATGGCTAAATAAGCCTTCATATTTTTTATTGGTACTCCGAATGTGGATAACACTTTAAATTTCTTCAATTCTTCAGAAGTAAATGTTAAGCCATAATCTTTGCCCATTTTGGTCAAGGTTTCTACCATATCGCCTTGTTTATCCATGCTCATAAATACTTTCCCTTTCGGATCAATCAATATCGACAGGATATTAGTTTCAGGTATTTTGATTTCGGATACCGACCCAGGAGTTGTTACTTGTACCGGCTCTTTTTTCACGAACGTAGACGTTAACATGAAAAAAGTCAGCAGTAGTACAGTAACGTCGCTCATCGCGGTCATATCGATACGGGTACTCTTCCTTGCTACTTTTACTTTAGACATAATTTCGCTTTATTTTAGGTTGATTACTTGTGAGTTGCAGCAAAAGTTTGTACGATAGAGAAACCTACTTCATCAATACAGTAAGTAATTGAATCAATTTTGCTAGTAAAATAGTTATATGATATAACAGCTAATGCACCGGTTGCGATACCAAAAGCAGTGTTGATCAACGCCTCAGAAATACCTTGAGAAAGTGCAATAGAGTCAGTACCTCCAGCACCAGCCAAAGCTGCAAATGAACGAATCATACCGATCACTGTCCCTAACAGCCCCATCAAAGTACCTAATGTTGTGATAGTAGCAACAATTGGAAGGTTTTGGCTCAACATGGGAAGTTCCAAAGCAGTTGCTTCTTCAACTTCTTTTTGAATTGCAAGAATTTGTTGTTCTTTTGATAAATCTTTATCTTCTTCAACTTCTGCGTATTTAACTAATGCTGAAGTTACAACGTTTGCAACTGAACCTTGTTGTTTATCACAAATTGCAGTTGCAGCTTTGATATCACCTTTAGACAAAGTAGATTTAATATCTTCTACAAATTTAACTAATTTACCTTTACCTTGGGCTGTTCTAATAGCAAAGAAACGCTCAACACTTAATGCCAAAACAGTAAGTAATAAAGTTTGGATAACTGGAACGATAATACCTCCTTTGTAGATTGTTCCTAATAAATTACCATCCAAGGGATGGTTAGCGGAATCGTTATTCATGAAATTAGCCGGATTACCGAACACATAATGAAAAATTGCAACTGCCAGTACAAAACATGCTAAAATAACAAGACCTGAAGACTTGATACCAGTAAATTGTTTACTTTTTTTTGGTTGATTTTGATTCTTTGCCATAACGTTTTTTTTAATAGTATTAATTTTATTTATTTATTTGTCTAAACTGAAATTCCAATTTCATATTTTGAGTTTAATCAAGACTTTTATCGCTTTTATACTTAATCCGGTTATTAAAATGACTACAAAAATAATAACAAAATCATTATAGTTCAATGTTTTTACAAATTTTAATTATATATTTTTTTAAACAATTAAAAACCAGACATATAAAATCTGACTTAAATTAGTTGTTGAATAAAAACGACTTAAATATTACATTTTTATAAGTTTTAATACACTTATTTCGCAGATCTTTAAGCAAGATATGGATTAAAAATAAAATTTCATGTTTTTTATCATTTTATTATTGATTTGTCAACTCAGTAATTTAACGTTTTAAAATCTGCTCATTAAAATTGAAATGAATATTCTGTTCTGCTTATTAAATAAACTCCTAAACGTTTCAAAAAGTATACGAATTGATATTTATTTTAATTAAAACAAAAACATTTGTCTAGAAAATGGGCATTTTGCTTATAATCTAATTAAAATTCCTTATAAAATCTATAAAATAATATTTTGGAACTCGGAAAATCTTAATAACATTGAAAACAGAACAAACGCCACCGATTGACCCGATTAGTGTTTTATATCTTGATTCTTGGCTCTTTGTTCTTATGTCTAATCAATTATATTGATTCACCAACGCATCCACCTCATCGGTAATCAGTTTAGCAAAGTCAGTTACTTTCATGGTTCCTTTGTCACCTTCGCCCTGACGGCGTACGGCAACTTCTCCATTTTCGGCTTCTTTTTCACCAACAATAAGCATGTAAGGGATTCGTTTCAATTCGTTATCACGGATTTTACGACCGATTTTTTCGTTGCGGTCATCCACTGATACACGAATATCCTGCGAGTTCATTTCTTTAGCAATCTGGAATGCATAATCGTTGAATTTTTCGCTGAGAGGCAGAATTACAACCTGATCGGGCGTTAACCACAATGGAAATTTACCCGCAGTGTGTTCAATCAAAACAGCCACGAAACGTTCCATAGAACCGAACGGCGCACGGTGAATCATTACCGGACGGTGTTTTTGGTTATCATCACCGGTGTACTCCAATTCAAAACGTTCAGGCAAATTATAATCCACCTGAATAGTTCCCAACTGCCACTTACGACCAATAGCATCGCGTACCATAAAGTCAAGTTTTGGACCGTAGAATGCAGCTTCGCCTAATTCCACTTTTGCTTTCAGTCCTTTTTCTTTACAAACTTCAATAATAGCGTTTTCAGCTTTTTCCCAGTTTTCGTCAGTACCAATATATTTTTCCTTATTATTCGGATCACGCAATGAAATTTGAGCTTCGAAGTTTTCAAATTCCAACGCTTTGAAAATAATAAAAATAATATCCATTACTTTCAAAAACTCTTCTTTCACCTGATCGGGACGACAGAAAATATGTGCATCATCTTGTGTAAAACTGCGTACACGCGTCAGTCCGTGCAACTCACCGCTTTGTTCGTAACGATAAACCGTACCAAATTCCGCCAAACGAAGTGGCAAATCTTTGTACGAACGTGGTTTGAACTTGTAAATTTCGCAGTGATGCGGGCAGTTCATTGGTTTCAACAAATATTCTTCACCTTCTTCGGGCGTATGAATTGGCTGGAACGAATCTTTCCCATATTTTGCGTAGTGACCCGAAGTAACGTACAATTGTTTGTTACCAATATGCGGTGTCATTACTTGTTGATAATCAAAACGTCGTTGTATTTTTTTTAAAAAATCTTCCAACCGAAGGCGTAACGAAGTTCCACGTGGCAACCAGATGGGTAGCCCTTTACCCACCATTTCGGAGAACATAAACAATTCCAATTCTTTACCGATTTTACGGTGGTCGCGTTTTTTGGCTTCTTCGAGCAACACGAGATATTCATCGAGCATTTTCTTCTTAGGGAAAGTGATACCGTAAATACGGGTCATCTGTTTGCGTTTTTCGTCACCTCGCCAGTAGGCGCCTGCTACACTCAACACTTTGATCGCTTTTATTTCGCCTGTGTTTGGCAAGTGCGGTCCCCTGCATAAATCGGTGAAATTGCCTTGTGTGTACAACGTAATTGTCCCATCGGCCAAATCGTTAATCATCTCCGTTTTATACACTTCGCCAATATCACCAAAACGTTTCAACGCATCGGCTTTGCTTATGTCGCTGCGAACAATGGCTTCTTTACGAGCTGCCAGTTCTATCATTTTTGCTTCAATAGTCTGCAAATCTGATTCTTTAATAGCTACTTCACCCGGATCTACATCGTAGTAGAAACCGTTTTCAATCGCCGGACCGATACCGAATTTAGTGCCCGGATACAATTCCTGAAGGGCTTCGGCCATCAAGTGAGCTGACGAATGCCAGTAGGCATGTTTGGCTTCTTCATCTTCCCATTTATGCAATTTAATGGCTGCATCAGTTTCGATTGGACGGGTCAAGTCCCATATTTCTTCATTTACTGTGATAGCAAGCACTTCTTGTGCTAATCGGGAGCTGATACTTTCAGCTAGTTGCAGTCCGGTAATGCCTTTGGCAAATTCGCGTACCGAACCGTCGGGGAATGTTACTTTAATCATGTTTATTGAACCTTACAAATGGCTTTTAAATTTTGAAGTGCAAAGATACTAAATAAGTAATTAAAAATAAATAATGAATTATTAATAATTCCCAAGTTACAGAAATTTGGAGAATTTTTTTTTCGATTCTTCATATAAAGTAGTAGCTAAATATAATGTCGTATTTTACATCAAAATTGGTCAATACATACGACAAACGTTCTTTGAGATTCTGAAAACAGATATATGCATCAAAAAGTATCCATTGATACTTGATTCTACGCCAAAGAATTTCAATTTAGTTTAATTCTGGAGAGTACGGTGGTAAAAAGAAAATCAATACATCTTTTTCTTTCCACTCTTCCATTTTTGCTATGAACTTCTTCGATTTATGAATAGGTGAATTATCCAGTATAACAACGGTTTTCTTAATTGTTTGAGCAACAAAACTGTCCATAAAGCTGATAATCTTGTCAGTATTAAATGTAGTTTCAAGCACTTCAAAAAACAAGTTATTTTTACGGTTGCAAGATTCAAGTTGAAAATGCAACTTTTTGATTAAAGTGTAACTCCAGGAAATAGTTTTAGTCTTTTTCTAAATCTCATATTTTAAATTTGGTTCTTACAAAAACAGACAATTATTTTCGTATGTTAATGAAAACTAATATTTATTTTTTTCTAAAATAAAATAGATAGAATCTTTCATAGTCATTTTAATTAAAAAAATGGCTGTCCGAAATCTCGGACAGCCATTTTTGAATAATAATTTCAGCTATTAATTATGCTTCAAGTGTAGCATCTTTAGCTGCCTTTTTAGCATGTGCTTTTTTAGGAACTTCAACAATTTGTGCCTCCTTAACAGGAGCTTCTACTACCAGCACTTTTGCATCAGGTACAGCTTCAGCTTCTTTCGCTTTCTTTTCTTTTTTAGCAGCTTTTTCGGCAGCTAGATCCATTTTATCTTTCAAATCGGATAACGATTGAATATCACCCAATGTAGTTTTTTCAGCAGCAGGTGTTGCTGAAGCTACGGGAGCATCTTCTTTCTTAGCACGTTTAGGAGCCGATTTTTTCACAGGTGCCTCAACTGTAGATGCAGTTGATTCTCCTTTTTCAGCACGTTTTACATCTTCGTGAATGCGGCTGTGTGAAAGAATGATACGTTTTGCATCTTTGTTGAATTCAATTACTTTGAAAGCTAACTTTTCGTCAACCTGTGCCTGCGATCCATCTTCTTTTACCAAATGTTTTGGAGTTGCAAATCCTTCAACGCCATAAGGCAATGAAACAACTGCACCTTTGTCTAACATTTCAACAATAGTTCCTTCGTGAACGCTGTCAACAGTAAACATTGTTTCCAATACATCCCATGGATTTTCTTCCAGTTGTTTGTGGCCTAAGCTCAAACGACGGTTTGCTTTGTCAATTTCCAATACCTGAACATCAATTTCGGCACCAATTTGAGTAAATTCAGAAGGGTGTTTTACTTTTTTAGTCCAAGACAAGTCAGAAATGTGAATCAAACCATCAACGCCTTCTTCGATTTCAACAAATACACCGAAGTTGGTAAAGTTACGAACTTTAGCTGTATGTTTTGTTCCAAGAGCGTAACGTTCTTCGATATTGTCCCAAGGATCAGATTTCAATTGTTTGATACCCAATGACATTTTTCGTTCATCGCGATCTAATGTCAGGATTACTGTTTCAACTTCGTCGCCTACTTTCAAGAAATCTTGAGCAGAGCGTAGGTGTTGAGACCAGCTCATTTCTGAAACGTGAATCAACCCTTCAACGCCTTGTGCGATTTCAACAAATGCGCCGTAGTCAGCCATAACCACTACTTTACCTTTTACTTTGTCACCAACTTTCAAGTCAGTACTCAACGCATCCCAAGGATGAGCAGAAAGTTGTTTCAAGCCGAGAGCAATACGTTTTTTCTCGTCATCGAAATCAAGGATAACAACGTTCAATTTTTGATCCAATGCAACGATTTCTTCAGGATGCGAAACGCGTCCCCATGAAAGGTCGGTAATGTGAATCAAACCATCTACGCCGCCAAGGTCAATAAATACACCGTAAGAAGTGATATTTTTAACTGTTCCTTCAAGAACCTGACCTTTTTGAAGTTTACCGATAATTTCTTTCTTTTGAAGTTCCAATTCAGCTTCAATAAGCGCTTTGTGTGAAACAACAACGTTTTTGAACTCGTGGTTAATTTTGATAACTTTGAATTCCATTGTTTTGTTTACAAATACATCGTAATCGCGGATTGGTTTCACGTCGATTTGTGATCCGGGAAGGAAAGCTTCGATTCCGAATACATCCACGATCATACCACCTTTGGTGCGGCATTTTACGAAACCTTTTACAATTTCCTGTGATTCGAGCGCTGCATTTACGCGATCCCATGAGCGGGTGGCACGGGCTTGTTTATGTGAAAGGATTAATTGTCCTTTTTTGTCTTCCTGGCTTTCGATATACACTTCAACTTTGTCGCCAACTGCCAAATCTGGATTGTAGCGGAATTCGCTCATTGGCACAACGCCGTCCGATTTGTAGCCTACGTTTACGACTACCTCACGTTTGTTTATCAAAATTACCGTTCCTTCAACAACTTCTTTGTCTTTAATTGCATTCAAGGTGTTGTCGTAAACTTTTTCTAAATCTGCTTTTGAATCAGCAGTCATAGTGATGCCGTTTTCGTAAGCATCCCAATCAAAATCACCTGCCGGCACTGGTTTTGGAGCTTTTACTTTAGCAGATGGTGCTTCTTCGATAACTTCTACTGCCAGAGCTTCTTCTTCAGCCGCTACTTCTTCAGCTACCGGAGCTTCCTCAATGATAGTTTCTTCGGCTATCGGTTCTTTAATGATAGTTTCTTCAACTTCAGCTACTACTTCAGCCACTAGTGCTTCTTCGATAACTTCTACTGCCAGAGCTTCTTCTTCAGTCGCTACTTCTTCAGTTACCGGAGCTTCCTCAATGATAGTTTCTTCGGCTATCGGTTCTTTAACGATAGTTTCTTCAACTTCAGATATTACTTCAGCCACTGGGGCTTCTTCAATAATTGTTTCCTCAACTACCGGTGCTTCTTCTGAAACTACTTCTTCTGCTACAAGTGCTTCTTCAATCATTGTTTCTTCAACAGCAGGAGCTTCGGCTACTACTTGTGTTTCTTCGTTTACTGTTTCTACCACGGTTGGAACTACTTCTTCCGCGATGTTTTTGTTTTCTTCCATTTCTGAAATTTTTTTTAATTACTAATAAATTAGTAGGTTAGACATTATGATAACTTTACAATATACGGGCGCAAAGATACAAAATATTTATAAGCTGACAAAATTGATTTGAGATTTTGTAAATGCGTTTTCATTGGTTAAATTCTGATTTCTTTATTGATAATTTTATTAATTTTTTTCTATATTAATTTGTTTATATTTATTTGATAATCAATTTTTTTATTGCTTTTTGATAGAATGAGAACTTATAAAACGCATTGTTTTTTGTAAGTTAAAAAGTATAATTCAACATACGTGATTTTATTCTTTGTGGTGTGAATTTTGCAAAAATCAAACTACTTTTGAACAGTTGAAACCATGCAGGTACGTTAAAAAATAAATAATAGTAAAATTACACTCATTTTGTTGTAATTTGCAGCAATTTGGCACGATTAATGCTCTCAGAACAAAAATAATAAAGTATTTCTTAAAGGAATAAATATTAATCACTTCATAAAACATTTTTTTCATTTTTCGTTAATATTAAATGTATAATAGGTACCAGTTTTTTCAATAAAAATAAATAAAGATGAAGCGCACAAAAGAATCAAAGAAATTCAAAAAGACTAGTATTGAATTTATAAAAAACATGTATCGAAAAGGTGTAAATTATGTTTTCGATAAAAATAGTTGGAAGTCCAATTCTCCAGAAACTCTGGGTGCATTCAGGGTTTTACTGCATACGAGAAAGTCGCTTAAACGACTTGGGAATGAAATGAATATTTTCAAAGCTCCCACTATGGTAGGGTTGAAAATTATTTATTATAAGAGTGTGTCTTATCTTTTTGATAATAACTGTCAGGAATTCAGTAGGGTGGCGCTTTCGGAAGATAAATATCTTTTAAGGGATTTATCTGATTCCCAAAAAATTTCAGATCAAACTGATAAAGAACTTAAAATATTTAAATTTCCCAACATCGACTATCTTGAAAAATTATATTTCAAAAGTAAAGAGAAAGTTGTAAATTTAGGTACTGTAATTGAAGACTAGAGTTATAAGAAATTAGGCGCTATCTTTTTTTCTTGAAAATATTAAAAAAGCTGTCTCAAAATTAATTTGAGGCAGCTTTTTTGTGAAAATTGTATGGTTAAAATTTTAAATCCATCAATTCTTGTCTGTGTTTTCGGTATTCAATTATTGGTTTGTCTCCCATAATCAATCTTTCGTCCATTTTTACCTCCGTTTTCTTGGGCAATTGAGTAATAACAATCCGTTTGTCTTGCCTATTTTATTTTGTTTTCAATGCTTTTTCAATGGCTGGTTTAACCATTGATTCCATTTTATCGTATCCCTTTGCTGTGCAATGAACGCCATCGGTTGTAAGTTCGGTTATCATTCCATTATTTCCATCATTCATTTCGCTGAAAAAATCCAGATAGTAAAATCCCTTTTTTTCGCAATATGCTTTAATCATTTTGTTCAGTTTCGGTATTTTAATGTTGGGTTCCATTCCTTTTTTCCATGGATAGTCGTATGCAGGCAACACGGAACATAAAATAACTTTAATTTTATTGGCATTAGCCACATCGGCCATCGATGACAGATTATCCATTATCATTTCCAACGTTGATGGACCTGTATTACAGGCAATGTCATTTGTCCCTGCTAGAACTACTACTACTTTAGGTTGAAGTGCAATTACATCCTGACGAAACCGAATCAACATTTGAGGAGTGGTTTGTCCACTGATACCACGATCGATAAATGGATTTTCGGAGAAAAAATTGGGGTGAGTTTCCTTCCAGCCTTGTGTAATGGAATTTCCCATAAATACAACTCGGTTTTCGCCTTTTGCAGGTGCAGTCAATGCTGCATTTTCATTTTGATAACCTTTAAGATTTGCCCAATCCTGAGCATTGAGTTGCAAACTGATAAATGATAATATGCTCATAAAAAGACATTTGATTAAGAAGTTTGTTCGCATAATGTAGCTAATTGACAGTTTGTTGTTTTTTAAAAATCTGAATTTGTTTATTTCTGACCTCAAAATTAATCAAAACATTTTAATCAAAGTATTTTAAATAATAAAAATGAGCCAATCCGTAAAGATCAGTTCATCTATAATGATTTATTGAAATATTTTTTTTAATATATCTGCTCTCCTAAAGCGATTTTCAATTTATACAAACTTACCGTATAATCAATTTTTGTTTTCAATAAAACCAGTTTACTTTCTGCTAAGGAAGTAAAACTATCTAACAAATCGAGGTTTGTTATTACACCGGCTTCAAAATTTGTTTCTGCCAGAGAATATGCTTGTTTTGCCTGTTCCAACTGCAATTCAGACTGAGTTACTTTTTTTAATGCTGACTGAGCATTGGCTTTGCTTTCCACAACCTCATTCGTTATATTTCTTCGTGTGAGTTCTGTTTCCTGTTGATTCCCTTCAATATCTGCATTTGCTTGAATTTTAATATATTTCGAACGGTTGGCATCAAAAATCGGAACTTTTAATCCTACACCCACAGCAAAATTAAGTTTGGGAACATCTTGCAAAAAATCATTGAAATAGCCATTTTTGACTCCACCTGAAGCGAAAAAATTCAATGATGGATTGTTCTGTACTTTTACCACATTCAAGCGTGATTGTGAAATGGCTACTTTTTGTTGGGCAATTTTCATTTCATTCCGATTGGCAAATGCAATATTACAAAGTGAATCGACTGATGGAATGATCTTTGATATCAGCAATTCATTTTTAATGACTAGTTGCGTTCCCTGAGATTTTCCAAGATATGAATTTAATTGTCCTTTTTGAATCTGTAATGCAGTCTGTAAATCGGTTTTTTGATTTTCGATGGCTGAAATACGAACTTTTGTCGTTAATATATCATATTTTGTGGCCGATCCGGTAGAAGCCTTTTTTTCTACAAAATTCAAATGTTCATTTAATGTTTTAAGCTCTTCATCCTTGATTATAATGGCTTCCTGAATAAATGCAATTGAATAAAAGTTAAACATTAAAGCCAATGATAAGCGTTGTTTTATTTGAGTTACCGACAATTTAGCAATTTCTTTGTTTTGCTCATTCAATGCAACACTTTTAGTTGTTTTACCAAAATCATAAATATTTTCGTTAACTGAAATAGCCGCAGAATAAACATCTTCGGGATATAACTGTAATATTCTGTTTACGCCTCCGATAGGCATTGTAATTGAAGTTGTAGGACCTAAACGTGTGTAGGAAGTAGCGAAATTAACATCGGGAAGATAAGCCGTTTTTGTAAGGTCTATTTTTGCATTTTCCGATTGGATGTCTTTTTCGGCTTTTTTAAGTGACGGGTAATTATTTATTACCGAATTTATTATGTTGGAAAGAGTCAAAGAATCACCAACAACTTGTTTGTCAATATTCTGCCCTTGAATCGCCATAAGTGGTAATAGAAGCAACGCTATTGAGAGTTTATAAATTGATTTCATATTCTTGAATTTATTGTCCGAACTCCCTAAGGGAGCTTAAAGAGCAGATGTAAATTTTATTCGATTATTTCTACATGGGGTTTTAAGTCCCCTTTCAATTGATTTATTTGACTTTTTCTTTTCGATTTCAGCAATAAAATAGGAATAAATCCTAACATAGTTATTAACGCAGCAATTAAAAAGTCATCGTCAATGCCCTGAATATAAGCTTGCGAACTAACATTCGACATCAACAGACTCTGGCCTTGTTTCATTGCTGTGGCAAATGAACCTCCACCGTGTTGCTGTATATAATAAGCCATATTTCTTGTTGCACTTTGAAATGCCTGCGAACCGGCTTGAACCGCTCCACCATACATTTGAGCATGAAAATTGACGCGCGACGTTAACAAGGTACTTAACAATGCAACACCGAGACTTCCTCCAATTTGACGAACCGTATTTGTTATACTCGCAGCCTGCGCCATCTTATCGTGTGCAATGGTTGACAAGGAAAACGAACTCAAAGGAGTAAAAATCATTCCCATGCCAAAACCTCTGAGATAGAGAGTTGTCATAATAAACGAATGTTCCGAGAGAAACGACAAATTTGAGTTCAAATAAAAACTAAACACCAATAAACCGACACCAGCCAAAATAGGAATTCTCGGGTTCAGCTTATCTGAAAATATACCGGACAAAGGTGCCATTACGCCTTGAATAATACCCACCGGCAAGAAAACAGCTCCAGATTGCAAAGCCGTGTAACCAAGTGAATTTTGCAAATAAAGGGGTAACAAAAATGTACTACCGAACATACCTATACTGAATACCAGCATCAATAAGTTACTCATTCCGAAATTGCGATTCACTAACAGGCGTAAGTCGAGTAACGGATTTTTTGTAGTTAGTTCATGGGTAAGAAAAACTGCCAGTGCTACACCCGAAATGGCGAAACAAGCCAAAATGTATGGAGCTGACCAGCCGGCGGAATTGGTTGCTGCATTTCCTTCTGAAAGTGCGAAAAGCAATACCGGCAAGAAAATAATAACCGAAATAAAGCCGATATAGTCGAATTTCCGTGCATTGGGACTGACAAATTCCCGCTGAATTACCACAGTGAAGAACAAGGCCAAAATACCGACCGGTACATTGACGTCAAAAATGAGTTGCCAACTGAAATTATCCACCAGATAACCGCCAATTAGCGGTCCAAATGATACGGAAGCTGCAGAGGCTATGGACCAGAACCCAAGTGCCAAACCACGTTGATTATAAGGAAATTCCCTGATAATAATGGCCATTCCGAGTGGTTGGATCATTCCGGCACCCAATCCCTGAATAATACGCGACATTATAAGCGTATTTTCGTCGTTGGACATACCGCATAAGAACGAACCGAATGTAAAGAGAAACAATCCCCAGAAATAGACCCGTTTATAACCAAACTTATCCGCCAACCAGCCTGAAGTGGGCAACATGACGGCCATGGCAAGCATGTAAGCCGTAATCACCCATTGAATGGTAGAAAGTCCCACGCCGAAAGATGACATAATTTTGGGAAGACTCACATTGACAATGGTACTGTCGAGCACCGCCATAAATGTACCCAACATGACATTAGCCAACACAAACCATTTGTAAAATTTACTTTTCGGGTGATAAACTGAATCGCTATTTCGAATTTTGCGGCGAAATCTATGTGTATGTGTTATTTTCCGCATTATTACTTGATAATTTTAACAACAGCAGACATACCTGTCAATAAATTGAACGACGACAATTTTTGTCCGCCTTCTGTTCCGTCAATCGAAATTTTAACTGCCACGCGTTGCGTCACTTTGGTGAAATTTCCCGAAGCATTGTTGGGCGGAATTAGCGAAAATTGCGAAGCGGTTGTTGAAGACATCGTAAATATTTTACCGGTGAATATCACGTCGGGATAGGTGTCCAGCGAAATTTTAGCTTTTTGACCGAGGTGCAGAGTTTCCATTTTTGTTTCTTCCAAATAAACGAGTATCCAGAATTTGGTGTTGTTATTTATGGTGTAGATTGATTGACCGGGTTGCGTAATATCACCCGGAAGCAACCAACGTTTAGCTACAACACCATCCACCGGTGCATGTAACCGTGTGTTGTTGAGCTGAGTAGAAATCACACCAATTTGTGCCTGAGCACCTACAATGGCTGTTTCGGCACTTATAATCATCGTTTTCGAAACCACCAACTGCGCTTTCGCCGCTTCCAATTGAGCCTGAGCCGTTTCTTGTGTTTTTTTTAAGTGGTCGAATTGTTCTTTCGTGATAACACCACCAGCAAATTGAAGATTTGCACGATCAAAATCTTCTTTCGATTTTTCAAGTCCAATTTGCAAGACCTTGATGTTTTTCTCATCAAATTGATATTTGGCTTCTGTCTGAGCTTTATTAGCTTGAGTTTGAGCTTTAGCCGCAATTACCTGTTGTTTTTGTGCCAATAGATCTACACTATCTAACTCAGCCAACAGTTGTCCTTGTTTTACCGAATCGCCTTCTTGCGCATAAAGCCGGCTGATGCGACCCATAATTTTCGGACTCACCGAGATATTATCCGATGCCACTACTGCATCATCCGTTTTTATGTAACTCGAATAATCTTTGTACCAATAAATTCCGCCGATTATCACTATCAAAATAACTACCGAGAGCGGAATGTAAATTTTCCAATCTTTTTTTGCCTTTTTCATATTCGTAAATGTTATATTTTGCCTTTTGAAATATTGTTAATATGTAATAATTATTTGTTTATTCCGATTTACAACAAGTTCCAGATGTTTTTGTTCTGTCCATATCAATTGTCATTAAAATTTCTTTCACTTGAAGCGAAGCAACTGATAATTTTTCGAGTGTTTCGTTATCTAACAATTCCAGTTTATGACGCATCTCCTCACTTATTGACTGTTTAATGTCATTAAAATCTTCAATACCTTTTGGAGTAATCCTGATATTGATAATCCGTCTGTCGGCAGGATCGAAAAACCGTTCAACCATATTTTCAACAATCAGCTTATCAACCTGATTGGTAACATGTGGTTTCGGCATTGCCAATTTGCACCCAATTTCGGACATGGATAATTTTTCATAATGCGTTAATACACCCAACACATAAAGCGAACCCGGATTCAGATTGGTTTTATGCCGAATAGAGCGGGTGAAGGTTTTTGATAGTAATGGATGAATTGAAATTAGATTTTCGATGACTGAATCAATAGAAATGATATTGTTTTCTGACATGGTTATAAAACTATAATTGTTCATTTTAAAAATGGTTACAAAAGTATAACTATTTATTGATTTTAATTGTTCATTTTATTGTAATTACATTTCTTTATTGAATCAGTAGAAAAATTTCTACAGGATGAGACACTTTCTAATGATGTGTAAAAAAAAATCCTTCCATCCACATATTTAATGTAAAAATGTTGACTCACAGAATAAGTGTGAATTATACAAATTTTTAAAAATAAAATATAACAATTTATCCCGCTACACATCTTAATTTTGCACTGGAATCACAAGTACAATAAATAAATTAACAAGTGAAAAAGATAATCATATTAATCGTTAGTATTCTCTTGTTTTCAGCAACTTATGCAACCTGTATTTCAAGTAAAAATTTATGTTATGATAAAATTTATATCATTCAATCAATAACTAAAACTGAAATTTCAAAAACAGACAGTATAAAAAATGTTGACAAGAAAAATGTAATTGAAAAGGTGGTTCATGAAGTTTTTACGAATTACTATGATTCTATTAAGTCACTTAGAAAAGATTACAGTACGATAAGTGTAATGAGCTATATTAACACTTACATAAAGAAGCAAAATGACACCATTGAATCAAGAATTTCAAATAAATCCTACATACACCGTTTTGCATCAACTGAAAAATTATGGATTGATACTGATTTTTCGGAAGTTGCAGCTTTAATAAAAGTGCGAACGTTAGATCGCATAAAGGAAATATCAGAAGATGTTGATCGTAAAGTTCTAAATGTATTAAATACAATCACAAACGACAAAGAACTTCTTCTTGAGAAAGAAGTAAGAGAAGAAATTAAAGAGTAAAAGCTCCGCACACTTTTGTTTGGGAGTAATGTAAAGTTAGTCGACAGAACTGTTCTATAAATGGTTTCAGGCTCTCCTTATATTAAAATTAAAAAACAGGCTAACAAAATGGTCAGCCTGTTAAGTCTTTTTAGTAAAACAGTAAAAACGGGTTTCAATCTCTACATTCCAAATTCGGTTTTGATTTCGACTACTTTATCAGTTTTTTCCCAGGTAAAGAGTTCCACGGTACGGCTGATTTCAGCTCCGTTGCCATCTTTAAAAGTTTTTGTAACTTCAATTGGTGTGCGTCCCATGTGACCGTAAGAAGCAGTTTCTTCGTAAATCGGATTACGCAGTTTTAGCCTTTCTTCAATGGCTTTTGGACGCATATCAAATAGTTTTCCGATTTTTGTGGCAATTTCAGCGTCGCTAAGTGTCACTTTAGCAGTTTGGTACGTGTTTACATATAAGTTCATAGGTTCAGCCACACCGATAGCATAAGCCACCTGCACCAGAACTTCGTTCGCAAGACCTGCTGCTACAATGTTTTTTGCAATATGGCGAGCTGCATACGCTGCCGAACGATCAACTTTTGAAGGATCTTTTCCCGAGAAAGCACCACCACCGTGAGCACCTTTTCCACCGTAAGTATCCACGATAATTTTACGTCCGGTTAAACCGGTATCACCGTGCGGTCCGCCGATTACGAATTTTCCGGTTGGGTTCACATGCAAAACATAATCGCCTTTAAATAATTGGGCAAATTGAACGTCTAATGCTTTTACACGTGGAATCAAAATGTTTTTCACATCTTCGCGAATAATAGTCAACATTTCTTCGTCAGCCTCATACTGTGTTTTTGTAGTCGAAGGTTTAGTAAAATCATCATGTTGCGTTGACACAACGATGGTGTTTACTTTTACCGGTTTATTATTGTCGTCGTATTCAATGGTTACCTGCGATTTAGAGTCCGGGCGGAGGTAAGTCATTACTTTCCCTTCGCGACGAATGGCTGCCAGTTCTTCCACCAATGCATGCGATAAATCGAGAGCAATCGGCATCAGGTTTTTGGTTTCATTAGTAGCATAGCCGAACATCATTCCTTGATCGCCTGCACCTTGATTCATTGGATCTTCGCGTTCTACACCACGGTTTATATCACCGGATTGCTCGTGCAAGGCCGAGAAAATTCCACAGGCATTCCCGTCGAACATATATTCGCTTTTGGTATAACCAATGCGATTAATCACGCGACGTGTGACCGATTGTACATCGATATAAGCTGATGATTTTACTTCGCCTGCCAACACTACTTGTCCTGTAGTTACCAAAGTTTCGCAAGCCACTTTTGAGTCTTTGTCTAAGGCAAGAAAATTGTCCAGAATTGCATCTGAAATTTGATCGGCTACTTTGTCAGGATGACCTTCTGACACCGATTCGGATGAAAATAAATATCCCATTTTGATTTACAATTTAAACATTTACAATTCCCAATTTCGTTCATACCGAACGAATAATAGTATTGCAAAATGATTGATTTAATAATTTACAAGTTAATGTTGATTGCTATGCAAAAAAACGGGAAGTATTTTTTAGAGGACTTTATTAAGGGCAGAAAGGGTTTGCGGTTTAGCATTTTTTTTCTGTGGTTGCAAGCAGTCCAAATCTCTCCACATTTTTTTATGTTACAAAAGTACGGATTCCATTTTGATTAGCAAAACAATCAAGAATATTTAACCATTCAGTAGTTATCAATAAAATTAAATTGATTGTCATCCAACCATTTGCAAAGATAAAGAAAAGAGATATAATTTCTTACATCCCTTTTCTTGAGCCTATTTGTCAAATGCTTTACATTAATTTGCTGGAGCAATTAATTTATATCCTTTGCCATGAATATTAACAATATTAAGTCTTGGATCAGCACTTAATAATTTGCGCAGTTTGCAAAGATAAACATCCATGCTTCTGCCATTGAAATAGTTGTTTTCTTCCCAGATTGATTCCAACAAATATTTACGTTCTAACAAAACATTTGTATTAGCAGATAACATAATTAGCAAATGTAATTCTTTGTTAGTCAGTTTTTTCGAATCTCCCTTAATGGTAAGAAGTCGTTTCTGAACATCAATTGTAAAAGCTCCAACCGTATAAATTGGCACTTTCAATAACTTGTCGAGAATTTTGTTTTCGTTTTCCATTTTTTTGAATTTTAAGAATTAATAGATATAGTGAACATACATTATTTCTTGTCTTTTTAAATATTCGTTGATAATGAATTAACAAAAGTACAGTAAAAAAGTTCAAAATCCAACTATCAAAAATATTTTTTTTAAAAATATTATTTATTAACTGTGCTTTTTATTGTTTTTGAAATAAAAAATCATAAATAATATATGGTTAAAATCATGTATATCAATCACGTAGATTGTTTATGAAGAGAAAGAATACAAAACGTTAAATATTGTTTTTTTGAAAAAAAAAGAAATAACACTTATTCATTTAATAGCTTTAACGGTATCGTTTGTGAAATCCGTATTTAAAATTGATTTAATATGGCAAAAAATAGTTGATAATTTTGTCAAGAAGTGGTGGTAAATTTATCTCGAAGTAGAAGAAGGCGTAAATACTTGGAAAGCAATGTACCAACAATAGATTTCAGATAATATGTAAACGAAGTAGGATTTTTACTTATCTTTTTCTCCTTGCCGGTAATATTACATGGTTAAGAAAACTCTTTTATGCTTTTATTTACAAATTCCAAAATCCTATCTTCCTTTTCCGGATAAAACCACTTAATTTCTTTATCCCGATTAAACCAAGTCAGTTGACGCTTGGCATAATGACGCGAATCTTGCTTAATCATATTGACCGCAAAGTCCAACGTCCAGTTTCCATCGATATATTCGTAAAGTTCTTTGTATCCAACTGTATTCAACGTATTCAAATGTCGGTATTCATAAAACCGTGTTGCTTCTTCGAGCAAACCTTTCTCTATCATTTCATCCACTCGGGCATTGATTCGGTAGTAGAGTTCCTGTCGTTGTCGGTTTAAACCGATTTTCAAAATATTAAAAGGGCGAGTTTTGCGTTGTCCGGTTCTTAGTTGAGAATAGGGTTTTCCGATCATACTACAAATTTCGAGTGCATGAATAATCCTTTTAGGATTCTGTAAATCAACTTCGTCAAAGTGCTTTGGATCAAGCTGTTTTAGTTTGTTTTGAATAAACTCCAATCCAAAATCAGCAAATTGTTTTTGCCAAAAAATACGAGTTTCATTGTCTACTGTCGGAATATCATCCATGCCGTTACAAATCGCATCGATATACATCATCGACCCACCAACCAGCATCACAACATCATGTTTTTTAAATAGCTTATCTAACAATTCAATAACATCTTGCTCGTATTGTCCGGCATTGTATTCATCAAAAATAGAATGTGAACCAATAAAATAATGCGTTACCCTACTTAATTGCTCATCAGTTGGTGCAGCTGTTCCAATCTTCAATTCCCTGTAGAATTGTCTTGAATCCGACGAAACAATCAGACAACCAAAATGTTCTGCAAGTCGCAAACTGATATTGGTTTTTCCAACTCCGGTAGGCCCTAAAATGACAAGCAAAGTCTTATTTAGTTGACAGTTGGCATTTGGTGGTTGACAATTATCGGTATTTTGCATTTTTCGATAATATGGATTGAAAAGGGAATAAGTTAGCACTAAATAAAAAAACAGAAAATAACAAGTTTTATTTTCTGTTTTAGGAAATAATTTATAAATTGTGAATTTAAATCAGAATATATATCGCAGACTTATAACTGAAAAACAAGATATTCAAACTCGTAACTAAATCAAAATTTCGGATCTTCAGAAAACAAACTGCTGTCATCAAAATTCATTTCACCAAATCCTTCTTTGTCAAGCTCATCCAATTCATAATCTTCGTCACCGTAGAAATTTTCGTCCAAATTAGTTTTTGGAGTTACCGATAATCCTTCGTCAGCCTTTATTTGCTCCGGTGGATTTCCTTCAGACCTAACACAAATCGGTTTATCCTGATTTTTTCTCGGAACAATTTCAGTTAACTCCATGAAAAACGCTCTATCTGACATTATATCAAACACATAGAGTAATTTTTGGTTTTCATCAGATATTAAATCTTCCAGTTTTGTTCTATCCATTACGAGATTATCGTATTCCGAACTCGATTCCATTTCAACCAAAGTAACTTCTTGCCCTTTTTCCCAATCGTCAGAACACAAAAAAAATGATGTCATCTGATTCTTCTCAAAATTCACCGAATCAAGAATTGAGTTGTGCAAGTCGAAGAAAGTTGCCTCTGGATCTATTGCAATTACCCTTACAAAATTATCTATCTCATCGGATAGTATTGTGAATTTATAAACCATGTCTGTCTTTTTTATTTCGGTTGTAAAAATACAACATTTTTTTTATTGATATCGAATTTGATTAAACAAATTTCAGCATAATAAGCAATTATATCTTCAACAAAACAATCCATCTCGCTGATTTACTTCTACTTATTTTACTTTATTAAATAATTGGAAAAAATTTTGGTCAAAGAGTTTTTTACATAAAAAAAACCGCAATTCTCATGCAGCTTTCTTCAAATCTTTTAATTTTCAAAATGTTATTATATCTTGAGCTTTTCTTCAATTTCCCGTACACTAGATCGGAAATTCTTATCGCAATCCATTAAATCGTTAACAATTTTACAGGCATGCAATACAGTTGTATGATCTCGTTGACCTATTGTATTTCCAATTGACGACAATGAACTTTTTGTCAACTGTTTTGATAAATACATGGCAATCTGACGAGCCTGAACTACTTCGCGTTTTCTGCTTTTGGTTGAAATTGCATCAACCGTGAGTGAAAAATACTCACAAACAACATCGCGAATTCTTTCAACAGTATTCACTTTACGTGTTATATTTACAATTCGGCTGATTATTTTTTCAGCTAACGTAACATCAATAGGCATATTTGCCAGGGTTGAATGAGCAAGAAGTGACACGAGAACTCCTTCTAAATCTCGAACATTATCAACAACATGTTCTGCTATAAAATTTATAACTTCTTCAGAAATTTCCAACCCATCACGGTAGATTTTACTTTGAAGTATGGATTTACGTAAATCAAAATCCGGTTTTTCGATTTCGGCTGACAAACCCCATTTGAAACGGGTAAGCAAACGCTGTTCTAATCCAACAATAACGATTGGAGATTTATCAGACGTTAAAATCAATTGTTTTCCGCTTTGATGTAAGTGATTAAAAATATGGAAAAAGGTATTTTGTGTACCGGTTTTCCCCGCAAAATCATGTATGTCATCTACTATCAATACGTCAATAGTTTGATAGAAATTCAAAAAATCATTTTGCGTATTACTTCGTACAGCATCAGTATATTGTATTTGGAAAGTATTGGCAGAAACATACAACACGCGTTTTTCAGGATGTAATTGTTTCGTTAGTACACCAATAGCATTTGCTAAATGAGTTTTGCCTACCCCCGACTGACCATAAATGAATAAGGGATTAAAAATATTTTTACCGGGTTCATTCCCAATGCTGATACCGGCTGTACGAGCCAATTTATTGCTATTTCCCTCAATCAGATTATTAAAATTATAAGCGGGATTCAATTGTGGATCAATTTCGGGCAATTGAGGTTTATTATACGGGCTAATGTAATTTGAGGCATACGAGATTGACTTTGTTTTCGATTGTTCGCCGTTACTTGGAATTTGAGTACCTTTTCCGTTCGACCTATCAATCATTACGCGATATTCAAGTCGTGTTCCAACTCCCACTTCACGATATAGAGTCTTTCTTAACAAATCAATGTATTTCTCCTCGATGTATTCAACGAAAAATTGGCTGGGAACCTGCAATACAAATATGTTATTTTCGTATTTTAGAGAAACTATTGGAGCAAACCAGGTATTAAATGACGCTTCGCTGATATTGTCTTTTATAACGTTCAGACAGCGGTTCCATAATTGATCGTGATTATTCGACATTGTTTGATAATTTCAAAAAAAATAGATTTGGTTAGTAATGACAATAAATAAAAGAAGGGCATTAATTAAACACTTTTTAAGAGGTTCTTTTCAGCCATACAAAATTCCAAAACTTTTCTGATATAAAAAAATCAATTATTTTTTTGCATATATTTTAAGATTTCAATATTTTTAATATCAGAGCTTTAAGTTTATGCGTTGACTTACAGATAATTATATGAAATAATTTTGCAATATCATTGATTTTAAAGCTATTGACAGTTTGAAAGCAATATTGGAATTATCTAAGAAAAAAAAACCGAAACTCTTGTTTTCAAAAGGTTTCGGCTGTGAAAATTATTAAATGAAATTATTTTTATATCAATTTACTATTTAGAATCGATATAAATAATATCGTTAATTTGTTTTACTTCCAAAAAGTGAAAATTGTACATATCGTTTAGGATTCTTCTGCAAATCAATTAGTAATTTATCAGAATTCGCAGCAGTATTCGACAAGTTGATATACAATTCTTTATTATTCAAAAGCATACCAATTGTCCCCTCTGAACTGTTCATCTTATCTGTAATCAGATTCAGGTTAGCAATGGTATGATTAATGCTCGCAAATGTAGCAGCATAATCGATTTTCTTCAGGTTCCCACTAATCAGCTTGAAATCGGAAGTAAGAACATTTACATCCCCTAGAATTCGAGGGACATCGTTATTCATCATTTTCTTTAACTGCGAAGAGCTGACCGCCAAATCGGCAGTACTATGTTCAATTGAAGCTAAACTTTTGTTAAGGTTTTTATTTTCTACTAACACGCGAACCGAACGAATAAGCGAATCAGCCTGAGTGGAAATACCCTCAATTTTAGGCATTAAATCGCCCGAAAGCTGAGCCATTAGTCCTATACCAACTTTCGACTCGATGGTGTCGCCGGGTTGATGCATAATTTGAGAAGCAATAATCGGTTCAAATATGAGCTGAATCGCTTTTCCGCCCATCAAACCATCGTCGTATAATTCAATTTTTGTTCCCTTGGGAAGTTTTATTTCTTTAGAAACGGATATTTTTATAACAAACGACTCCTTTTTAGAAAAATCATAAACGACTTTTTCTACTTGACCAACTTTAAAGCCCTTGATATAAACCGGACTCGATGGGACCAATCCCCCAATATTTTCATAACGACCGTAATAGTAACTTACCGGTGAAAATATATCAATTCCTTTCAAGAAATTCAATCCAAAATATAAGACAAAAATAGCAACTATAGCCATTAGTCCAACCTTAACTTCGCGCGTGAAATAGTTTCTTTTCATTCTGATTATTATATTGATAATAAAGATTCTATAAAAAATATATCCATCATTTTATTGTTTTTAATGCTTCTTTTGCTGAGATTTTCTGGTCGCCAACAAACGCGATTATAAAAGCATTGGGAAATTTCGAAAGTATTTTATTTCTAATATTTTCAATTTTCTGATAGTCAGTTTCGGCACCTATCGTGTATTTATTCAATCCTTTTTCTATAAAATAATCAACATTTTTAATTCCTTTAAAATCGGGGGCATTCGGTTTAACATTTTTTTTCGAAGCAAAAAGCTGTACTTTAAATATTGGTGACTGAACTATCTTACTCTCTGTCACAGTTACAATTACCGGCGTTTGTTTTGTTGAAATAATTTTTATAACTGTATCAGTAACACGATTTTGTTGTGTATTAACAACAAGTTTTTTAGGCGTTTCTTCAGCAGCTCTTGCAACCTGAAGTTGCTTATGTTCTTCAACTTTAACCTTTTGGTCTATTTTTGTTACATTCGAAGTCTGAAGACCTGATCTTTTATCATGAGCTCTTTTATAATCTACGAAAGCATTGAAAATTGCCGTTGCCATTTCTTTTTGTCCCTGATCTGATGATAAATAACGTTCTTCTGTAGGGTTGGATATAAATCCTAATTCGACCAATACACTTGGACATGCGGAACGGTGTAAAACCCAAAACCCAGCCTGACGAACACCACGATCGGAACGGTTACAATAACTAAGGAATTGTTTTTGAATAATTGAAGCAAAATCAATACTTCTATCAATATATTTATCCTGCATAAATTCGAACATTATATACGAATCGACAGAATTTGGATCAAATCCATGATACTTGGTTTTATAATTTTCTTCGAGTGTAATAACTGAGTTTTCACGCATAGCCACATCCAGATTAGCTTTTGTTTTGGCAAGACCGAGCGTAAAAGTTTCGGCACCATAAGCCGAAGGACTAGGTGCAGCATTAGTATGAATACAAATGAATAAATCTGCATGATGATTATTTACTACATCAGCTCGTTCCTGCAAAGTCAGGTATTTATCTGTTTTACGGGTGTAAACAACCTTAACATCTTTAAAATTTTGTTCAATTATCGTTCCCAAATCAAGCGTTATGGATAGATTTATATCCTTTTCGCGCATAATATCACCCATTGCACCCGGATCATGACCTCCATGTCCGGCATCAAGAACTACAGTAAATCTGACATCCTGAGCATTGGCAGATAAAGAGACACAAATTCCCAGTACTAAAATATAGTACTGAAAAACAGCAAAATACTTTTTTATTAATCGCATATAAATTCCATTGAAAGAAAAGGAATCGGTTTGTTTTATTTGTGCAAAAGTAATGTTTTTATCTAATTTCTAATGCGAAAGAATGGAGTAAATTTTCAAATTATTCATAAAAAAAAGATATAACTAAATGAGACTACCTTTTTTTCATTAAATTTGCATCCTAATTTAGAAATCCAGAAACCAAACGGATGCAAATCTGTAACCGATTATATTTCAGCAAAGCATTTTTGTTCTTGCCTTTATTTTTATGGTTCGCTTTACCTTTTTGTGGGTTCAGCCAATCTAAAGGTACATCTTCAAAAAAAGATACTTTATTGCAAAAAAATGATTCAATTGTAGCTTCTGCTACGAAAAATTCAAATCTAATTGATGCCGAAATAGTTTACAGTGCTCAGGATTCAGTCGTTTTTTTGGGTAATGGAACGGGTATCCTTTACGGAAAATCTGACATTAAGTATAAGAATATCAATTTAAAAGCTGAATTTGTTCGCATAAAAATGGATAGCAGCACGGTTTTTGCCAAAGGTAAAATCGACAGCTTAGGCAAAAAAATCGGAGAACCTGTTTTTTCTGAAAATAAAACAGAATATAATTCCAAAGAACTTACCTACAATTTAAAAACAAAAAAAGGATATATTCGTCAAGGTCTAACCAAGCAGGGTGAAGGTTATGTAATCAGTGACAAAACGAAAAAAACAAGCAATGATATCCTTTGTATGACCGGTGGAAAATATACTACTTGCGATAATCATGAACATCCCGATTTTTACCTTGATTTGACAAGAGCTAAGGTGAAACCTGGAAGTTATATTGTTACAGGACCTGCTTATCTTGTCATCGAAGATGTTCCATTGCCAATTGCCGTTCCATTTGGATTCTTCCCATTTACCGATAAATATTCTTCTGGAATTTTAATGCCAACTTTTCAGGATGAACTGACTCGTGGTTTTGGGTTAACGAATGGCGGTTATTATTTTGCAATAAATGATTACGCCGAATTGGAATTGCGCGGTGACGTTTACACCAAAGGAACTTGGGCTGTTACAGCCACTTCCACATACCTCAAACGCTATAAATATAGAGGGAATCTTAGTGTTAGTTACCGAGAAGATGTGATAGGTGAAAAAGATTTGCCCGACTATAGCAAATCCACCAATATGAGTATCAGGTGGTCGCATTCACAAGACACTAAAGCAAATCCGTTTTTCAATTTTTCGTCGAGCGTTAATTTTTCAACAAGTGGATACAACCGTAGTAATATTGACAGTTATTATAACCCGAATTTAAACTCAGAAAACACTAAAAGTTCAAGTGTCTCATTTACACAACGTTTTCCGGACAGTCCGTTCAACATTTCGGGAAGTATGCTGATTAACCAACGTACAAAAGATTCGACCATTAGCTTGACACTTCCAAACATCAATATTTCAATGAGCAGAATTTTTCCTTTTAAACGAAAAAATGCAGTTGGGAAAGAGCGATGGTACGAAAAAATCTCCATGTCATACTCAGGGACATTAGAAAATAGTATTGATACCAAAGAAAATAAATTATTGACTTCGTCTTTTGCGCGTGATTGGAGAAACAGCATGAAACATAACATTCCAATTAGTGCAACTTTCGATTTATTTAAATACATAAATATTTCTCCAACAATTAATTACTCTGAACGTTGGTATCTCCAATCGGTAAATAAGACCTGGGACAATACAAGACAAAAAGAAAAAACAGATACAGTTTCAGGGTTCAACCGGGTTTACGATTTTAATATGGGTGTGTCGGCATCCACCAAACTTTACGGATTCTTTATACCTATACGATCCATTTTCGGTGATAAAATTGATCGAATTCGCCACGTTTTAACACCAACTGTCGGATTCAGCTATATGCCAAATTTTGGAGATTCGATGTGGGGATTTTATGGAACTTACACACAATCGATTGTGGATAAAACTAATCCTTTAGTTTATCATGATGAAGAGGTTCAATACTCTCATTACTTAAACGACTTTCCCAATAAGGTAAAACAAGGGAATATTAATTTTTCATTAAGTAATAATGTTGAAATGAAAGTACGAAACGATAAAGACACAACGGGTACAAAACCATTCAATATAATCAGTTTAATTGATAATTTTGCCGTAAATGGTTCCTATAATATGGCAGTAGACTCTATGCAATGGTCTGTTTTCAGTACAAATCTTCGTATAAAATTAGGTAAAAATTATACCTTGAGTTTAAACGGCTCTTTTGATCCTTACATGAATACTTTAAGCAGCGATCGAAAATCTCTGGTCAGGATTAATAAATTGCGTTGGGAACATGGTGGCTTTCCACTTTTCATGGGAACGAGTACATCGTATAGCTATACATTTAACAATGATACCTTTAAGAAAAAATCATCTGCAAAAAGCAATACCAATCCAGATCAAAAAAATACATCAAAAGACAATTCAAATTCAACCAATTTGCCCAGCAAGGATGATCTGAATAAAGATCAAAAAACCAGTAATGATGCAGATGGATATCAGAAAGTTACAATTCCATGGGATATAAGTGTTAATTATTCGATAAATTATGGGAGTACTAATATACCAGACACAGTAAGGCGGGAATACAAAATGGGCTTTACTCATAATTTAAGTGTTTCGGGTCATATTTCATTAACAAAAAATTGGAATATTTCTGCAAGCACTTCCTATGATTTTAAAGCAAATCAATTTACTTACACCAATGTAAACGTTACCAGAAACTTGCATTGTTGGACCATGTCGGGAAGTATAGTTCCTTTCGGACTATTTAAATCGTACACATTTCGTATCGGGGTGAACTCCAGTATGCTTAAGGATTTGAAATACGACAAACAAAGCGGTTATGGCACAACGAACGTTACCTGGTATTAAATCTATTTCATTTAACATTTTACAATGAACAATTTCATTTGAAAAACAATTATAGACTGATTAATATAAACATGCAATAATAATTTTAAACCAAATAAATAAAAAATGAAAATTACAGCAAACAAAGCAGTTTCGGCAGAATACGAATTGTATGTAGATGGCGAAACAAAAGGAGAATTAGAATTGATGGAAAAAGCCACTGTTCATGAACCAATGAGTTTTATTTACGGTGTAGGCATGATGCTTCCCAAATTTGAAGAAAACTTGTTTGGGATGCAGGCCGGTGACAAATTTGATTTCATAATTAATACTGAAGATGCTTACGGTCTTTATGATGACGAAAGCGTTTTAGATCTAGATCGTACTATTTTTGAAATTGATGGTAAACTTGACGAAGAAATGATTTTCGAAGGCAATGTAGTTCCGTTAATGGATAGCGAAGGAAACCGTATCAATGCTCAGGTTGTAACAATTACCGACAATCATGTTAAAGTTGATTTAAACCACCCATTAGCAGGTGAAAATCTACACTTCAAAGGTTCTGTTCTTGAAGTTCGCGAAGCTACCGAAAAAGAATTAGCTGCACTTATGGGCGGTGGTTGTAATGGTTGTGGAGAAGGTGGATGCGACGATGGCAGTTGCAATAATGGAAGTTGTGGATGCGACGATAAAGAAGAAAAAGCTGGCAGTTGCGGAAGCAGTTGCGGCTGTAACTAATTTAATTAATAATCAACAATTTAAATAGTGGATATTAAGGGGTTTCGTACCGTTTAATATCCATTGTTTTTTTAGTTTGATATAAATCCTTTCCAAAAAAGTAATCAGTATTTAAAATTTTTGAATAACTTTGTACTTTATACTGAAGATTATATTCTGAACTTTCCTAACTAAACTTATAATTCATTTCAAAATATTATGTCGAACACACTTGGAAAGTTATTTACATTCACCTCATTTGGCGAATCCCACGGAAAAGGTATTGGTGGAATTGTTGATGGTTGTCCATCCGGAATTGAAATTGATGAAGAATTTATCCAAAAGGAGTTAAATCGTCGTCGTCCAGGGCAATCAGCCATTTCCACACCGCGTAAAGAAGGTGATAAAGTAGAATTTCTGTCGGGGATTTTCGAAGGAAAAACTACGGGAACACCGATTGCTTTTGTTATCTGGAATGAAAATCAATACAGTTCAGATTACGACCATTTGAAAGAAGTGTATCGACCCTCGCATGCCGATTTTACGTATCAACAAAAATATGGAATACGTGATTATCGTGGCGGAGGCAGAAGTTCTGCGCGAGAGACTGCTTCGCGCGTTGTCGCCGGAGCTATTGCAAAATTGGCATTAAAAAAACAAGGAATTGAAATTACCGCTTTCACTTCACAGGTTGGTCACATTGCCATGAAGCAAACTTTTGAAACAGCTGATTTGTCATTAATCGAAAGTAATGTGGTTCGCTGTCCGGAAACTGAAACCGCTGAGAAAATGATTGAATATATCAAACAACTAAAAGAAGAAGGCGATTCTATAGGTGGCATTATTTCCTGTGTTATTAAAGGCGTTCAGGTTGGATTGGGTGAACCGATTTTTGATAAACTGCAAGCTCGACTGGCACAAGCCATGTTGAGCATTAACGCTACTCATGGCTTCGATTACGGTCGTGGATTTGAAGGTGTAAACATGAAAGGATCGCAAATGAATGACCCGTTTGTAAAAGTTGGCGACAAAGTAACGACCAAAACAAATAATTCTGGTGGAATTCAGGGCGGAATCAGCAACGGACAAGATATATATTTTCGGGTTTTATTCAAACCGGTAGCTACTATTTCGAAAAAACAGAATACACTTGATATTCATATCAACGAAGTGGAACTGGAAGCTCGTGGCCGACATGATCCTTGTGTTTTACCGCGTGCTGTGCCTATTGTAGAAGCAATGGCTGCATTGACGTTGATGGATTTGTATCTAACGAAAAATTAGTTATTTATAGTTATTTGCTTCGCGTTATTAGTTGTTATTTACTTTGCGTTATTAATTGTTATTTTTAAAAATTGATTAACACATTTGAAAATATATCGTAAAGCAAAATAAAGCCTGAGAGGCAAATGTATCAAAGTAAATAACGTGAGCGAAGCGAACAAATAACGATGAATAACGCGACTAAAAGGAGCAAATAACACGGAGTAAATTTATGGACATCACACCGCAACATTGGGCCATCATAATTAACCCTAAATCAGGAAAAAAGAAATTCCGACAACAACGAAAATATCTTTTTCTGGCTTTAAAACATGCCGGAATTGAATTTGATTACAGGATAACACGATTTGCCGGTCATGCATCGAAGATTGCACGATATTTTGTTGATAAAAACTATAAAAACATAATGATTTTGGGTGGGGATGGCACCATGAGTGAAGTGATAAACGGCATTTTCAGTGCGAATATCGAAAACACAAGTTCGTTGAAAATTGCATTAATTCCACGCGGAACGGGCAACGACTGGGGTCGGTTTTGGGGATTAACACGTGATTATAACAAATCAATCGACGTATTTTTTAAAGGAAAAACGCAGTCGATTGATATTGGCAAAGTGGAATATGATATGGAAGGCATTAAAGAATCTCATTTCTTTATTAATTCAATTGGTCTAGGACTTGACGCAGCCGTCGTGAATCTCACTCACAGGTTGAAAGCTGTTTTAGGAAGTCACTCCTTTCTTTATACTTTGGCCTTGCTCGGAGCTGTTTTCACCTACAAAGCCCATAAAGTAAGGATCTTTTCGGATGAAAGAAATATCACCAATGGAATGTTTACCATGAATGTGGCCAACGGTTGTTATAGCGGTGGCGGCATGAAACAAAATCCGAATGCTGTACCCTACGATGGATTGATGGATGTGATGATGGCTAAAAAACCCACTATCTGGGACATTATTACTGCTTTGCTTCGGATTTTTAATGGAAAATTGTTGGAACATCCGGTAATAGAATCATTCCAAACTCAAAGTCTACTGGTTCAATGCAACAAAGCCGCTTTGCTGGAAGCAGATGGGATTATTGTAAACGGATTTTCTCCGTTCAAAATCAGTATTATTCCGAACGCAATTCAGATGATTATTCCATAAAACCCTACCTCATAAAGTTGAATTGCGGTCAATTTTCAATCTGGCAACTGAGCAAGTAAGCAAGTCGTTCAACATATCCGTTTAATAAAACTTTAAGTCTCTGAATTGGAAGAAAGTATTGAAAAGCCAAAGAATTTAATATTTAAATTTTCCCAATTACTGAATTGTGTTAAGATATGACTTTTATATTGGATACACTATTTCTCTTTATAAAATGTGTTGTAAAACATAATATATAATGAATCATATTCAAAAAACAAGTGTTTAATTTACACTTGTAATTTAAGAGCAATTTAAATCATATTAAATATCAAGTAATCAATACATTATTTATATTTATTTCCCCCTAATTCGAATGACTGCAGCATTTTATCAAAATAAAGACAAGCATTACGTTGCTGTTGACTGTATAATAATGGGGTTCAGAGAAAACGAATTGCATATACTTATAGCAAAGCGACCGTTTGAACCAATGCAGGGTGGTTGGTCGTTAATGGGTGGTTTCGTGAATAAATTCGAAAGCATTAATGAAGCAGCCAAAAGGGTAGTAGACGAATATACAGGCATTGAAGATATTTACATGGAGCAGGTTGGTGCTTTTGGTGAGATAAATCGTGATTTGGAACGCGTAATCTCCATCGCTTATTATGCACTTGTTGATATTGAGAAGTTTGATACTTCGCTAGCCGAAAAATATGATGCTCGCTGGGTGAAAATTACGCAACTTCCAGAACTTATTTTCGACCATTCACTGATGGTAAAGAATACTCTGAATTTATTGCAACGCCGGGCTGCGGTTAAGCCGATAGGTTTTAATTTGCTGCAGGAACAGTTTACTTTACCAACTTTACAAAGTTTATACGAGTCAATTTATCAGGAAGATATTGACAAACGAAATTTTAGAAAAAAAATTCTGGCAATGGATATCCTTGAAAAACTGGATGAAAAAGATAAAAGCAATTCCCGAAAAGGAGCTTATTATTACAGATTCATAAAAGATAAATACGATCAGTTAATACAACAAGGACTCCATTTTTCGATTTGATTTTTTTTAATTCAATAAGTGTACTTATTACCCTTATTAATAATTTTATAGAAATAATTATGTTAGAAGCACTAAAACAAGAAGTATTTCAGGCCAATCTGGATCTGGTGAAACACGGATTAGTTATTTTCACTTGGGGAAATGTGAGTGCTATTGACCGAGCTACCGGATTAGTGGTTATCAAACCTTCGGGCGTTTCGTACGAAGACATGAAAGCCGAAGATATGGTAGTGGTTGACTTGGACGGCAAAGTGATTGAAGGCAAACTTAAACCTTCGTCGGACACTGCTACACACCTTGTATTCTACAAAGCATTCCCGAACATTGGCGGTGTCGTTCACACCCACTCTACTTACGCAACAGCATGGGCTCAGGCCGGTTGTGACATTCCAAACATTGGAACAACGCATGCAGATTATTTCAGCGATGCCATTCCTTGTACGCGCGACATGACGCAAGCCGAAGTTGAAGGTGAGTACGAACTGGAAACAGGAAATGTGGTAGTTGAAATATTCAACGGATTGAATCCTGACTTTATTCCGGGTGTATTAGTAAAAAACCACGGTCCATTCTCATGGGGTAAAAATGCTCACGATGCAGTACACAATGCAATAGTAATGGAACAAGTTGGCAAAATGGCCTATATCGCTTACGGCGTAAATCCAAATCTGTCCATGAATCCACACCTGATTAAAAAACATTTTTATCGCAAACACGGACCGGGAGCATATTATGGTCAGTAAACAGTTGACAGTGATTTATTTCTCAACATATATCAAATAATTAAAAGACAAAACAAATAAAATCAAACTATCATGGAATTCAAAGATTTAGAAGTATGGTTCGTAACAGGAGCACAGCTGCTGTACGGAGGTGATGCGGTCGTAAAAGTAGACGCACACTCAAATGAAATGGTAAAAGGGTTGAACCAATCGGGTAACCTTCCTGTAAAAGTAGTTTATAAAGGAACTGCTAACTCATCGTCTGAAATTGCAGATATTATGCGTGCAGCAAACGGCGATACCAAATGTCTCGGTCTTATTACCTGGATGCACACTTTCTCCCCTGCTAAAATGTGGATTCACGGTTTGATGGATTATAAAAAACCATTGTTGCATCTTCACACTCAATTCAACGAACAAATTCCATGGAGCGAAATCGACATGGATTTCATGAATTTGAATCAATCAGCTCATGGAGATCGTGAATTTGGATTTATTACCAGCCGTTTACGCAAACCTCGCAAAATTGTTGTCGGTTACTGGAAAGATCAATCTACTCAAGCGAAAATTTCTTCGTGGATGCGTGTTTGTGCCGGTTGGGCAGATTCACAAAACATGCTAATCATCCGTTTCGGTGACAACATGAACAATGTGGCTGTTACCGATGGAGACAAAGTGGAAGCTGAAATCCGTTTGGGTTACCATGTAGATAATGCACCGATTGCGAAACTTGTTCCTTATGTAGAAGCAGTTACCGAAGTTGAAATTGATACATTGATAGCTGTCTACGAAAAAAATTACGAATTTGCCGACGATTGCAAAAAAGGTGCTGAGAAACATATTTCAGTACGTCAGGCTGCTGCTCAGGAAATCGGGTTACGTCGCTTTCTGGAAGATAAAGGCGCAACTGCTTTTACCACCAGTTTCAACGAATTAGAAGGAATGTCTCAATTGATGGGTTTTGCTTCTCAACGTTTGATGGCCGAAGGTTATGGTTTCGGAGCTGAAGGCGACTGGAAAACTGCTGCTCTTACTCGCACCATGTGGGTTATGGCTAAAGGTTTACCCGGTGGTTGTTCTTTCCTTGAAGATTATGTGTTGAATTTCGACGGTGCGAAAAGTTCTATTCTTCAATCACACATGTTGGAAATCAACCCAGAGATAGCAGAATCAAAACCACGTATCGAAGTTCACTTCCTGGGAATTGGTGATGCAGGTGTTTGTGCCCGCATGATTTTCCAGGCTCATAAAGGTGAAGGTATCGCTGCAACTATCGTTGATATGGGCAACCGTTTCCGCATGATAGTAAACGAAGTGAAAGTAATTGAACCAAAAGCATTGCCTAAATTACCCGTAGCTTGTGCCTTATGGATTCCACAACCAAACCTTGAAGTAGGCGCCGGTGCCTGGATTACTGCAGGTGGAACTCACCATTCAAGTTTTTCTTTCTCAATCACCTCAGAGATGATGGAAGACCTTGCTGAAATCGCAGACATTGAAATGTTGATTATTGATAAAGATACCAATATTCGTCAATTCAAACAAGACATTCGTAATAATGAAGTTTATTACATGTTGAATAAAGCACTTAGATAATTCACAATTAATAATTCACAATGCATAATAATGAATTGTGCATTGTGAATTATGCATTAAAAAATATTATGAGCAAATACGTTATTGGTTTAGATTATGGAAGCGATTCGTGTCGCGCGGTGGTTATTGATGCCATCACAGGTGCTGAAATGGCTTCCGCTGTAAAATATTATCCACGTTGGATGGAAGGTAAATACTGTGTTCCAACTGCCAATCAATATCGCCAACACCCGTTGGATTATATTGAAGGACTGGAATATACAGTAAAAACAGCTTTGGCAAAATGTCCGGCTGGAACTGCCGAAAAGGTGGTTGGTATTGCGTTTGATACAACCGGTAGTACTCCGGCTTTTACCGACAAAAACGGAACTCCGCTTTCAATATTACCTGAATTTGCTGAAAATCCAAATGCGATGTTTGTATTATGGAAAGATCATACCGGAATTAAAGAAGCTCAGGAAATAAATGATTTGTCTGTAAAATGGAATGTGGATTATACTTCGTACGAAGGTGGAATCTATTCTTCGGAATGGTTTTGGGCAAAAGCATTACACGTTTTGCGTGTTGATGAAAAAGTGCGCAATGCAGCCTATTCGATAGTTGAACATTGCGACTGGTTACCTGCATTAATTACAGGAACAAATGATGCAAATAATATTTACCGCAGTCGTTGTGCTTCAGGACATAAAGCCATGTGGCTGAATGAATGGGGTGGACTTCCATCAGAAGAATTTTTGGTAGCATTAGATCCAGTTTTGGCCGGATTTCGTGAGCGCTTATATGCTGACACTTGCCCAAGTGATCAAAAAGTAGGTATGCTTACCGAAGAATGGGCAACCCGTTTGGGATTAACTACCAAAGTGGCTGTTGCTGCAGGAGCTTTCGATGCACATATGGGTGCAGTTGGAGCAGAAGTAAAACCGGGAGCCTTGGTTCGCATCATTGGAACTTCTACCTGCGATATTATGGTTTCAAGTTACAAGGAAATGGGCGACAAACTGATTCCCGGCATTTGTGGTCAGGTTGATGGTTCGGTAATTCCCGGCATGGTTGGTTTGGAAGCCGGTCAATCTGCTTTTGGTGATGTTTATGCCTGGTTCAAACGTTTAGTAGCCTGGCCAATTGAAAATATTTTGGCAAAATCAACTCTGATTGACGAAGAAACGAAACAAAAATTGATAGAAGAATCATTGGATCAGATTATTCCGGCTTTATCTGAAGAAGCAGCAAAAGTTCCGGTTTCAGAATCTACCGTTTTAGCAACCGATTGGATGAATGGTCGTCGTACTCCGGATGCAAATCAAATGGTAAAAGGCACCATCACAGGTATAAATCTGGGTAGTTCTGCACCATTGGTTTTCCGTGCATTGGTTGAAGCAACTGCCTACGGATCAAAAGCAATTGTTGATCGCTTTATCGAAAATGGAGTGGTAATCAACGAGATTATTGGTATTGGCGGTATTGCTTTGAAATCACCTTTTGTAATGCAAACCATGGCTGATGTATTGAATATGCCGATAAAAGTTGCTAAAGCTGAACAGGCTTGTGCTTTCGGTGCATCAATGTTTGCAGCGGTTGTTGCCGGCGTTTACGATAAAGTTGAAGATGCTCAAAAAGCAATGGGTATGGGCTTTGCTCAGGAATACTTTCCAAATCCGGCTAATGTAGCATTGTATAACGAACTGTATAAAGACTATATCAAACTGGGTCAATTTACAGAGAAAGAACTTTCATAAACACATTTAAAAATAATACACATGAAAAAACTGATTTATTTAGCTTTGCTTCCGCTGCTTATGCTGGGATGTAAAGAGAAAAGCGAAAAAACGCTTTCAGGGTTGGTTAAGTCCGACTTCACGAAAGTTATTAATGGAGATTCGACAGGTTTGTATGTGCTAAAAAATGCATCCGGAATGGAAGTTTGCATTACTAATTTTGGTGGTCGAATTGTTTCAATAATGGTTCCTGACAAAGCAGGTAAAATGCAGGATGTTGTTCTTGGATTTGACAGTGTAGCCGATTATGTAAAAATTCCGAGCGATTTTGGTGCTTCTATCGGTCGTTATGCCAATCGTATAAACAAAGCTCGATTTGTTTTAGATGGAGATACTGTTCATTTGATTCCAAATAATTTTGGTCATTGTTTACACGGTGGGCCAAAAGGTTGGCAATATCAGGTTTATCAAAAAGTAAATCAGGTGAATGACACAACCATAGAATTGACCCGTTTATCTCCTGATGGTGATCAAAACTTTCCCGGAAACGTAACTGCAAAAGTTACTTTCGTTCTGACTGCAGATAATGCAATCAAGATTAATTTTGAGGCTACTACCGATAAGAAAACAGTGATTAACATATGTAATCATTCCTATTTCAATCTTTCTGGAAATCCGGTTAACCCTATAACTGATAATACAGTTTACATCAATGCTGATGGTTATACACCTGTTGACAGTACATTTATGACTACCGGAGCAATTGATTCGGTAAAAGATACACCAATGGATTTCAGAACTCCAAAAGTGATAGGAACCGACATTAACAAATATGATTTTATTCAACTGAAAAATGGAAATGGATATGATCATAACTGGGTATTAAATACTGCCGGCGATGTTACAAAACTTGCTGCTAAAGTAACTTCACCCATTACAGGAATTTCTCTTGAAGTATTTACCAACGAGCCAGGTGTTCAGGTATATACAGGAAACTTCCTTGATGGAACGGTAAAAGGTAAAAATGGTATTGTTTATAAACAACGTACCGGAATTTGTTTGGAAACACAACATTATCCCGACAGTCCAAATAAACCACAATGGCCTTCTACCATTCTCGAACCGGGAAAAGTTTACAAGAGCACTTGTATCTATAAATTTGGCGTAGAAAAATAAAACAATTATTAATCAGAAATTTAATAAAAGCGAAAAATGAATTGGAATTCACATGAATTTATTTGGCTCGACTGGGTAATTATCGCAGTCGGAATATGTGCTGTATCATGGGCTGTATGGCGTTCAGTACAAAAACACAATCGTAAGCAAAAGGGTGCCGACAGCGAAGATTTCCTGTTTGGTAAAGGCGAACCATGGTATATCATTGGTATGGCTATCTTTGCTGCAAACATTGGCTCGGAACACCTTGTAGGGCTTGCCGGCACAGGTGCCAAGGCAGGTGTAGGTATGGCACACTGGGAGATGCAAGGTTGGATGATTCTCATCTTGGGTTGGCTCTTTGTACCGTTCTACCAACTGATGAATAATAAATTGGGGAAAATCATTACAATGCCCGACTTCCTCAAAAATCGTTACACACCTCGTGCTGGTTCATGGCTGTCAATCATTACACTTATAGCTTACGTGCTGACCAAAGTGAGTGTAACAGCATTTACCGGAGGGATCTTTCTGGAGAGCCTTCTTGGCTTGCCATTCTGGTACGGAGCTATCGGATTAATTGTATTAACGGGGATCTTTACCGTTTTGGGCGGCATGAAGGGTGTGATGACACTCTCGGCAATTCAAACACCAATACTTATCATTGGTTCATTTCTTGTGCTTTTCTTAGGATTGTCGGCACTCGGACACGGCAGTATTACTGAAGGTTGGACTGCCATGATGGACTATTCAAGATCGCTGAACGTTGGGAAAGACGGTGTTGCATACGGTACCAATCATATGTTCCACTTTGAGACGGGCGACCCGATGTATGACGAATATCCCGGTTTTTGGGTATTTATCGGAGCTTCAATTATCGGCTTTTGGTATTGGGCTACCGACCAACACATCGTTCAACGTGTGCTCGGACAATCAAAAGGCGAAGCTAGTGACGTAGTAATGAAGCGTGCGCGAAGAGGTACAATCGCTGCCGGTTATTTCAAAATATTACCTGTCTTCATGTTTTTGATTCCCGGTATGATAGCCGCCGCATTGGCAGCGCGTCCCGACAGCGGCTTTACGTTAACTAACCCGGATACCGCCTTTGGTTCCATGGTTAAGTTTGTATTACCCGCAGGAGTAAAAGGTATTGTTACCATCGGTTTTATATCGGCATTGGTTGCTTCGTTGGCAGCATTCTTCAACTCCTGTGCTACTCTGTTTACTGAAGACTTTTACAAGCCAATGTTCAAAGGTAAAAGCGAAGCCAGATACGTGTTAGTAGGCCGTATTGCAACCATCGTTGTAGTTGTCCTTGGTATTGCATGGATACCGGTCATGATGAGTCTCGGCAGCCTTTACTCCTATCTGCAAGGCATTCAATCGCTGCTCGCTCCTGCAATGGTGGCAGTATTCGTACTTGGTATATTTTCCAAAAAAATTACACCTAAGGCTGGTGAAGCAGGTTTAATAGTAGGCTTTCTTATTGGTATGGCACGCTTGCTGACCAACATCTTTACAAATACAGGTAAAGACGTAATGACAGGTCAGTTCTGGGGATCCACTCATTGGTTTTGGCATACTAACTGGCTTATCTTTGAGATATGGTTGCTTGTCTTCATCATGTTGTTTATGGTTGTAGTATCATTGTTTACTAAAAAACCAACCGCTCAACAGGTTGAGTTTATCACTTTCACAGGTGATTACAAAAAACTCATCTTTAAGAGCTGGAACAAGTGGGATGTAATTGCTTCACTCGGAGTAGTAGTTCTGTGTTCTGCATTCTACTGGTATTTCTGGTAATTGACTGGTTTGGAGTAAATTTCTATAAATAGAGAATATAAAAAATCAAAGAGGCTGTCACAAAATCAATTTTGAGACAGCCTCTTTCCTTTAGGAATTAGGTGTTAAAAATCGTTCTGCTTCATCCAATATATCCAATTTTCCAACATCCAACATATTGTAATTATCCGGCACAAAACCGGTAATCGTTTGACTTGCTGCATTTGACAGGTAGAAATCCATAATTGGAAATTTCGGCTCAAGATTTTTCATTAAATCGAAAACTTTGGGTGATAGAACCTGAATACCTGCAAAAGCGAGTTTATTGTACAATTCAATTTTCTTGAGATTTATCGGTTTTGTTTCACCGGTTTTCTCATTTATCCAACCACTCAATCGCAAATTATCATCGAAAAGCAAGTACCGGAAAGTATCACGCTTGCTTACAACCAGGGTGGCAAGACTATTTGTGCGTAAATGTTGGTGATACAATACTTTTAAATCTACATTCGAAAGAATATCCACATTGTGCACCAGAAAAGGCTTTTCATCATCGAAAAACCATGCCGCTTTCCTAATACCACCACCTGTGTCGAGTAATAAATTGCGTTCATCCGAAACTTCAATCCGGATACTAAAGTTGTTGTTTGCTTTCAGAAAATCAATTAGCTGATCGGGAAAATGATGCACATTTACAATAATTTCATCGAAACCGGCAGATTTCAATTTCAGAATTACATGCTCCAACAAAGGTTTTCCGGCAATTGGCACTAATGCTTTTGGTAAATTATCGGTAACTGGTTTTAGGCGTGTACCCAAGCCCGCTGCAAATATCATTGCTTTCATCTTCCTTCGTTTTAGTTGCCTTTGGCTAATCTCGCGCTACAAATAGTTGTTCTTTATTTTGTTCCCGATGAATTAATTGTATCTCCACGCCAAATTTCTCGCTGATATGTTGTGCTGCTTTTTGGGCAGAATAAACTGAGCGATGCTGCCCGCCTGTGCAACCGAAACTAATCATCAAATTGGTAAATCCACGATCTTTGTACCGTTTTACGGAAGCATCCGTCAGTTCGAATGCATGTTCCAGAAAATGAAGAATTTCACCATCTTCTTCCAAAAATTGTATAACCGACTCGTCCAATCCTGTAAAATGAGCGTATCGTTCATATTTCCCCGGATTATTAACGGCGCGACAATCAAACACAAAACCGCCTCCGTTACCCGAATCATCCTGCGGAATTCCTTTTTTAAACGAAAAACTGTATATTTTTACTACTAAGGGCTTACGAACCGATACCTCTCTGAATTGTTTCAGTTCTGTCATTTTCTTTAATATCTCCAACAAGTAGGGATATTCAGAGAATTTATTTTGTAAAATAGAACGCAAATTTTCGAGTGCAAATGGGATGCTCTGAAGAAAATGCGGTTTCTTTTCAAAATAACCGCGGAAACCATAAGCACCTAACACCTGCAAGGTTCGAAACAGTACAAAATGCTTTAATTGTATTCTGAAATCAGCTTCATCAATCGGCATCAATTCCTGTAAAGCGTCCAAATAAGTTTGCAACAACTCTTCACGTAACTCATCATTGTATTTTGCTTTGGCTTGCCAGAGGAATGAAGCCACATCGTAATAAAGTGGTCCTTTTCGTCCTCCCTGAAAATCGATAAAATAGGGTTCATCGTCTTTTATCATCACATTCCGACTCTGAAAATCGCGATACATAAACGTATTGGTGTGAGAGCGCAACAAAATCTCCGATAACCTGGAGAATTCATCTTCGAGTCGGTTTTCCTGAAAATCGAGTCCGGTTGATTTCAAAAAACAGTATTTGAAATAATTCAAATCCCACAAAATGGAACGTTCATTAAATTCAGGTTGTGGATAACAAACCGAAAAATCAAAACCTTGCGCTCCCAAAACTTGAATGGCTGGCAGTTTACGCATGGTTTTACGAAGTATTTCTTTTTCACCTTCGTGAAAAACTCCTGTTTTACGACCATCGGCAATAGTATCAAAAAGCAAAGTATCGCCTAAATCTTCCTGAATATAAAAACGTCCATCGGAAGTTTGTCCCAAGAATTGAGGAACAGGCAAACCCTGATTGTGGAAATGAGTAGCCATTTCAATAAATGCCTTATTCTCTTCAATGGAAGTGCCTTCCACGCCAATAATCGAGTTGTTTTTACTCTCCAACCTAAAATAACGTCGATTGGAACCGGAAGCGGATAGTTCTTCTTTACTTAGTAGTTTTTCGTGAGTTTGTTGCTTGAAAAGCGTTTCTAATTCGATCATTTGTTTGTTGATGATTGGTAAGTTTAATCGATGATAAAGATAATTTAAGTTTGGAAACTGTGAAAGAAAAAGTTGAAAAAGGTTTTTTTTATTTTGATTTGAGGCAGAATGTCTTAAAAATTTATTCAGAATATAGTTTTTATTATGTCGAAAGGACAAACATCGCACTAGTGACATGTATATTATTCATCCTTTTTTTGTACTTTTGCAGCAATTTGTATATAAAAGATTATGAGCACAGAACTTAGCGAACAAGAACAGTTCAGACGGCAAAGTCTGGACGAATTACGCAATTTAGGCATTGACCCCTACCCTGCCGCCCTGTACCCAACCGATGCATTTTCCACCGATATAAAAGCTGAATTTAAAGACGAAGAAAGCGGCAAAACCGTTTGCGTAGCCGGCCGTATTATGAGCCGCCGCATTATGGGCAAGGCTTCTTTTGTTGAACTACAGGACTCCAAAGGCCGTATTCAGGTATATGTGAGCCGCGACGACATCAACACCGAAGCACAACCCGAAATGTACAATATCGTGTTCAAAAAACTGTTGGACATTGGTGATTTTATTGGTATCAAAGGGTTCATTTTCCGCACCCAAATGGGTGAAATAAGCGTGCATACACAGGAACTTACCGTACTGAGCAAATCGCTTCGCCCGCTCCCGATCGTAAAATACAAAGACGGCGTGGCTTTCGATGCATTCGAAGACCCCGAACAGCGTTATCGCCAACGTTATGTAGATTTGGTAGTGAACGAAGGCGTCAAAGATATTTTCCTGAAACGCACCAAAGTATATCAATCGATACGCGATTATTTCAATGCTGAAGGATATATTGAGGTGGAAACGCCTATTTTGCAATCTATTCCCGGTGGAGCTGCAGCGAGACCATTCACAACGCATCACAATGCTTTGGACATGCCGCTTTATCTTCGTGTGGCAGACGAATTATACTTAAAAAGACTGATTGTTGGTGGTTTTGAAGGCGTATATGAATTTTCCAAAAACTTTCGCAATGAAGGTATGGATCGCACGCACAATCCTGAATTTACTGCTATGGAAATATATGTGGCTTATAAAGACTACAACTGGATGATGGATTTTACCGAAAGCATGATTGAAAAAATCTCTCTGGACGTGAACGGAACCAACGAAATCACCGTAGGCGACAAAACCATTAGCTTTCAAACGCCTTTCAAACGCTTCACCATGATTGATGCCATCAAAGAATACACCGGCATCGACATCAACGGCATGGACGAAGTGCAACTTCGTGAAGTGTGCAAACAATTGCATATCGAAGTTGACGACACCATGGGTAAAGGCAAAATGATTGACGAAATCTTCGGCGAAAAGTGCGAAGAAAACTATATCCAACCTACTTTTATCACCGATTATCCACGCGAAATGTCGCCCTTGTGCAAACGCCACCGCGACAACCCAGAACTGACCGAGCGTTTCGAGTTGATGGTAAATGGTAAAGAAATTGCAAATGCATATTCTGAACTGAACGATCCGATTGATCAATTAGGACGCTTCCAGGAACAGCTTAATCTGAGCGAAAAAGGCGATGACGAAGCCATGTTTATAGATATGGACTTTGTGCGCTCGTTGGAATACGGTATGCCTCCAACCTCTGGGATGGGAATTGGTATGGATCGCCTTGTGATGTTGATGACCGGCCAGGTAGCTATTCAGGAAGTACTTTTCTTCCCGCAAATGAAACCGGAAAAGACTGTTAAGAAGGATGGAAATGAAAAATTTGTTGCTTTAGGAATTCCCGAAGAATGGGTGGCTGTAATTCAAAAAACAGGAATTCAAACTGTTGATGATTTGAAAGGATTGAATCCAAATAAATTCCATCAGGATATTTGCGGATTGAATAAAAAACACAAAATGGAGCTGACAAATCCTTCGAAAGAAGATGTAGCAAAGTGGATTGAAGAAGCGTAGAAATAGTTTATACTAACTTTTCCAAAGTTTAGGACTATGGAAAAGTTGAAAGAATGATAAAACAAATGATTAACGAAAGAAGTAAAATTGCTGTAATTGGTGGCGGTAGTTGGGCCACAGCAATTGCTAAAATTGCACTTACTAATGCCGAAGAGATTAATTGGTACATGCGTCGACAAGAACAAATAGATGAATTTATTCGACTAAGCAAAAATCCATCTTACCTCACCGGTGTGAAATTTGACACCGACCGCATTCATTTTACAAGCGACATCAATAAATTAGTACGTACTTCGGAGATATTAATTTTTGCAACGCCGTCTCCGTTTATGAAACAACATCTTAAGAAACTTCGACGGCCTTTGGACAATAAATTTATTGTATCAGCAATTAAAGGGATTGTTCCGGATGAAAATATGATTGTTTCAGATTATTTTGAACAAATTTACAATGTTCCGAAAGACAATATTGCCGTTTTGGCAGGACCCTGTCACGCGGAAGAAGTAGCTTTGGAAAGGCTTTCGTATCTTACCATAGCTTGCAGTTCGCGTGACACAGCACGCATTTTGGCACAACGATTCACAACAAATTTTATTCGTACTTCTATAAGTGATGATATATTGGGAATTGAATATTCATCCGTAATGAAGAATATTTATTCCATTGCAGCCGGTATTTGTCACGGGTTGAAATATGGTGACAACTTTCAAGCAGTATTGATTTCTAATGCAATTCAGGAAATTAATCGTTTTTGCAATGCCACAAACCCCTTTCACCGAGACATCAATGAACCGGCATACTTGGGCGATTTATTGGTAACTGCATATTCCAAGTTCAGTCGAAACCGACTTTTTGGGAGCATGATTGGTAAAGGTTATTCGGTAAAAACAGCTCAGATTGAAATGGAAATGATTGCCGAAGGGTATTACGCCACTAAATGTATTCACGAAATCAACGAAAATTATCAGGTTAACATGCCGATTGTGGATTCCATGTTTGAAATACTGTATAACCGCTGTTCACCCACTATGGAAATTCGAAAACTATCGGAGAAACTGAAGTAGTTGATTGGTTAACTGGTTTATTTGTTCATCGGTTCATTAGTTAATTGGTTCATCAGTTGATTGGTTCATTGGGTTAGAATCAGGAGCAAAGTGACTTACTATCGTGAGGGAAGCGAACAAATATCGGCGAAACCTAATATCGTGAGCGAAGCGAACAAATAACACGAAGTAAAAACATCAAACTATTATAATAATGAAAAATATTAAATTATCTATCGACAAAGCGTTTGGATTTGTGTCCGAACAAAATGTAGCCGGATACAAAGCGCAGGTTGCTGCGGCTAATGGGGCTTTGCACAGTGGTACCGGAAAAGGAAGCGATTTTCTTGGTTGGTTAAACTTGCCGTCTTCTATCGACGAGACTCAATTTAGCGATTTGGAAAACACTGCTAAAAGATTTCGTGAAAATTGTGAAATAGTGGTTGTAATTGGTATAGGAGGAAGTTACTTAGGGGCAAAAGCAGTGATCGATTCTCTTTCGAACAGCTTCGACTGGTTACAAACCGAACGCAAATCGCCTGTGGTGGTTTATGCCGGACAAAATATCGGTGAAGATTATTTGTACGAATTGCAGGAAATATTGAAAACCAGACCTTTCGGTATCATTTCTATTTCAAAATCAGGAACAACCACCGAACCAGCTTTGGCATTCCGCTTGCTGAAAACGCAATTGGAAGAGCAACAAGGCAAAGCAGCTGCTCAAAAACTGATTGTAGCAGTAACCGACAAAACACATGGAGCATTGCGCACATTGGCTACTCAGGAAGGTTACAAAACTTATGTGATTGAAGATAATATCGGCGGTCGTTATTCTGTTCTTTCTCCGGTTGGTTTACTACCAATTGCTGTTGCCGGATTCGACATTCGTCAATTAGTGAAGGGTGCTGTAACCATGGAATCAAAATGTGGACAGGAAACTCGATTCGAAGAAAACCCTGCTGCTCAATATGCTGCTGTTCGTAACGAACTGTATAAAAACGGCAAGAAAATTGAACTCCTGGTGAATTTTCACCCAAAATTGCACTTAATCGGAGAATGGTGGAAACAACTCTATGGCGAAAGCGAAGGAAAAGAAAATAAAGGAATTTTCCCCGCTTCAGTAGATTTTACAACCGACTTGCACTCTATGGGTCAATGGATTCAGGAAGGCGAACGCAGCATCTTCGAAACTGTTATTTCTGTAAAAGAAAGCAATCATACAAAAATTTTCCCACACGATCAAAATAACCTCGATGGCTTGAACTTCCTTGCCGGAAAACGTGTGGACGAAGTAAACAAAATGGCTGAACTCGGCACAATGATTGCACATATTGATGGTGGCGTTCCGAATTTGAAAATTGAATTACCAAAATTGAACGAATATTATTTAGGCGAATTGCTATATTTCTTCGAAAAAGCGTGTGGAATAAGCGGTTACTTGTTGGGGGTAAATCCATTCGACCAACCGGGCGTGGAAGCATACAAGAAAAATATGTTTGCTTTGCTCGAAAAACCGGGCTTCGAAGCTGAAACAAAAGTAATTAAGGCAAGAATTTAATTTTAATTAATTTACATTAGATATTGATTTAGCAACCTTGATAGGAGTTTTTAAAACAAAATTAACCGAATTATTTCCTAAACTCATGCTCCCGTCAAAATTGGCATCTGATGTTAAGGAAAAACTGATTTTTGCATCGTTAGTTGGTTTTAAAGCAACATACTTGAACGGAAAATACAGATTAAAGATATTGGTCTTGAAAATAAACTTACCAATTGAATAATCCGATGAGGAAGTCAAAAATACAGAATCCATTGAATTCTTATTTGGAAGAATCATTTTGGTAACAGTAGTGTCAGACCTAGTTAAATAATATGAAGTAAGATGATTAGAAAATCCATTCAGCAATATCCGAAAACTCACTGTATCTCCCACGCTAATAGTATCCAACCTATAAACTCCGGCTTCATCTGTTAAATATGGAATTAAACTATCTTTTGCATTCAACATAGGTTCTGTAACAAATAAAATTTGAGGTGTATTATTTGAAGATCCATTCAGATCACATGCTGAAAATGCAATGCTAATAAAAGCTATTACAAGAAATATATATATTTTCATTGGTGAAAATTGTATTTTTTAAATTCTAATTGAACTTCAAGCAGCCAATACCAGACTTTATAAACCAATTTAATATTTAACGCGTAAGTTTTAATTAAATTTTGTTACACTTGCTAATATCACAAATATATTTCTGCAAAATTACAAAAATTATACCAATTATCCCTGATAATTACTAACATATCAGAAATAAAATTCGAATTTTATATTAAATATCACATAAATCACAAAGGAGCTTACAAATCAATGTAAACTCCTTCGTCTTAAGTCGGGGTAACAAGACTCGAACCTGCGACCTCTACGTCCCGAACGTAGCGCGCTACCAACTGCGCCACACCCCGATTTTTTCAACTGCAAATTTACAATAATTTTTATATACTAGCTTCCTTACTCCTAAAAAATTTGGGATTCAGTTCAAAAAAAATGTAATAACCATTTTCTGAGCGTTATGAAAAGCTTTTTGTTCAAAAATTAATGAATTAGCATTACATAAAGTTCAGTTTTAAGTTACAAAATCAGTATCTTTGCACTTAAAATTACAATACATGTTTTCACCCGAAATAGAAAAATTTTTACAAGGAAACAATTATCCGGTATTTTGCCCGAAAGCAGTTTTTTTTGACATGGACGGGGTTTTATTTGATTCCATGAAATATCATGCATCGGCTTGGGTAAAAGCAATGCAGCAAGCCGGACTTCCGTTTACCGAATACGAAGCTTACATGAATGAGGGACGCACAGGAGCTTCTACAATTGATGGAGTCTTCATGAATATTTATGGACGAAAAGCTACAGAAGAAGAAAAACAAAGTATATATCATTTAAAATCAAACTTTTTTGAATCTCATGGCAAAACAGAAAGAATGCCTTTTGCAATTGAGTTATTAAAAAAAATAAAAACACAAAATTTAGAAATATTTGTTGTAACAGGTTCAGGACAGCCAAGTTTGATTGATAGTTTAGAAGAAAATTTTCCGAAAATTTTTCAAAAACAAAAAATGGTGACTGCGTTTGATGTAAAACATGGAAAACCTAATCCTGAGCCTTATTTAATGGCATTAAAAAAGTCAGGGTTGAAACCTTGGGAAATTATGGTTGTTGAAAATGCACCATTAGGTATTGAATCGGCTAAAGCTGCAGGTTTATTTACAATCGGAGTAAATACCGGACCATTAAATTCCAATGTTTTAAGTGAATATGGAGTTGATATTATTTTTGACGGAATGAAAGACTTATATAATCACTGGGAAAATATACTGATTTGTAAGTAATTGCTGATGAGCGATCAACTGCTAAACCAATTAACTAATCAATCAATTAACTCTATCAACTAATAAAATAGATAAAATGCAAGTATTCAAATATCCTGCCCGTGAAACCTGGACAACACTCCTTGCTCGTCCTGTTTTTGATAGTACTTCATTATTCGAAACCGTTCAAAAAATTTTGGACGACGTAAAAAAACGAGGTGATAAAGCTGTAAAGGAATATACGAAAAAATTTGATAAAGTCAGTTTGGATGCAATTGAAGTAACTAAAGAAGAAATTGCTGAAGCTGAAAAATTAATCTCTGTAAATTTAAGACAAGCCATTGAAATGGCTCGACGCAATATTTGGAAATTTCATTCGGAACAACAACAGGATTTACCTGAGATTCAGACATCACCGGGTGTTTATTGTTGGCAAAAAGCTATTGCCATCCAAAAAGTTGGATTATATGTTCCGGGAGGAACTGCACCGCTTTTTTCAACAGTTTTGATGCTTGGGATTCCTGCTCAAATTGCTGAATGCAAAGAAGTTGTACTATGTACGCCACCCAATAAAGGTGGTAAAATTCATCCGGCCGTATTATATGCAGCTAAAATTGCTGGAGTTCATCGTATTTTCAAAATTGGTGGAATACAAGCCATTGCTGCAATGGCTTATGGGACAGAATCTGTTCCAAAAGTTTATAAAATATTTGGTCCTGGGAATCAATATGTTACGGCAGCTAAACAACTGGTTTCGTTGAGCGATGTGGCAATCGATATGCCTGCCGGACCTTCGGAAGTGGAAGTTATAGCCGACGAAACTGCTAATCCAGCTTTTGTAGCTGCCGATTTACTTTCGCAAGCCGAACATGGCGCTGATAGTCAATCCATTCTGATTACAGTCAGCGAAAAACTAGTAGAACCGGTTTTGGAACAAATAAAAATTCAACTGGAGCAATTACCACGCAAAGAATTTGCTCAAAAAGCATTGGAAAACAGCAAAATAATTGTTTTGAAAACGCTTGAAGAAGCCGTTGAAATGACCAACGATTATGCGCCTGAACATTTGATAATTGCAACCCGATATTTCATGGGTGTAGCTGCCAATATTGTGAATGCAGGTTCTGTTTTTCTTGGAAATTATTCGCCTGAAAGTGCAGGTGATTATGCATCGGGAACAAACCACACATTACCTACAAATGGGTATGCAAAGGCTTATAACGGAGTTAATCTGGATAGTTTTATTCGGAAAATAACTTTTCAACAAATTACCCAGGAAGGATTAACGAATCTAAGCAATGCCATCATTTTAATGGCTGAAAATGAAGAATTAGTAGCTCACAGTAATGCAGTAAAAGTTAGACTTGAACAGGAAGATGAAGAAGATTTAGAAAGCAGACATAGACGATATTGAATAAAAATAAGTGATTAAATGAAAATTGGCTTTAAAGACAATAGACTTTAGACATTTGACATAAGACAAAAAAGAATGAACATAGAAAAACTACTCCGAGATAATATACGTCAACTTCAACCTTATTCATCGGCTCGCGACGAATTTAAAGGTGAAGCTTCGGTGTATTTAGATGCCAATGAAAATCCATATAACGCACCTTACAACCGTTACCCTGATCCTTTGCAATGGAAAGTTAAAGAACAAATTTCACAAGTAAAAGATGTTGCACAGGAAAATATCTTTCTCGGAAATGGCAGCGACGAACCAATTGATTTACTTTACCGGGCTTTTTGTAATCCCCGAATTGATAATGTAGTTGCTATCGAGCCAACTTACGGTATGTATAAAGTTTGTGCTGGAATCAACGATGTTGAATACAGGAAAGTTTTGTTGGATGAGAACTTTCAATTTTCGGCGGATAATTTATTGACAGCATGCGATTTATACACAAAAATAATTTGGCTTTGCTCACCAAATAATCCCACAGGAAATAGTTTAAATCGCAAAGAAATAATAAAGCTAATCACTTCGTTTGAAGGAATTGTAGTACTGGACGAAGCCTACATTGATTTTGCCAAAGAAGAAAGTTTTATGGAAAAACTTTCGAAATATCCCAATTTAGTGATTTTACAAACTATGTCCAAAGCTTGGGCAAGTGCCGCAATTCGTTTAGGAATGGCATTTGCTTCGACTGAAATAATTGCTGTATTGAACAAAATTAAATATCCGTACAACATCAATATTCTTACTCAGAAAAAAGCCCTGACAATCCTAAAAAATCATGGACAACTGAAAAAATCGGTAAACTTGATTTTGAAACAACGGACAATTTTGATAAACGCTTTACATGATCTTTCTTATGTGCTACATATTTACCCTACAGATGCCAATTTTGTATTAGTGAAAGTGGAAAATCCAACTACTTTGTATCAATATTTGGTTGAAAAAAGTATAATTGTACGAAATAGAAATACTGTTTCATTATGTAATGGTTGTTTGCGAATTACGGTTGGAAAGCCTGAAGAAAATAAGATATTGTTAGAAGAAATGGAAAAATTTGGTATTTAATCTAAACTATCTATGAAATTAAAGTTTACTGTTATTTTATTAGTTATTATGCAATTAGTTTCAGCTAACCACAAAGTTTACGTCGTTCATGGATTTGGAGGTTTTGCACTACAAATGGAAAAAATTAATCAGGGATTGATTAAAGAAGGTTATTTGACAGAAAATTATTCATATCCAAGTTTTTCGGAAGATTTGGACAGTATTGGGCTTGATTTGTACCGTAAAGTTCAAAAGGATAATTTCGATACTGTTTCATTTGTTACTCATTCAATGGGGGCATTGGTTGTTCGATCTATGTATCAATACATGGATTCAACAGTTCATTTTCCCCATATTTTTCGGATTGTCATGTTAGCCCCACCAAATAAAGGAACGAAAATGGCAGATTTTTATTCGGGTAAAAGACTGAATTTTTTTTTAGGTCCAAATGTTGAACACATGCGAACAGACTCAAATTCTTATGCAAATAAACTTCCAATCCCAACATGTGAAGTAGGAATAATTGCAGGTGCAAAAGGGAAAAAACCTTGGTTCAATCCTTTTTTGAAAGAAGATAATGATGGAAATATTTCATTAAGTCTGACCAAACTTGGAAATGAGAAAGATTTTATAGCCATTCCATCCATTCATGATTTAATGCCTCTTCATAAAAAAGTTATTAAACAAATTATTTCATTTATGAAAACAGGATCGTTTAATAAAAATATCATGTAGTTAAACGATTCAATATTTGAAAGTTGTATTACTTTTCATTATTTTTTTTCTGAAATAGTAAATTTAGGATTTCACAAAACTAAAAAAAATCAGTACTTTTGCCCAAAATCAAATAAAATGTGCAATTTATCTGCAACAATTAATAGTTTCAGTAATAATGAGTAAAATAGTCATTAACAGCTTTGAAGAATTAGAACATTACATTGGAAAAGAAATAGGTGTTTCTGATTATATCACCATCACACAAAAACAAATCAATCAGTTTGCTGATGCCACTTTGGATCATCAATGGATTCACGTGGATACTGAACGCGCCAAAATCGAAAGTCCTTTCAAATCAACGATTGCCCACGGATATTTAAACATTTCCATTTTACCCTACCTTTGGGAACAAATTGTAGAAGTAAAGAATTCTAAACTAACTGTAAATTACGGCATTGAAAGCTTACGATTTAACAAACCGGTTTTGGTAAACAGTCAGGTTCGCATTCGAGCCAAATTGAAGTCATTAAAAAATCTTCGGGGAATATCGAAAGCAGAAATTGATGTCGTCATGGAAATAAAAGACAATGTGAAATCGGCTTTGGAAGGCACCATCGTGTTTTTGTATCATTTTATTTAACGTTTTATCAGGATTTATGAAATTTCGCAAATTAGGAAATACAGGTATTCAATTATCATCCATTGGATTGGGCTGCATGGGGATGAGCCATGCCTATGGTATTCCCAATGATATAGAATCAATTGCCACGCTTGAAAAAGCATTGGAAATAGGAATCAATTTCTGGGACACAGCCGATATTTATGGCGCAGGGAAAAATGAAGAACTGATTTCTAAAGTACTAAAGTCAAACCGCGACAACGTTTTTCTTGCTACCAAATTCGGATTTATACCAAATGATGGCAATGCTCAGGCAAATTCGTTTGATGTTTCGCCAAAACACATGCGCGAGGCCATTGAAGCCAGTTTGAAAAGATTAAAGACTGACGTTATTGATTTATATTACGCCCACCGTATTGATCCCAACGTTCCGGTTGAAGAAATGGTTGGTGCAATGGCAGAATTGGTGAAAGAAGGAAAAGTACGGTATTTGGGATTGTCGGAAGCTTCGGCCAATTCATTGCGTCGAGCCAGTAAAGTTCATACAATCACCGCTTTGCAAAGCGAATATTCATTACTTACACGCGATGTGGAAAATGAAATATTACCTGCTTGCCGCGAATTGGGTATCACTTTTATTCCGTTTAGTCCGTTGGCACGTGGATTAATGTCGAACACACTGGATTTAGGCCAATTAAAAGATGGTGATTTCAGAAAAAGCCAGCCGCGTTATCAATCCGAACATGCCGAAAACAACTTAAAACTGACAAATGCTTTTGCGGAAATTGCCAAGAGGAAAGGCTGTACGCCTGCTCAGCTTGCATTGGCATGGGTATTGGCAAAAGGCGAAGATATTATTCCTATTCCGGGGACCAAACGCTCCAAATATTTAATTGAAAATGCCGGTGCGGTAGATATTGAGCTAATTCAGCCGGAAATAGATGAAATTGAACAATTGACAGTAAAATATCCTAATATCGGTGATCGTTATAATGAGAATAATAAGAAACTGGTAGACCGGAATTAAACAGCTTACTCAGGTATTTTAAAACCGTATTTTATCTTGTTGAAGCGTTTTTTTTTGTTTAATAATTTCTAAAAAAATGTTCTATTTTAGACGAATTAAACAGTATGATTAATAGAATCAAAAATATAATTGTATTTTTACAGCACATTTATCTCAAATTATTTAAACCCACATAAAACACATTGTTATGAACCACTTGTTATTTATAGATGCTCCGGTTATTATTGTTGTTGCACTGATTTTCTTATTATTATTTGGCGGTAAGAAAATTCCGGAATTAATGAAAGGACTTGGAAAAGGAGTTAAAAGCTTTAAAGAAGGACTTAATGACATCGAGGAAGAAATAAAAAAAGAACCAAATACCGAAGACAAAAAAGATTCAACCAAAAAGAAAGATGAGTGAGTTGAGTGAGAAAGAAATGACTTTTTGGGATCATCTGGATGATTTGAGAAGAACTATTTTTCGAATTGCCGGATTTGTCGGAATTGCATCAGTCGTTTTCTTTGCTTTCATGAAACCGCTTTTTGATCAGGTTATTCTAGCTCCATCCAGAAACGATTTCTTTCTTTATCAATGGTTTAGCGAGGTTAGCAAAAAATTACCTTTTCTTCCTGATTTCGTCACCAAGGCATATAATATCAAAATAATCAACATCAATCTCGCATCCCAGTTCTTTGTTCACCTCACTTCTTCGTTGTGGTTTTCGCTGGTATTCAGTTTTCCTTTTGTAATTTACCAACTTTTTTTGTTTATTAAACCGGCTCTTTATGCCAATGAACGGAAAAATGCCGGTGGTGTCTTTTTATTCGGAAATATATTGTTTTACTGCGGAGTTGCCGTTGGTTATTTCTTTCTTTTCCCACTGACTTTAAGGTTTTTAGCCGGATATGAACTCAGTAAGTTTATTGAGCAAAGTGTCTCGTTGGATTCATATATGAGCACTTTTTTGATGGTTTGCTTTTTCATGGGACTGGTGTTTGAATTGCCGATAGTAGCTTGGTTTTTATCGCAACTTGGCATTTTGCATCGCGAATTCTTCAACAAATACCGTCGACATGCTTTCTTTTCATTATTCGTGTTTGTCGCGATATTTTCTCCAACCGGTGATCCATTAACAATAATGCTCTTTTTCATTCCGATTTATGCTCTCTGGGAAATCAGTGCATTTGTTGTGAAGAAGAAGCCAAAAGAAGTTGAGGCATAAACGCATTTGATTGATTTTCTTTAATTTAAAGCGAATTTTCAGAATGAAACACGGTCAAATTTTATTCGCACTTTTTCTTTTAATTTCATTTCAGACCTTTCCACAAAAAGTCAGGGTTTGAACCGGTTAATCCAGATTCACATGAAAATTATATTTATTCAAATCCTTCAAGTGATTTTTTCAATGTTTACAGCTCTTTTCCAGGAACAAAACAAATAAAAGTTTTCAATTCAACCGGTCAACTGGTCTATACCAAAGAATTTTCGGAAAACACAATTTCAATTAATTCATCTCAATTCTGTTCAGGATTTTATTTGGTTACTTTGAATGGAGTTAATTAAAAAAAATCTCGCATTTTAAAATACATCAAACAGTAAATTTCTATATATTTGTAATCGATTTTTCAGACTAAAAAATAAGCTATTTTTCAAACTCATTATAAATTTACATCAACATGAAACGAAGAGATTTTTTTAAATCAGCTGCAATTGTCGGCTTGGCTTCCTTTTTTAAAACAAATGCCCTTGGGTCGGTTGTTTCAAGTAAAAACCTTGCAGTTCAGTCGGCGCCTGATTTAGTGGCAGTTATGGGTGGTGAACCTGAAGCAATGCTCATTCGTGCATTGAAAGAACTTGGTGGCATTAAAAACTATGTAAAAAAAGGACAAAAGGTTGTTATTAAGCCCAACATAGGTTGGGATAGAAAGCCAGAAATGGCTGCAGATACTAATCCTGATTTAGTTGCTGCTTTGGTAAAACTGTGTAAAGGTGCCGGAGCTGCAGAAGTTGTTGTTTTTGATCACACTTGCCACGACTGGAAAAAAAGTTATAAAAACAGTGGCATTGAAGCTGCAGTAACAGCCGCCGGGGGAAAAATGGTTCCGGCAAATGACGAATCCTACTATCGTGAAATAGAACTTCCTAACGGAGTTAACATGAAAAAAAATAAGATTCATAAGTCTTTACTCGATTGCGATGTTTGGTTTAACGTACCCATTTTGAAACATCATGGAGGCACCAAAAACACAATATCCATGAAAAATCTTATGGGAATTGTTTGGGACAGAAAATTCTTTCATCAAAATGATTTACATCAATGTATTGCCGACATTGCCACTTTTCATAAAAAACCTGCACTTAATATTGTTGATGCATACCGTATAATGAAATCAAATGGTCCGCAAGGCAAATCGGAAGCGGATGTTGTCATGCTTAAATCTTTGATTGTATCTCCTGATTTTGTTGCTGTTGATACGGCTGCCATGAAAATGTTTTCACAGGTTCAACCAACCAATATAAACGACGTACGACATATAGCATTAGCTGAAAAACTCAAAGTGGGAACACAAAATCTCGAAAAACTTAATGTGAAAAGAATAAAAATGTAATCAGTTATCAATAAACAGTTATCAATTTTAGCAGCATTTAAATGAAGTTTCTAAAAAAAATCCGTGTCGTTTTATCTTTATTGTTTTTCCTGTCAATACTTTTATTTTTCCTTGATTTTACGGGAAAATTACCATTTCAAATGCATCAATTATTGAGCATTCAATGGATTCCTGCATTACTTTCGTTAAATCTGGGAATATTATCTATTCTGCTGATATTGAGCCTATTTTTGGGGCGTATTTATTGTTCAACTATTTGTCCATTAGGTGTTTTGCAAGATGTTTTATCGTGGAAAACACGCATTTTTCGTAAGAAAAGGAAATATCGATTCGATTATGCAAAACCGCAAAATATTCTTCGTTATTCTGTTCTCGCAATTACTTTAATTGCTTTTATTTTTGGCAGTTCTTTCCTCGTTTTATTACTCGATCCCTACAGCACTTTTGGAAGGATAATTTCTCAACTTTTCAGACCGTTAGCCATTTGGGCAAATAATGGTTTAGCTTCAGTTCTTGGTAAAATGGGAAATTATTCACTTTACCAGGTTGAACAAGTTAGTTTTGTGCCACTTGCATTTGGTGTAGCTTTGCTGTTTTTTTATATTGTAACCCAAATGTCGTGGACAAAAGGTCGTTCGTATTGTAACACGATTTGCCCTGTAGGGACTGGCCTTGGACTGCTTTCTAAAATTTCTCTTTTTCGGATTTCAATCAAAGAATCCGGTTGCACACGTTGTGGTGCTTGCGAAAAACAATGTAAATCTCAATGCATTGACAGCGACAATATGAAAGTAGACGATTCGCGCTGTGTAACCTGTTTTAATTGTTTATCGGCCTGTAAAAAAGGAAGTATAAATTACGAGTTTCGTTACAAAAAACAACAGGCACAACCAATACAAAACAACGAAAATAATAGCAGACGAACTTTTTTAATGGTAACTGGAGCTATGCTGGCAACAGCTGCTTTTGCAAAAACCCAAAAAGTTATTTCCAATAATGATTCCATACTTTCACGAAAACCGATTATGCCTCCCGGAGCCGATAACATTGAGTACTTTAACTCACATTGCACCGCCTGTCAACTTTGTATAACCAAATGTCCGATGCAAGTATTGAAACCTGCCGCGTTGCAATATGGAATTTCAGGGATTACCCAGCCTCATCTGGCTTTTTCTACCGAAGTTTTTTGTACTTACGACTGCAATATCTGCACAACAGTTTGTCCGACAAGTGCTTTAAAAAAACTTTCTATCGAAGAAAAGAAAGTGGCTCAAATCGGAATTGTCAATTTCAGAAAAAGCAAATGCATTGTTTTCACTGAAGAAAAAGACTGTGGAGCTTGTTCCGAACATTGCCCTACTCAGGCAGTTCATATGATCCCCTATAAAGAAGGACTTACCATTCCCGAAGTTAAAAAAGACATTTGTATTGGTTGCGGTGCTTGTGAATCCATTTGTCCTGTTCGGCCTTATCAGGCAATTTACGTGGAAGGAGCATCCATTCAACTCAAAGCTAAAAAGCCGTCAGAAGCTAAAAAGTTTGACAAAAAAATTGATGATTTTGGATTTTAAAGTCTTAAAAGTTAAAAAATAAAGTTTATAAGCTCCAAACAATGACATTTTGATGCGATAAAATTGCAAAAATAAACTAACTTTGCATTGCAAACAATAGATGTGCTAAATGGTTGAGATAATTATAAAAGGGATTTTGATTGGCTTATGTATTTCTGTACCATTGGGTCCAATTGGGATGCTTACCATTCAACGAACCCTTAACCGAGGTCAGAAACATGGGATAGCAACCGGATTGGGGGCAACTACATCAGATTTGATTTATACTATCATTACCTTATTCTTTTTAAGTTTTGTGCTCGATTTTATTGAAGCACATCGTTTTGTTATTCAATTAGTTGGAAGTTTGGTTGTAACTTTTTTCGGTTATTATATTTTCAGAACTAATCCTGCCACACAACCCAGACCAGATGAAACAGTTAAACACAGTCTGCCTGGCGATTTTTTCACTTCGCTTGGCTTGACATTTTCTAATCCGTTGGTTTTATTTGTTTTGATTGCCCTCTTTGCACGTTTCGAATTTATTAACAATTCCACCACTTTATTTGTTTCTATTTGTGGGATATTGTCAATTTTAGGTGGAGCATTATTGTGGTGGAACTTACTGACTTATCTAGTCAGTCGGTTTAAAAGTAAGCTGAACATGAGGGAATTAAAACTAATCAATCAGATTACAGGTGTTATCATCATTCTTATCGGTTGCGTTGGTCTATTCCTGAGTTTGATAAAATAAGAAAACAATTTCATCATCACTTCGAGTTTAATACATCATCTTAAATAATTCAACAATAGAAGTTTATTGAATATTGGATTCAATAAACTTTTTCAATTTATTACAGATTCAATTTATTCTTTATCAGTTCATTCGGATATATTTTAATATTGAATATCATTTGATAATGGTTAATTGGAACCAACACTCAAAACCAAAGGGAATAATATACTTCCAAAAACTTTAATGAAATAATTTTGTTATATCAGAAAATTGTATCCGACTTGACAATGTTAAATTGGGATAGTAAAACAATTTTTAATTGCGTTCTAAAGTTAAATACAAATCAAAAAAAATCTTATTTCATTTAAAATGAACTAATTAAAACAATAAATTACTTTTTTCTCAAACGCGCATTTCAAAAATAATTTTCCAAATTTTAAAAGTAAAGAATATGAAAGTAAAGAATTTAGTAATGTTCTCCTCGTTAGGATTAATCTGTATTTCTACAATCAACTCATGTGCAACCATTCCAAAAGGGGCAGTAGCTGTAACACCATTTGATAAAGAGAAATACTTAGGCACTTGGTATGAGATTGCCCGAATGGATTTCCGTTTTGAACGAAACTTAAATAATACTACAGCAAATTATTCGATCAATGCTGACGGTAGTATTAAAGTTGATAACCGTGGTTTTAATTATAAAACAAAGAAATGGAGTAAGGCTATTGGCAAAGCAAAATTTATAGGTGAAGCAAACATTGCAAGGTTAAAAGTGTCTTTTTTTGGTCCTTTTTATTCAGGCTATAATGTGATAGCATTAGACAACGAGTATAAATATGCCCTGGTGGCAGGTAACAATCTAACTTACTTGTGGATACTCTCTCGTGAGAGAACAATGCCTGAAGATGTGAAACAAAACTACCTTAAGATAGCAATAGATTTGGGCTATAAAACCTCTTCCCTTATTTGGGTTAATCAGGATAAAAAATGAGAATAATGTCAATTCATCTACGCTATATGTTCCCTTATTCTCATAAATATAGGAGAAGAAACTAATTTTAATTTTAGCGTTGCATACATTAAATTACAACAGACTGTATTTTTTTTTGAAAGCCTTATATTTTATTGCAATATGAAATGTGATATAAAATAAATTTTGCTATTAAATTACCAAAAACTATTTCAAAATGCTTATCTTTGTATCTATATTATATGCATTTTAATATAACAATTTATACTAACAAAACATGAGTTACCTTTTTAAACCTGCTGATTATAAACCTTTACTCGATTTGCAACAAACAGAATTGGGTATTACTAAAATTAAAGATTTTTTTCAAGCAAATCTTTCATCCGAATTGCGCTTGCGACGTGTTACAGCTCCACTTTTTGTATTGCGTGGCACGGGACTGAACGATGATTTGAATGGAGTAGAACGTGCAGTGAATTTCGCAATCAAGGATATGAATAACGCTCGTGCTGAGGTAGTTCATTCATTGGCTAAATGGAAACGCCTCACCTTGGCTGATTACGATATTGAAAACGGTTATGGGATTTATACTGATATGAATGCCATTCGAGCAGACGAGGAACTTGGAAATTTACACTCACTTTATGTCGATCAATGGGATTGGGAGCGCGTTATGACAGATGAAGAACGCAATATTAATTTTCTGAAGGATATTGTGCGTCGGATTTATGCCACTTTGTTACGAACCGAATACTTGGTTTCAGAGAATTTTCCGGGAATAAAACCTTGTTTGCCCGATGAATTAACTTTTATTCATGCCGAAGAACTGCGTAAACTATATCCCCAACTCAGCCCAAAAGAACGCGAAAATGAAATTACCAAACAGTACAAAGCAGTATTTGTAATTGGCATTGGTGGAGCACTCGGCGATGGTGAAAAACATGATGGACGTGCCCCTGATTATGACGATTGGACTACCATTGCTGAAAATGGATTACCCGGATTGAATGGCGACATTCTCCTTTGGAATCCGGTATTGGAAATGTGTTTTGAGATTTCGTCCATGGGAATCAGGGTAGATAAAACAGCACTTCTACGTCAACTGGAAATTACAGGGAAACAAGACCGCTTGGAATTATATTTTCATAAACGATTGGCAGAAGGCACTTTGCCACTCTCGATAGGTGGTGGAATAGGACAGTCTCGATTGTGTATGTTCTTTCTTCGAAAAGCTCATATTGGTGAAATTCAAGCAAGTATCTGGCCAGAAGACATGCGCGAAACTTGCCAATCATTGAATATAAATCTGATTTGAAAATCAAATTTTGAAATAAGAATCCTGAATATATTGAGAAGATGTATCTCAGGATTTTTTCTTTAACAGACATGGGCAAAATTAAAAAAAACGCAAAACCAATATGAATTTGAATAGAGTTTTAAAATTCACTGGCTTTACTTTTCTACTTTAAATTCAATTTATTCTTTACTAAAGCAGTAATATCGTTCGATTTTGGAGATTGATAAATGATACCCTGTGTACTTAAATCGAAAATGTAAAGTAAATCATTTTCAGCACCTACTTCATTGATTGCCTTTCTTACTTTCTCAATGACAGGAGCAAATAATTCCTGTTGTTTCTTCTGTAAATCTTCATTGGCTGTTTTTTGGAGTGCAGCAATTCTTTTCTCAAGTTCTGTAATTTCACTCTGGCGAGCTGCTTTAATGCTTTCGGGCATATTTTTATTCAGCTTGTCCTGATATTCTTTTATTTTAGTGAAATATTCGTCTCTCAGCTTTGTCAATTCAGTATTCCATTGTTCATTCAAATCGTTTATAGACTTTTCAATGTTTGCTTTTTCAGGCATCATTGAAAGAATTTCAACTGAGTTGATATGTCCAAACTTTGGTTCCTGAGAAAAAACACTCATAGATAAACAGCAAACAAATATAAAAGCTATTTTTCTAAACATAATATTTTTTATTTTTATTTTAATGTAATCCACTTTAAAAAAAATAGACTTTGAAGGATTTCCCAACAAAGTCTATTTTTTTGTTATGAGACTTCGAACTTATTTTAGTCCTAATTTCTTCTTTACCAATGGCGTAATATCGCTGGCACTTGGTGCTTGATAAACAAATACCTGAGGTAAATAATTAAAGATATACAAGTATTTTCCTTCCGCAGCGATTTCACCGATAGCTTTATTGATTTTAGCCATTACGGGTGCAGAAAGTTCTTGTTGTTTCTTTTCTAAATCTGAACTGGCTGTTTGACGGAAAGTCTGAATACGTTGCTGAATATCTTGCAATTCATTCTGACGTGTTTGTTTAATACTTTCAGGCATGGTAGTTTGTTTGTCCTGAAAATCTTTAAATTTAGCAGTTAATTCTTCATTCATTTTTGCAAGTTCGCCTTCAATAACCTTGCCTTGATCATCCAGGGTTTTCTGAATTGTAGCTTGTTCGGGCATTAATGAAAAGATTTCCTGAAAATTTACGTGACCTAATTTAGTTTCTTGCGCCATTAAGCTTAATGGTAATACGCAAATAAAAAATAATACGATTTTTTTAAACATGTTTTTTTATTTTGAGTTATTATTATTTTAAAAAGGAGTGCAAATTTATAAAATTATTTTGAATATCCCAATTTTTGAAGAACCATATCACTAATTTCAAGTTTTGGCGATGTAAAAATCACACTCATAGCCGAGCTTTTATCAAATACAAGATCCAACTCTTTTTCTTTGCTAATTTCCTGAATTGCTGTAAATACTTCATCTTGAATAGGTTTCATTAAACTTTGGCGTTTCTTAAATAATTCACCTTCAGGTCCAAAGTAATTTCGCTTCAATTCCTGAACTGATTTTTCTTTAGCTACAATTTCTTCTTCACGTTTCGTTTTCATATCATCCGACAGAAATACCAATTCAGTCTGATAATTTTTATACATTTTCTGAACATCTTGCATCTGTGCATCCACATCCGACTGCCATTTTTTAGAAATCTGGTTTAATTGGTCGTTTGCAGTTTCGTATGAAGGAATATTTTTCATGATATATTCCATATCAACCATTGCAAATTTCTGAGCATTTCCGGTAAAAAATATTCCGGCTAATAAACAGAGCGAAATAATTAGTTTCTTCATATTTTTTTTTGATAAATAGGTTTTGAAAATTTGAATTTGAGGTCAGTATTACAAAATCTTTGCCATATTTTTATTGGTTTAATTAATTCTAATTTCCACCATCTATAAACTATTTACTATGAACTAATTAAAGTTCTTGTCCCAATACAAAGTGGAATTGACTACCGCTAATTTTACCGGTATTATCTTTGTCGAATCCGTAACCCCAATCAATACCCATCATCCCAAACATGGGCAAGAAAATACGAACCCCAACACCTACTGATCTTTTTAAATCAAATGGATTGTATTGGGAAATTTTATTAAAACAATTACCGGCTTCTAAGAAAGTTAATGCGTAAATGGTGGCTGATTGTTCCAAAGATAATGGATAACGTAATTCCATTGTAAATTTATTATATACATAACCCATTGGAGAACCAATTTTTGGGTCCATAGGTGTCAAAGAACCATTTGAGTATCCACGCATTGAAATCATATCTGTTCCGTAACTTGTATAACTTGACATACCATCACCGCCCATATAGAATGTTTCGAAAGGTGAACGTGCATTTTCATTGTAGTGTCCTAAATAAGAGAACATTGCCCTTCCCATTAAAACTAATTTGTCGTCCGGAGTTAATGGTGTGAAAGTTTTTCCTGTAAATGTCCATTTATGATATTCTAAGAACTTATAACGATCTGAATTAGGCATTGTTGGATCAGAATATAATTTCCCGTTTACTTTCCCGCCGTTTAAAATTGAATAGGGTGGAGTAATTTTCAAACCGAGCGAAAATGTTGATCCACGTCGGGTATATATCGGATTATCAATTGAACTACGACTTAATGTAAGATTTAAGCTGAAATTATTAAAATTACCATCGGTTAACGGGGGCATATAATACCATTTACCAAGCATAAATAATTGATAGGATAATTCACCTTGAAAAACAAAATAATCGTCGGGCCAACTGAGTCGTTTTCCGTAACCGAGTGAAGCTCCTAATGTTCTCATAAATTTATTTGGGTCAATTTCGCTTTGATATAAGGTGCTGTAACTACTGCTACTGGATCCGTAACCATACCCATATCCAATTTGATTTATATAATTACTGTAATTAGCAGCATATCGATCACTAACAGTTGCTTGTGCTGAATAATAGATGGAAGCAGAAAGTGAATTTGGACGTTTCCCTCCTAACCAAGGTTCCAAAAACGAAAGACTTACCGAAGAATATGATTGACCGTTTGTTCTTCCGTTTAATGTAAGTGTTTGACCTTCACCTTGTGGTACAATACGATAAGTTTCCGGTTTGAAAAGGTTTTGAATTGCAAAGTTGCTGAATTTCAACCCTATACTTCCAACAATACCAGTCGAGCCCCATCCGGCTGAAAATTCAATTTGATCACTCCCTTTGGTTTCAAGTTCGTAGTTAATATTCACTGTTCCGTTTTCAGGATCGGGCTGAATATCGGGTTTAATCTTTTCAGGGTCAAAATGTCCCATTTGAGCCAATTCGCGAAGAGAACGCATAATATCTTCCTGACTGTACAATTGACCGGGCTTGGTGCGCAATTCGCGGCGTACAACGTGCTCATAAACACGAGTATTCCCTTTAATCCCAATTTCATTGATTGTTGCCGGTTTACCTTCGTACATTCGCATTTCAAAATCAATCGAATCACCGTCTATATGCACTTCAACCGGATCAATCTGGAAGAATAAATAACCACGGTTTTGATACAATTTCGCAACGGCATCATCATCCGTTTCTAATCTTGCCATCAGGTTTTTGTGATTATAAACATTCCCCTTCTTAATATTTAAAATGGCATTCAGATAATCATAGGGGTAAATGGTGTTCCCAATCCATTTAATATTCCTGTAATAATATTTTTTCCCCTCATTAATAGTCAAATAGACGCTGACACTTTTACTGTCGAATGGAACAACACTATCTGTAACAATATACGCATCACGATAACCAATCTCGTTATATTTATCAATCACAGCTTTTTTATCTTTTTCATATTCTTCGCGTACAAACTTTTTGGTTCGGAAGAAGTTTCGCCAGTTATTGTCATTGGTTTTTTTCATAACCTTATTTATTTGATTATGATTCAATGCTTTGTTCCCTGTAAAAACGAGTTGATGAACTTTTGTTTTAAGTTTTTTATCCACATTAATTTCCACAATAACATATCCGGGTTTTTTAGGGTCATTCCGTTGATAGACATTTACCAATACATTTAAGAATCCTTTTTCTTCCATGTATTTATCAATCACTTTTTTAGCTCTATCCGAAATGTTAGGAGTGATTTGATTTCCTTTGGTAATGCCAACTCGTAAATTAAGTTCTTCAATTTCATTCTTTTTAAGTCCTACATAATTTATTTCCGAAACGCGCGGACGCTCTTTTAAAGCTATATTAAGCCAAACTTTACCGTCTTTAATTTTAGTTGCAAATATCTTAACATCCGAAAAAAGACCTTGTTTCCAAAACCGTTTTACAGCATTTGTAATTGCATCACCGGGCACGTTAATAACATCACCAACAGATAATCCTGAAAATCCAATTAGCACGAAATCTTCATAATTACTTGCACCTGAAACAGTTATTGCTGCAATTTCATATTTAGGTGTTGCATTTGAATATTCAATAATTGGTAAGTTTGTAGAATCTTTTTCAGTAATTGTTTGTGCAGACACAAAATGACTTAAAAGAAAAATAAATGAAATTAATGAAAGCAGTTTGTATTGCATAAATTTATTTTGGGTATCGAGATAGTGTAGAATTTGTAAGTTATTATTTTCCAAATCGACGTTCTCTTTTTTGAAATTCAAAAATTGCTTGAAAAAAATTTTCTTTTCTAAAAGCCGGCCAATGTGTTTTAGTGAAATATAACTCTGTATAAGCAATTTGCCATAACAAGAAATTACTAATTCGTTGTTCACCGCTTGTCCGAATTAATAAGTCAGGATCCGGAATATTTTTTGTAGTCAAGTAGTTACTAATCAATTCATCGTTTATATCTTCAATGTTAAGCTTATCTGATTTTATTTCTTTACAAATATTTTTCAATGCAGTTGTAATTTCCCAGCGCGAAGAATAGCTTAATGCTAAAACTAAAGCTAAACCGGTATTTGCACTCGTTTGATCAATGCAGCGATTTAATTTTTGTCCGGCATTACCAGGCAGACGGCTTAAATCTCCAATTGCCATTAGTCTAACATTGTTTTTATTCAAAGTAGGAGTTTCATTTTCAATTGTATCAATTAAAAGTTCCATTAACGCATCAACTTCCGTTTGAGGGCGACTCCAGTTTTCAGTTGAAAAGGCATAAAGTGTTAAGTAACCAATCCCTATTTCTGCAGCAGCTTCGGTAATTTCACGAACAGAAGTTACACCTTCATGATGTCCAAAAATCCGATCATATCCTCGTTCTGTAGCCCATCGTCCATTGCCATCCATAATAATAGCAATGTGTTTTGGTAAGTTTGATTTATCTATTTTATCTTTGAATGATGACATTTCTAATTTGACTTATTCTTGTATTTATGACTATCTTTAGTAGTAGACGAGTTCACGCAATCGCATGGCTTTTTCCAAATATCATAACTAATTCCTATAGTTAAAGTTGAGAGCAAATCATTGTTGAAAATATTAGTTCCATTCAATAAGTTTGGATCGTTTAAATTCGGTACATATTCCAAATTGTCAACTGATAAGCTGTTTTGCCATCGCACATTTCCTTCCAAATTGTCCCCAAATAATAACCTGTTTGACCATTGCACATTCAAATTCCATCGTTTTGCTAATTTCACTTTCATTCCAATACCAAACGGGATACTTGCGTTTATAGAATTAGAATATATCATTCCCACACCGGCAAATATATAAGGCGAAAAAGTTTTACTTAATCGTTTGTAAGGATTTCGTTCCAAATCGAAAAAATTAAATTCTCCACAAATATCCGCAGAATAGATTGTGTTGTTTAATATTATTGGGAAATTCAGATAATAAAAATTTCCAGCAATTAAAGCACTGTTTAACTCAGCCCGAAACGCAATTCTTTGATTTAAAATATACCTGAAAAAACCACCATAAGAAGGTTGCATATTAAAAAACAACTGACTATTAGCGTCTCCTAAATAATATGAACCACCACCAGCCAAACCAATCTCAGCTTTGTACTCATCCAGTTCAACTACTTGTGCTGATAAATAGCAAGTATTTAAAGCCAAAGCACCTAAAATAAAAAATCTAATTAGTTTCAATTTCATCCTGTTTCAATGATAAAAGTAATTAGATTAAGAACGAGAATTTCAGGTTTTAATTTTATAATTCAACAAAAATGCAGCAACAAAAGTAATGATATTCTTTCAATGATAATAAAAAGCACTTTAAGTGAATGCTTTATTTAACTTATTATTGCAAAATTACTGACATTGTTGCAAAAGTCTGGGATACTTTAATAAATTGCTTAAAATGCATTATTCAATTAACCGGTTTAATGCCAGGTTTTCTTTTTCAGTCATCTCCAACCTCAGTTCGGGTGTTTTATCATCCTGTCCGCAAAGATGTAAGATTCCGTGAATCAAAATTCGTTTTAACTCATTATCAAAACTTACTTTAAATTCTTCAGCATTACTTTTAACAGTATCAAGGCTTATAAATATATCGCCCGAAATTACTTTACCTTCACTGTAGTCAAACGTAATGATATCAGTGTAATAATTGTGATGGAGATATTGGTTGTTCATCTCCAGTATTTTCTTGTCAGAGCAAAAAATAAAGGCTATTTCACTTATTTTTCGATCATACTCTGCTGCTGTTTCTTTAATCCAACGGTTGATTTTCTGTTTTTCGATTGAAGGGAGAGTTACTTCTTCTGTAATATATTGAATCATTTTTTGACATTTAATGGAAAAATAAATATCCTAACAAGATTGCTGCCGTAATTCCGACAGCATCGGCAAACAGTCCGCAAAGAATAGCATAACGTGTATTTTTTATGCCTACCGAACCAAAATAAACAGCTATGATGTAAAACGTTGTATCGGTGGAACCCTGAATGATACTCGAAAGCCGTCCTACAAACGAATCAGCTCCGTGCAGTTTCATGGTTTCAATCATCATACCACGAGCACCACTCCCACTTAAGGGTTTCATTAAGGCAGTGGGAAGTGCATCGACAAATTCGGTATTAACGCCGGTGAGTGCGACTAACCAACGGATGCCGTCAATCAGAAAAGTAAGTGCACCCGAAGCCCGAAACATACCAATTGCCACCAGAATAGCTATCAAATAAGGAATAATGCCGATTGCCACCTTAAATCCTTCTTTTGCTCCTTCGATAAATGAATCATATACATTCACTTTTCGGATTAAAGCCATGGTAATGAAGCTAATGATAATAGAAAGAAGAATGAAATTGGCAGCGAAACTTGAGTATTGAGCAATTTGTTCTTTGGGTAATCCGCTCAAAAAATAAATAATACCACCGACGAGAGCAGAAATTCCTCCTAAAGTTCCGAGTACCACTCGGTTGAAAAGATTTATTTTCTGAATTACGGCAACACTTATTAATCCTGCAATAAAGGCAATGAATGTAGCTAAAAGAATGGGAATAAATACGTCGGCGGGATTAACTGCTCCCAATTGAGCCCTGTAAACCATTACACTAATAGGAATAAGCGTAAGACCTGCTGTATTCAACACCAAAAATAATATCATGGAATTGGATGCTTTGTCTTTTTCGGGATTGAGTTCCTGCATTTCGCTCATGGCTTTGAGACCCATAGGTGTAGCAGCATTGTCGAGCCCCAACATAGTGGCCGACAGATTCATAAACATACTTGCTAATGCAGGGTGACCTTTGGGAATTTCAGGAAATATTTTTACAAAGAAAGGTGCTACTACATGTGATAATCGCTCAAGAACTCCTCCTTTTTCACCGATTTTCATAATGCCTAACCAAAGCGATAAGGCACCTGTCAGACCCAAAGAAACTTCAAAACCTGACTTGGCAGAGCCGAAAGCTGCTGTCATTATATCCGAGAAAATTTGTGTATTACCAAAAAAAATTAGCTGTATACACGCTACTATAAAAGCAATCAATAGAAAGCCAATCCAGATATAGTTTAAAATCATATTTAATTTTGATTTGGTTTTCGAAATCAGATTTAGTACAAAAGTACATTTTTTTTACTTACTCAAAAAGTTTTAGCTTTAATTCATAAGATTATTACAATGGATTAGTATTTCAAATCAGTATTATTAAAAGTATTCATCAAACTTTCTTATTTTAAAATTATTTCAAATACATGCTATTTACGTTCATTTTTTTATAAATTTGTACTCTAAAAAATATTTATAAATTAAATTATGACTATTCGCCAACTATCCGTTTTCTTAGAAAACAAAACCGGTCATTTGAACGAAATTCTGGCCATATTAGCAAAAAATAATATAAATATCAATGCCTTGACAGTAGCTGACAGTAGTGATTACGGACTTCTGCGTATGTTGGTTTCCGATCCTGAAAAAGCGGTTGAAGTTCTGCATGCTAAGCATTATTCTGTTCGTATTCATGATGTTTTATCACTCGAGATGGGTGCTGCTCCGGGGTCTATGTCGCATATCCTTAATTTGTTCACTGATGCCGGATTGTCTATCGAATATGTCTATGCTTTTAGTTTCGGAAGTAAATCCATATTGGTTTTGCGAACCGACAACCAAGAAAAAGCAATCGAAGTAATTCAGACAAACAGGTTAAAAACTATTCACGAATCCGATTTGAAAGCTACTGTATGATCTGGAACGAAAAGATAGAGTGCATGAGCCGCGAAGATATGCGTGCATTACAAAGTGAACGACTGATAGAGTTGGTAAACAGAGTTTATAATAATGTGGCTTTTTATCGACACCGAATGGAGGAAATGGGAGTGGAACCATCCGATATAAAATCGATTGACGATATAGTAAAATTACCGTTTACCTATAAAAACGACTTGCGCGACCATTATCCATTCGGATTATTTGCAGTGCCAATGAAGGATATTGTGCGAGTTCATGCTTCGAGTGGAACAACCGGTAAACCGACCACAGTAGGTTATACTAAAAACGATATTAAAAACTGGCGCGAAGTGCTGGCACGCTGCCTGACAATGGCCGGAATTTCGTCGGACGATGTAATGCAGGTTTCGTACGGTTACGGATTATTTACCGGCGGATTAGGAGTTCATTATGGTGCTGAAACAGTCGGTTGTACTGTTATTCCGATTTCCGGAGGTAATACGCGTCGTCAATTGCAATTGATGTCCGATTTCGGCTCTACCGTTTTGGCTTGTACACCTTCGTACGCGCTTCACTTAGCTGATGCACTTGCTGAAAATGGTTATTCATTGAAAGACATGAAACTGAAAGTAGGAGTTTTCGGCGCTGAACCCTGGACTGAAAATATGCGCTTGGAACTTGAAAAGAAATGGGGAATCAAGGCTTTTGATATTTACGGACTCAGCGAAATTATGGGACCTGGTGTGGCCAACGATTGTATTCATCATGTTGGATTACATGTTCACGAAGATCATTTCTTCCCCGAAATTGTTGATTCTGGCACCAAACTGCCTATGGCTGATGGTGAAGAAGGTGAACTTGTTTTCACAACATTGACTAAGGAAGGAATTCCATTGTTGCGTTATAATACCCGAGACCTTTCCACCCTAAATCGCTCAACATGTAAATGTGGACGTACGACAGTGCGCATGAAAAAGATTACCGGACGCAGCGACGATATGCTCATTATCCGTGGTGTAAATCTGTTCCCATCGCAAATTGAACATGTTTTATTGGAAATGGGCGAGACAAGTGCACATTACATGTTGTACGTCGACAGGGAAAATAACCTTGATACCCTGGAACTAAAAGTGGAACTGGATGAAACGAACAGGATGGAAACCATCCGCGACCTGCAAATGCTTTCGCGGAAAATTCAGCATGCGCTTAACAACGCTATAGGTTTGAGTGTGAAGGTTACATTAGTGGAACCGAAAACGATTGCCCGCAGCGAAGGAAAAGCAGTGAGAGTTGTGGATAAGAGGAAAAAATGATGTGATAATGTGTTAATTTATAGATTGAATAGAGTTGAAAAATACTAGTTAAACGGTTAAACAATTCACCGGTTAAACAATTACACAACAAAAATGACAACAATACCTAAAACTCTCGTCGATTCTCTTTTTTCCACATTCGGTGAACCGGATATAACCCGTTTATCTATACGTGAAGTGGGAAATCTCGTTGCACAAATCGAACAACAAAGCGGACAGGAATTTATTCACATGGAAATGGGTGTGCCAGGTTTGCCTGCTTCTGAAATAGCTATTGCGGCGGAAAAAGAAGCGTTGGACAAAGGATTGGCAACTATGTATCCGCATATCGAAGGCATTCCGTTTGCTAAAACCGAGATGGCACGCTTTGCCAAACAGTTTATGAATCTGGAAGTTTCGTCCTTGAATTGTGTGCCAACAGTTGGAGCAATGCAGGGAAGTTTCGCGGCATTACTGGCTGCAGCCCGAACCAATCCCGAAAAACCTTACACACTCTTTATCGATCCGGGATTTCCGGTGCAAAAATCACAACTGCAATTAATCGGCGTTCCGTTTAAATCTTTCGATATACTGCATTTTCGTGGCGAAAAGCTTCGCGACAAACTGGAAACCTATTTGAAAGAAGGCAATATTTGTGCCATTTGCTATTCGTCGCCCAACAATCCGTCGTGGATTTGTTTTTCGGAAAATGAATTGAAAATTATCGGAGAACTGGCCACGAAATATGATGTCATCGTGGTGGAAGATTTGGCGTACTTCGGTATGGATTTTCGTCAGCATTACGGAACGCCCGCTGTTGCTCCGTTTCAACCCACCGTGGCGCATTATACCGACAATTATGTGTTGTTGCTTTCGGCTTCCAAAATTTTCAGTTATGCCGGACAACGTATTGGGATGATGATTACGTCCGAAAAACTCCGAACACGTCGTTACCCAAATTTGAAAAACTATTTCACCAGTGATGTGCTCGGGCATTTTATTCCGTACGGCGTGTTGTACGCCACTACAGCAGGAACTTCGCATTCGGCGCAATACGCACTGGCAGTCCTGCTTAAAGCTGTAAATGATGGTGAAATTGATTTTGTGAATAAACTTCACCTTTATGGCGAAAAAGCGAAGTTGATGAAAGCATTGTTTCTGAAATATGGTTTTTATATCGTGTATAACGACGAAGATCGTGAATTGGCGGATGGTTTCTATTTTACCATCGCTTATCCCGACATGACAAGCGGTGAATTGATGAAAGAATTTCTGTATTACGGCATCAGCGCTATCTCTCTGGCTATCACCGGCAGCGAAAACCCCAACGGACTGCGTGCCTGCGTGTCGTTTGTGCGCATGGATCAAATGACGGTGTTGGAAGAACGGTTAAAGTCGTTTGTAGAATCTCACCACTGAAGTGCAAAAGTATCAAGTTGTACTAAAAAATTTATTCAATCAGTTTCAACCAATCGCGAAGATCTTAATCTGTTAAGTAATCAATAATATTTAATGATATGTTTTATCTTGCACATATTTTATTTGATTGACCTCTATCCCTAACCCTTTCTCCCAAGGAGAAAGGGGACATGTCACCTGTATTATTATAGTTCTCTCATTTTTCTCACTCGGCAAAGTCCCTCTCCTTGGGAGAGGGATTTAGGGAGAGGTCTAAATTAAGAAATATATCAATATATTAGCTTCATTACTTATAACGCATTGTTCGGAAATTGTCACTCCTTTTTGCCACTTGATAATAAAAAAATTCCACTAATACCGATTGAACAAACAATATAGCCCAATTTCGACTCCCGTCAAGTCGGGACAAGTTCGTCTTATTGTCCTATTTGTTTGTTCCTGCTTGTTCCGATCTGTCGGAAATACTCGGAATGTCGGTGTACTCGATATCCATTCCGACAAGTCGGAATTTCCGCTTCGCTCCAATCGGCATTAACAACAGTAGACATATAGAACATATTGGTATGTTTTATATGTACAGTTGGTATAACCTGTGCCATCAATTTCTCAATAAAAAAGTGAATGAAAAATTGTTTGTGTTAATATAAGTTTGTACATTTGTGGCAAATTAATGAAGTAATGAATATTATGAACAAAACTCACTTCTCGCAAACGATTAAAATTATCGTTTTACTAATTTTTTTCATACAACTTCCTTTTCAATCTACGTATGGAAAAACTCCAATTCCTGAAAAAGGCAGTTTTCGGTTTCTGGAAATGAACATTACTCAAATTCAACAGGGATACAAAGACGGCAAGTTTACCATCAAAGAAGTGGTTCAGGCATATCTGAACCGCATTGAAAATATTGATAAAAACGGTCCGGCACTTCATTCCATTATTTTGGTAAATCCGGATGCTATTCGAATTGCAACTGCATTAGACATAGAAATGAAGCAGTCGAAAAAAATACGGGGACCGCTTTTTGGCATTCCGGTGGTCATCAAAGATAATATCGACACCCACGACAAGATGCCTTGCACAGCCGGTTCACGCGCATTGATGAATTCATTTCCGTTGAAGGATAGTTATGTTGCCGAACGGTTACGGGATGCAGGTGCCATTATTATAGCGAAATCTAACTTAAGTGAGTGGGCGAATTTCCGTGGACAATTATCTACCAGTGGCTGGAGCGGATTGGGTGGACTGACAAAGAATCCATACATATTAAGTCGGAATCCTTGCGGATCGAGTTCGGGTTCGGCAGTAGCGGTATCGGCCAATCTGACCACAATAGCCATTGGCACCGAAACAGATGGTTCCATTGTTTGCCCTTCACAGACTAATGGCATTGTGGGCATTAAACCTACCGTGGGGCTTGTAAGTCGTGCCGGAGTTATTCCCATTTCCTCTACGCAAGACACACCGGGACCCATGGGTCGGACAGTACGGGATGTTGCTATTTGCCTTGGGACTTTGGTGGGTGTTGATTCAACCGATGAAAAAACGTTGGCAAGTCCGGGACATTTTTACAAAGATTACACTCAATTTTTAAAGAAAGACGGCTTAAAAGGCAAACGGATTGGTTTATTTAAAGCACCTTACGGCATAAACTTTAAAGTGGATACTTTGATGAACCGTGCGGTACGCTATCTGAAAAGTCAGGGTGTGGAAATTGTAGAGATTGCTGAAATAACCAATGCCAAAATGGATAAACAGGAAAATGAAATCATGCTGTATGAATACAAAGACGGACTGAACAAATATTTCCGCTCGCTCGGATCGAAAGCCACGATTAAAAACATCGACGATTTGATTGCATTTAATAAAGCGGATTCAATCGAACTGCGCTATTTCAACCAACGTTACCTGGAGCAGGCACGTGAAAAAGGCGATTTAAACTCGAAAGAGTACAAAGAAGCCCTTGCCAGCCTGATGAAAGGAAGTCGCGAAGACGGGATAGACAAAGTAATGAACGAAAACCGGTTGGATGCCATCATAGCTCCAACCGGAAGTCCGGCCTGGAGAACGGATTTAACCAATGGCGACAGTTTTCAGATCGGAACTTCGTCACCGGCAGCACAAGCCGGTTATCCCGACATTACTGTTCCTATGGGCTTTATAGATGAATTACCGGTGGGAATTTCATTTTTTGGCAGAGCCTGGAGCGAGCCTGTTTTGCTGGAAATTGCTTATGCATACGAACAAGGAACACTGTATCGGAAGGCACCAAGGTTTATAAAGGATTAATTGCCCCAATAACATTAACCACAAAACTCTACGAGAAAAAACCATAGGGACTTTGGCTGCTGGATAATGCATTTTGGCTTATTTCGCTGTTAGTAATGGGTATGATTTTATCTTCGTGGCTGTAAGGTCTTGTACATACATAAAAAACATTAACCCTGAAATCCGCACCAATTCACACTTTCCGTATTTATAAAAATTTCTTTAAAAAAATGTAGAAAAGATGATTAACAAAATGAAATCTTTCTATATCTTTGTGTCGTTATTGTTCTTTGAAAAATGAAAAATGCATAATTTATTAACGTTCATGCTGTAGAAAATTTCTACGGTATGAATTAGCGTCCGTCCAGGGTGTAGAAAATTTCTACGACATGAATGAACGCCCGTTTAGGTTATAGAAAATTTCTACGGCATGAATCAACGTCCGTTTAGGATATAGAAATTTTCTACAGGAGGATTGAACGTTCATTGGAGCTATAGAAAATTTCTTCAGGTTGAATGGGGGAATATCGCGATTACAGAAATTTTCAGCAAAATGAAACCTTTAAAATGCTATTTACAAAAACTAAATAGAGTAATTATTTTCCAGTAATCATTTTAAAAAAATCAGTATGTCAAATTTTTTGTTTTCAATTCTGTACGTTGCTAAATTGACTATTAACAACGCGTTCTCACTCTTTAAATCGAGTATTGAACTTGCCCGGGCTGTGGAACCGCAGCTAAGCCCGATATTGGTGGCTGCACTGAATCAACTTGAAGCCGACAATGTTGCATTTGGGAAAGAAATAAACAAGAACCAGAAAAGCGGACTAACCGCCGATCTGAAACCGTTGGACAAAGAACGGGATGCCTTGTTTGCAGAAATTCGAAGAATCGTTACATCGTACCTGAAAAGCAGCGATGCCGGTAAAAAAACTGCAGCCAGTACATTGCAGTTGTTTCTTGCTCCTTATTGGGATGCCTTATCCCTGCCGTGGAATACCGAAACGGATATTCTGGTTGAAGTTTTTGGTAAATATCATGCACAAAGTGAGCTTAGCTCAGCTGCCCTGACATTGGGAATTGATGCCCAGTTTACGGCTTTGGAAGCTAAAAATACTGAGTTCAAAGCGCTTTACAACAGCCGAACTACTGAAACGGCAGCACGCAGCAAGGTATCGGGTACAAAGCTAAGACCTGCAGCCGTGGCAAGTTACATTCAGTTCTGCACGGCCCTGGAACAGGCAGTAAACTTCACACCAACCGACGATCTTATCTTACTTTTCAACCAATTAGACGACCTACGCAAAAAATCCCATTTGCTCGAAGGGGGAACGAAAGATACACCGCCTGTTGTGCCATCGGTGGTATAATAAAAATTAAGTTTTCCCCTGCTGCGATGAGCGGTGGGGGAAAATACAAATAGGAACAACCCTGAAAATCCTAAAAAGAGTAGGGAGCGGAAGCCGAAAAGCTTGAGAGTAGGCAAAAAATAATTATGAAATCAATATAGAACACAACAGTCCTATTATTTGTATTATTTTTCTATAACATTTATGTTTTTGGACAAAAAACTTATCAAACAGTAACTGATTTTGATGGCAATATTTATCATACCATGAAAATAGGTACACAGACATGGATGGTAGAAAACCTGAAAACCACCCACTACAAAGATGGTAAAGCAATTCCATTAATAACGGATAATACAGCGTGGACAAATCTAATATCTCCCGGCTATTGTTGGTATAACAATGATGCCACAACTTATAAAAATACGTATGGAGCTTTATACAATTGGTACGCGGTAAACACAGCTAAGTTAGCTCCTACAGGCTGGCATGTGCCTACAGATACCGAATGGACAACGCTCGAAAACTACCTGGTAGCGAATGGATATAATTATGATGGCACAACTACTGTTAACAAAATAGCCAAAGCATTAGCCGCTACCACCAATTGGATTAGCTCCACAAATACAGGTACTATTGGCAATGATTTAATAAAAAATAACAGTTCTGGCTTCACAGCTCTGCCGGGTGGTAACCGCTACTGCAGTGGGGCATTCGGCTACGGCAGTGGGGCATTCGGCAACGTTGGGGACAGCGGTAACTGGTGGAGTTCTTCCGAAGGCAAGTCCGCCGATGCCTGGTACAGGCTCTTGTACTACGCTGGCAACATTCTGGGCAGGAACTACGGTACGAAGAGTTATGGTTTTTCTGTCCGTTGTATAAAGGATTAACTTATTTATTAATAGCATCGTTTATAAGCAAGTTATCATTAAATTATAAATATGTGGAGTCCAGAAACCACTTAAAAAACGGGGCGTAACCGAAAAGCCATAAGAGTAGGAAAAAAATAAATGAAAATGAAAAATCTAACAGTAACTATTTTGTTTTGTATTTCTCTTTTTTTAATCTCTTGTAGCTCTGGTTTAAGAAGAGGAAATGCAAAAGAGCAAATAATTACACAACTTAAACTGCCTACAGCTTGCACTCAAACGTTGCATGAATATGATTCTTATTGTAAGGAATTAATTAGTAGAGGGCTCTTTACAGAACAAAAGAAAGAAGAAGAACACAATTCAAATGTTTATAGTTCAAGAGGTGGTGTCTTTATTCCACAAGTCAGCGTTCAGCTTGGGTTTCCTTATGATATTACAGAAGAAGGAAAGAAATATCTGGTACAATTTGATGGAGATTATAACCCAATAGTTAAATTGGGAATTTTAAACTTTGATGAAATTACAGGTATTTCTGATAATGACGAATTTAATAAAGAAGTTCATTACACATTAAAGTGCACTGATTTAACTCCCTTTGGTGAGATTTTGTTAGGCACGAATAGTATACAAAAGGTTGCGTATTTTAAAAAATATGATGACGGTTGGAGAATACAATAATAAATAAAGTGGAGTCCAGAAACCACTAAAATAAACGGGGCGGATCCGAAAAGCCAGATGAATAGGAAAATTAAATACTTATAGATATGAAAACAATCAATCGGTTTTGGATAATCACTTCCATGTTGTTGAGTTTAGTATTCGTGTTTACCACAGACTGTAATTCAAAAAACCTACCCGATGGTAGCAGTGTGGGAACTATAAAAGACAGGGATGGGAATATTTATCATACAGTAAAAATTGGTACTCAAACGTGGATGGTTGAGAACCTAAAAACCACCAAATACAACGACGGCACAGCAATTCCATTGGTAACGGATAATACAGCGTGGGCAGCATTGTCAACTTCTGCGTATTGTTGGTATAACAATGATGCCACCACCTATAAAAATACGTATGGAGCTTTATACAATTGGTACGCGGTAAACACAGCTAAGTTAGCTCCTACAGGCTGGCATGTGCCTACAGATATCGAATGGACAACGCTCGCAAACTACCTGATAGCAAATGGATATAATTACGATGGCACAACCACCGGTAACAAAATAGCCAAATCCTTAGCTGCTACTACCGACTGGCTCGCTGATACAGGCACCGGTACTATCGGCAATGATTTAACAAAAAATAACAGTTCTGGCTTTACAGCTCTGCCGGGTGGTTTCCGCGGCAGTATTGCGGCATTCTACGGTATTGGAGGCAACGGTTTCTGGTGGAGTTCTACCGAGTACAGTACCACAGGTGCTTGGGACAGGTCCTTGGGCTACGGTGGCGGCGCTCTGGGCAGGGTCGACTTTGCGAAGAGTTATGGTTTATCTGTCCGTTGTATAAAGGATTAACTCATTTATTTATATTAACGTTAATAAGCAAGTTATCATTAAATTATAAATATATGGAGTCCAGAAACCACTTAAATAAACGGGGCGTATTCTGAAAAGCCAGAAGAGTAGGAAAACTAAAATTAATTTAAAATGGAAAGGAAAAATTTTATTCAATTCTTATTTGTAGTTTTAATTACTACAAGTATTATTTCTTGTAAAAGCAGTGGCCCAAATCTAACCGGAGAATGGCATGGTAATAGAGACTATGGGAATCAATTGTCTATAAAAATGGATGGTGAAAATTATATAATAAATTTTGATGGTACAGGAGGAGGTCCTGAGACATTCGCAGGAAAATATGAAAATGGGATTATTAAAACGGGCAATACCCAATATGGTGACATTACATATTCTAAGGACCAGGATAAACTCTATTTTGACGGAGTTGAGTTCTCACGAAAATAAATTACTAATCGTCTATTTAAAATTCAGGTGCAGCGCACCCAGATATTTGTAGAAAAATAGGCAGAGTTATCAAAGGTGCAGCCCCCGCTCGCACAGATTTGTAATCCGTGCGAACCGATATTCAAAAAAACGTATTTATAATCTGGCAATTAAGTCATTTTTGTATTGGCCCCCAGCTCCCGCGCGATTGTATCGCGTGGGAAAACGGTTAGAAGCAAGATTTTAGATACATCGTCGCACCGGCAGTAATGCCACACGATAGAATTCGTGCGGCAGCAAGGACCCTTGGGAGATAGGAGTTTTTATTTTTTCACTTCAGGATATTTAATCCGGTTATGGTAAATATTCTTGATTTTTTCTTTAAACACAGCTTTTACTAATTCCACATCGCGGAAAGTGATAGGTGCATCTTTAAATTCACCGTCAGCAATCTGATTATTTATCATGGTTTCCACCATTTCGTCAATACTTTCCTCAGTATATTCCGAAAAACTTCTTGATCGGGCTTCCACAGCATCTGCCATCATTAAAATAGCTGATTCTTTACTGTTTGGACGTGGACCGGGATAGGTAAAAACTGCTTCATTCGGCTCTTTATCAGGATTTGCATTGAGATATGAATTATAAAAATATTTGGTTTTGCCTACGCCATGATGCGTGCCAATAAAGTTAATAATTTGTTCCGGCAAATGACTCTTTTTCGCAATTTCTACCCCATCAGTAACGTGATTAATCACAATTTTAGATGCTTCTTGAAAATCAAGATCAATCAATGGATTCTTGCCTCCACCTTGATTTTCAATAAAGTATTCGGGATGTTTCATTTTACCGATATCGTGATACAAGGCTCCTGTACGCACCAATAAACTGTTGGCATTGATTTTTTTTGCAGCTTCGGTGGCAAGGTTTGATACCTGTAAAGAATGTTGGAATGTACCCGGTGCGCGCTCTGAAAATTTCATCATCAAATCACTGTTTATATTAGTAAGTTCTATCAGCGTGACACTTGAAAGCAAACCGAATATCTTCTCGAAAAGATAAATCAAGACATAAGCAAACAAAAGGAAAACACTGCTCACTGCAAAATAGACAATATATTGCCAGTCAATGCGATTAATATCTCCTTTCGATATACACTCAAAGGCTAAGAACATTAAAACATAACTTAAAAAGATATATAAGGCAGTTTGAGCTAATTGTGAGCGTTGCGACATATCCTTTAAACTTGACACAGCCGCCATACCTGTTGTAATTTGTAAAAGTATAAACTGAAAAGCATCATCAACCATAAATGAAATAATCAAAACAGTGATAATATGAGCAAACAAGGCGGTTCTTGCATCGAAAAATACCCGAATTATCATTGGCAATAAAGCAAATGGAACCATGTAATAACTCAAGGTAGAAAATTTGGTTGTTAATGAAGTCATGCTTACAATCATTAGAATAAGCAACAAAACAAATAATAAATTGCTTGTGCTTTCGTAAATGCGGGGGCGGAAAAGATAAATATATAAGAAGAACAAGGTAATTAAACTCAATATCATAATTATTTCACCAATCACAACTATGGATGACTGTTGAAGTGAAGATTTGTTTTTTTCAGATTCTAATTTTAATGAGTGTAGCACTAAATAACTACTTGGTGTAACTTTCTCACCGCGGTCAATAATCCGTTCGCCGGATTGAATCATTCCCGAAGTGAGCGAGAGGCTTTTCAGCATTTCATTTTTTGAAATTTCTGAAGTCAGACTGTCATATTTCAGATTCTCAGCCAGATATAAATTAATGTTATATGATTTTAGAGTAGCCGGTGCGTCATTCATAATTTCCTCGTAAGCTGTACGAGGAGTATATAATTTCTCAACCGGGGTAGTATGCGTAACACGATTGGGTAAAATACATGAAATATTTTCTCTCCTTTCGGCAAGCAATTTATTATATTCATCTACCGAAATTATTCCGGTGGAATAAATCGATTTAAACTTATTTTTGATGTAATTTGGAATGCGAGGGGAGTTTTCTCCATTTTTCTGTAAGTCGGAATAAAGTTTCTTCAATTGTCGGTCAATTGCCGTTGTATCTAACGTGTAGAATGGCGTATAATCTTTGAGGATTTCTTCTTTTTCCTTGGCAATTTGCTGGTCGCTTTTATAAATTGGGAAATCAAAAGAAGCGGTAATCAATTCGTAAGACCAGGGTTTTCCTATCTCAAACTGATATTTAAAGGTGTTTTCAGAAGGATAAAGAAGAACAATAAGCACGGCTAAACAAGCAAATAAGCCCGCTCTTTTGATATTGTGAAGCTGAACGTGTGTTAATATAAATTTCATAACGGGACTTTTTAGTAAAGTGAGTATGATTGCTTGAAATTCGCCGAAAAATACAAAAAAAATCCTTTATATAAACATAATCCTAAAACTTTCGGTATTTTTGTAGCAATACTTTTGAATTTAAGCTGAAAACAAATCAAACTTATAGACTTTTCAACTTTCAAAACTTTCAAACTAAATAATATGACCGGAATCATTACCCTTAGCCTTACCCCGCTTCGAACAAATAATAGCGAACCCAGCGAAATGTGCTCACAGCTTCTTTTTGGTGAACAGATTGAAATTTTAGAAATTCAAGATCGTTGGCTTTATGTTCGTAATTTTTCCGATAATTATATCGGCTGGATTGACCGGAAAATGGCTCAATTACTATCTCCGGAAGAAGAACAACGAATTACCAATTCAAAAAAATATCCTGTTCAGCTTCCATTATTGGCTTGCATTAAAACCAATTCCAACGAAAAAATGTTCTTGCCGGGTGGTAGTATTTTACCTGATTTGGTTGAAGGTAAATTCATACTTGTTGGCGAAACCTACCAAATTAATATTTCTGATTTAAGAGAAAAAGATGAAATCAAGGAGAATAAAGTGGTCAGTCTTGCTCGACAATACATCAATTCTCCGTATTTGTGGGGAGGGAAAAGCGTTTTGGGAATTGACTGTTCCGGATTAGTTCAGATAGTTTTTTCAATGTGTGGCATTCAATTACAACGCGATGCTTCTCAACAAGTTGAAAATGGTCGGATTATAGATTTTCTGAGCGAGGTAAAAGCCGGAGATTTGGCATTCTTCGAAAATGTGGAAGGAAAAATTATTCATGTAGGGATTATGCTCAATTCACATCAAATTATTCATGCTTCGGGGTGGGTTAAAATTGAAACCATAGACTCACAGGGAATTATTTCAGCTCAAACAGGTGAATACACACACAGACTTCGGATAATTAAAAGGATAATTTAAACAACCAGGTTTAAAAGCTTTTATTAATCAAATTCACAACAATTTTTTGAATAACAAAGGCATAGCCAATAAAACTATGCCTTTGTTTTTTTTAGGAGAAATAAGTTTTATTCCTTAACTATTTTATGAATACTCCTTCCTTGCTGAGTGTTCACTTCCAAAAGATAAAGTCCTTTCGACAAATTGCTAATATCAATTTCTGTTACATTTTGGTTGGTTTTAATCAATGCACCCTGAACGTTATATACTTTTACTGTTTTTACAGTTGATGAACTTGAAACATATACTTTAGAATCGGTAACCGAAGGATAAACCTTACAATCAGGATCAGCAACAGGGGTTGAAATTCCACTGATTACTTTGTCAGTATAAATCAATAATTGTCCCGCAGGCATACTCAATGTCATTTGAGTATTAGTAACATTCAATGTAGTACCTGACATCAACTCATACCATGTCCCTGTTTTCTGAAAATTAGGATTAGCTGTAATGGTTGCAGAAGCATTGAAATTTCCTAAAACCACCATATTCAAATCGGAGTGTGTCAACGCAATGCGTCTTCCTGCGTTCCAGTCAGATTGAGAAATATTGAGAGCAAATGTTCCCTGTGTAAATGCAGTCGGATACGATCTCCGCAACGAAATGATTTTGGAGTCAGCATCGTAGGCGGCTTTTCGATGAGCAAGGTTCAGATATCCCCACGCAGAAGGTTTATTACTTACATTGCTGCCCCCGTAATTTATACTATAATCGTAACCCATTTCACCAAACTCCCAAATCATTTTCGGTCCCGGAATCAAAGTAGTAAAGGCAATATTCAACGGTACACGACTGACACGATAGATAGAATCTGTAGCTATCGTTCCTATTCCACTGGCCTTTGCATTATAAAAGTTACGTTCCTCATCGTGACTTTCTGCATATCCGACCCATTGACGAGGGGAAGAATTCATTCCATCAAAACCACTACTGGTTTGAATACCTTCAGCCGCCTGTGAAAAAGCATAATTGCATTTAGCCCATAAATACATTCCATAATTGGCAAAAGCACTTTGTTCTCCACTATCGCCTAAGTGTTCTAAAATAAACATCACATCGCTTTTAGCTTGTTTAGCTGCATCATAGTATGCTTCAAGAATAGCTATGCGTGATGCATCATAGACATCTGCGCTGTTATTTTGCGTAAATCCTTTGGCTAAATCCATTCTGTATCCATCCACTTTATATTCGGTTATCCAATACTGTAACACTCGGTTGAAATATGCTTTTGTATATATGGATGAATGATTAAAGTCATTAAACACACTGTATGCATGTGGTGCAACCGGATTCATCCATGGATTATTAGCTGCCGGTCTGTTGTTTGCACTATCCCAATATAACATGGCAAAAGGACAAATTCCGGTAGCCTGATTAAAAACCATATCCAGAATCACAGCAATGCCTCGTTTATGACATTCATCAATGAATTTTTTATAGGTATCGGGTGTTCCGTAAGCTTTATCGGGTGCAAAATAATGATTGGGATTGTATCCCCAACTGTTATTTCCGTCAAACTCCTGAATTGGCATTAATTCTACAGCTGTTACACCCAGCGTCTTTAAATAATCGAGCTTCAAAATAGCAGCATCCAATGATTTCTCGGGAGTAAAGTCTCGTAACAACAATTCATAAATAACCATGTTTTGGCGTAATGGCATCGTAAATGACGGGACTTGCCAATTATAAGCAGTTTTAGCTGTTTGCAAAGTGGCTGCCAATCCATCAGTTTTTCCAAAGGGATAATCTTTTAAGTTGGGATAAATGGTATAATATTGATTGATCCATTTATCGTTCCATGGATCTAAAACTAATTCTGTGTAAGGATCGCTTACTTTCAAGGTTCCATCCACCAGATATTGAAAACCGTACATTTTTCCGGGAGTAAGACCTGTAAGCGTATACCACCAATAATCCCCATCTTTTTTCATTTGATAGGCATTTAGCTGTGTCCAGCTATTGAAATCACCAATCAGGAAAACGTTTGTTTTTCCGGGAGCATACATTATCAGGGTAGCGGTGGTATTATCTATATAATTTATGCCATCCTGTAAACCTGCAGGGCGACTTTGAGTTACAACCGGTGCTGGAACACAAATTTGAATTGTATCGTAAACCGTTACGCCACTTGCAGTTGCTGAACCTATTAACGTATAATCGTTTGCCGTAGCAAAATTATACGAATAACTGAGGCTTGTTGTTGAAGTAAAGTTCTGAACATTTGAACCGTTTATTGTTAATCCAAGATTAGCAGTGATGGAAGAAGCCAGCTGTATCGACAATATTGTACCTGCAGTAACACTTTGACTGCTTGTTGGATTTGTAAACGCTACATTTAACCCTGCCTGATAAACATTAACAAAAATATCGGCACCTCCGGTATCCTTTCCCTGCAAAGATCCTGTTGCATTCCTAAAAACAAAAGCCATTTTAGTAACAACTTCACCGGTTGTCAAACCATAATAGGTTGCCATATCAGGAGTAATACTCAATTTCCACTTGTTACTTCCTAATGAAGTCAATTGATACTTAGAAGAGTTGTCTAACCATATAGGTGCATGTTTCCAATCGCTGCTACTAGAACTTAATGAGGTAATTACACCTGTATGAGCATATACAGGTCCGGCATAATTATTTAATCCAGCTGTTCCCAACGATGCATCATAAATAATGTCAATGGCACCTCCGCTTTGAGTTACAAAAGCCGGTGAAGTGGTAATAATTTGTGCCCAACTTATCAATGTTATGAGTAATGCAAGCGTTGAAATTGTTATTTTTTTCATTTTAGTATTAATTTATTGTTAAATGTCGCCTTTTTTCGTTTGGGAAATTATGACTTTTTATTAATCATATTTCATTCTATTTAATTATTGACAAAAATAGTTTAATATTCTGTTTTTTGTAATTGAATTTTAAAACGATATGTCAATTTGTTATGCAAACGATTGCAAGATATAATTTTTAAAAAGAGGCTTCCTCTATTTGAGAAAGCCTCTTGATTAATTGATTAAGTTATCTTTTAATTATTAAATCAAACAGAATTAAAAGAATTTATTGACTGATAAAATAATAACATCCATCAATGTCATTGAAAATCACAACGTAAGTTCCTGCTTTAAATGGAATATTTGTGCCACTATTTGTTCCAAGACCAACAGGGAAAAAACCTGCACCCCAATTAAAAGACCAATCACTGTTTCCTCTGAATTTTAATCCACCATTTCCAACAGGAGGTGTGAAGTCAGTTGTAAAAGTATAAGTTGTGTACCAGATATGATTATTGGATGTTTGACCTGGAGTCATTAATACATCAGAACCCCAACCATTAAATTCTCCAATTAATCCCATTGAAGTGTAACTTGCAGTTGGTGCTGTAGCAGCAACAATTGTAAGTGTATTTGCAATTGAATTCAGTGTTATAGTGTAATATCCACTAGTTGGAACTGAAATGTTACCACCACCATTGTGAACATAAGTTGAACCATCCATACCCCACAAGTCATTATTCCAATCGCCAACGTTACGAAGAAGCTTAAATCCCTTACCTGCAACAAGATATCCAGTATAAGAATATTCACCATCGCCTGCAGAATTATACTTATTTCCTGGTACAACACTTAATGGATATAATGCGGCACCTAATCCTGAGGTTGAATTATTCCATGAACCATTACCAATGGCTTCACCAACCAGATACCAAGGTCTTAATGTAACAGCATTATAAGGATTCACTGCAAGAATTGTCACATCAACATTGGCTGAAGCTGTATTACCATTTCCATCACTAATTGTATAACCAAAGTTGTCAGCTCCAAAATAACCGTTTGTTGGCGTGTATTTAACTGTCCCGTCTGTATTAATTGTTATAGTTCCGTGTGAAGGAGTTGTTGTGCTCGACACAGTCAAAACGTCACTTTCAGGATCAGTGTCGTTTGCCTTTACATCAATATTTATAGTACTATTCATAGATAAAGTTGCAACATCGTTAACTGCTACCGGTGGATAATTATATGGAGTTACAGTCAATGTGGAAATAGCTGAATTTACAGCCGTTTTCAGCCCAGCTCTTGAGATATAAACCACCAGTCGAAGATAAACCGGACGTTGTACTGCATTTTTATTATAAGTCTTAATTGAGTCATTAAATTCCTTATAATTTACTTTTACATCTTCGTTAACTTTACCACTGTAAGTGGAGTTGACATTTTTGAAAGCAGCAAAAGTAGTTAAATTCGAAAGCTGTAATTTGTAAGAAACTGTTGCCAACGTATCGAGAGGAACAGGAACAGCCGTACAAGTCAATAAAGATAATTGAGAAGATAGTTGACTTGACTGAATAACAAGAGGACTTACACCGCTTTTGAGTGCAACTGTGAAAGTTGGATCTTGCAGGGCAGCTTGTTCGTATGCGCCCGGTTTAGCAACATATTGGCCGGCATAGGGATCTTCACAAGAAGTAAAAATCATGCAACCCACGGCTAATGCGAAAATATATTTTATCGTTTTTTTCATTTTTATATTAATTTTAATATCGTAAAACATTATAAATTATTTTAATGAGTTCTGCCTTATACAGGCAGAACTCATGTTCTTTATTGTTTTATGAAATAATAAACACTATCTATATCGTTAAATACAACTATATAAGTACCAGCAGGTTCAATCAAATTTTTACTACTACTACTTTGATAACCTATACCCATTGCTGAATATAGAGGATCTCCATCATTTGGACTTGGAGTTCCCCAGTTAACATCCCAAGCTCCGTTAGCCCGTAATTTTAATTGAGAATCAGCTGTTAAAGTATAGGTAGTATACCAGATATGATTGTTTGTGCCAGCAGTAGCTGTTAATGCTACATCACCTCCCCAACCGTTAAATGCGCCAATAAGGCCAATTGCGTTATAGCTTGTCGGTGTAATAATTGCAGGCACAATCGTCAAAGTATTTTCAATTGAGTTAAGAGTTATGGTGTAATATCCATCACTAGGTACAGTAATATTATCTCCACCGCCATGAATATAAGTTGTTCCTGTCATACCCCAAACATTTGCATCCCATTTTAATCCGGGTCCCATTAATTTAAATGATTTGGAAGCTGAGAAATATCCTGTATATGTGAACTCGCCATCTCCATTTAAGTTATATTTCTTTCCAGATTCTATACTTAGCGGAATTAACGAAGTCCCTATTGCAGATGTAGCATTCGTCCAGTTTCCGTCTCCTAAACCGATAATATACCAAAGCTTTGGAGTTATTTCAGTGTAAGGGAACAATGGCAAAACATAAGGCATAATATTCAATTCTATAGCATTAGAATACAATGGCTTAACTATTAAACTATCAGTTAAAGCTGAGTGAGTAGCATTATTAATATACGCCATTAAACGAATAAAAACCTGTTTTTTTACTACAGGGTCTGGCAATTTGCCTCCATAAAGTGCAATGATTGCTTTGTCCATTTCTTTCGTATTGATACCTACTTTCTCGCCATTAACCGTAGTTGCAAGAGTTTGATATGTACCAGCAACAAAAAGAGAATCAAAACCAACCTGAGTTGAATAATTTACTGCCGCTGTAAATCCATAATCGGGTTGAACGCAGGTAAGTGAATCCATATCAAAAGATGCATTGGCATCTTCAAGTACATAAGTCCAGTCAGCATAAGTTAGTTTGTTCAAATGAAACTTTAAAGTACCTTCTTCTGCTTTAGGATTTATTTTTATTAATACCTCTTTTTCGCAGGAAGTAATTCCTATAAAGCAAAAAATGAGAAATACAATATTTATTTTTTTCATATTAATTATTTTTTAATTGTAACTAATTTTTTACCAGCATTAATAGCCATGATTTTGATTTAAATTGCTGTTTGCACTCATATCTGTTTGTGGTATCGGATATAAATTATAATCCTTGCTAAATTGAGTCCCGGCTAAGGTTCCGCCTTTCCAATCCCAGTTATAATTACTACTACCTCCAAAATATCCAAATCGAATTAAATCCGTACGACGGCGACCTTCAAAGTAAAACTCTCTTGCCCATTCATCTAAAACGTCATCTAAAGAAATTGAACTAAACTGTTGAGCATTGGCACGTTTGCGTAATTCATTTGCAGAAGCTAATGCAGTTAATCCACCTACAGCTGAACCTCCCCGAAGTATAGCTTCAGCATAGGTTAAATAAGCTTCCGCTTTACGCAACAGTGGAATATCCATGTCTGGCATTGTTTCATCAGATATTTTTGTAGTATCTCCATCAGCTCTGCCGTTAGTGAATTTAAATGTAGTTAAACCTTTATCGGGATCAGTTTTATCTGTCATTACAATAGTTCTGCCATCACCGGCATACAACATTGCACGATCATCGTTTGCAGCTATTCTTAAATCAATTAAATTGGCTCCGGAAGGAATTGTCCCACCTGGAAAGAATTTCTTTGACAATGTTGCACGCACTCGATTACATCCCCATTCGCTTTTTGGTAAATAATTATAAACCGCCCTATTTGACATTTTATTAAAAGCAGGCGAAGCAACCAAATAACATGAACCTGCGTAAGAAGATGTTTTTTTACCATTTGCAGCAATCGGGAAGATAATTTCATTTGGAGCATCGTTTACACTGGATCCATCGATTGAACCTGCATTATCACCCATAAATAGATACCTGTATTTCTTTGCCAATGTATAATCAGAATCAATGACTTTCTTTGCATAAACAGCTGCATCGTTCCAACGGGCTGTTCCAGAGTAAATTTCGGCATTTAAATACAAACGCGATAACAGTAACCAATCTGCAGCTATATCTACCCGATAATAATCATGTGATCTGTTTTGATACATATCATTCTGAATGTCTTTCAATTCTGTTTCAATCCATGTAAATAAATCTGCACGACTGATCTGTTTCGGTAAATCAGTACTTACTGTGGTAGTAAAAGGAACATTTCCATACATATCCAGTAAATTAAAATAATGCAATGCACGAATAAACCTTATTTCAGCACGCTGTTTTACTGTAGAATCATTTTTAATACTTGCAGTTTGATCCAAAAATGAGTTACACATAACTATTTCTATGTAGGAATATTCATAAAAGTTTTGAGTAAGAGGATTGTCAGATGTTGGAGCATTTGTCTGAATTCCATAAATTCCAGCATTGGCTTCATAAGCCCAACAACACTCATCAGAAGATAATTCATTCATATTCCAGAATGTACGATATAGTCCAAACTGTCCTTCATCAGATGCTGAAACATCTGGATTTCCAGCAGGTCCTTCCAATCCGGTTAATTCAAATCCGGCATAAATTTTAGCAAAAACGGCATTTTGATTAAAAGTCTGATTTACGCTGGGATCAATTGGTGTTACATTTAAATCATTCACACAAGAAGTTAAATTTACACCAATAAACAGCATGGCCGTATACAGACTCCAATTTTTTATTATTTTTTTCATATTCTTCGAATCATTTATAGTTAGAAATTAAGACTCAAACCGATAACTGTTGTTATAGGTCTTGGATAGATATTCTGATCAATTCCATTAAATACTTCAGGATCTAAACCTTTGTATTTAGTGATAATAAAAGCATTTTGAACTGTTGCAGATATTCTACCACTAGTAATAACCTTAAACAATTTTTTAAAACTGTACCCAACCGTTATATTATCACATTTTAAGAATGAAGCATCTTCTATGTAATAATCTGAAAATTTATAATCAATATTTGTTCCAGAGAAATTAGTATCGAAAGCTGAAGTTGGTTTATTGCGTAAAGAACTGTTCATTAAAATCTTAGCAGTTGATAAATTTGCATGCTCAGCAGCGACATCGTTATAAACATAATTTCCAATACTTGAACGCCATGAAGTACTGAGGTCAAATCCCTTATAAATTAGTTTTGCTGAAAATCCCATTGTAAAATCAGGAGCCGGTTTATGATGCAAATACATGTCAGCTGAGGTTATTTGACCATCACCATTTCGATCAACATATAAGTTTTGAATAGGTATACCTTGACTTGAATAAACTTGCTGATAAACTAAAAACGAATTAGTAGGGAACCCTACTTTATAAGCCTGAATAGTACCAAAATCAGAAATATTACCGGTATTAATTATAGTAGTTGCAGCATCTGATGTTATTAACTTGGTAATTTTATTTTGATTATTTGTAATATTAAATCCTAAATCCAAAGTGGTCTCTTTCGTACTGATTACTTTGCCGTTTAAAGTTAATTCTAAGCCCTGATTTTGAAGTGAACCGATATTGCTTAAAACAACATTTGAAAAATTCGTACCTACTGGAACGTGAATGCTGTTTAATAAATCAGTTGTTTGCCTGAAATAATAATCGATAGAACCAGTGAATCTATTGTTCAGTAATCCTAAATCAAACCCGACATTGCTCGTGGTAGTTTGTTCCCACTTCAAGGATGGATTGTACGCATTTGGACGTGCAGTTGGATAATAATTACTTCCAAACTGATAATAAGCACCGGTAGTATTTATTTGATATACAGGGATATATGGATAATCGCCCTGGTTGATATCCTGTTGACCCGTAACCCCATAACCTAACCTTAATTTCATGTCCGAAATGGTTGCATTGTCTTTTAAGAAACTTTCGTTATTAATTTTCCATGCAAAAGCTGCTGATGGGAAAAGACCCCAACGGTTGCTGGGAGAAAAACGAGAAGTACCATCATCGCGTAGTGTAGCAGTAAAAAGGTATTTGTCTGCAATAGTATAATTTAAACGACCAAAGAATGAAACAAGGTAGTATTCAGTAGCCCAATTAAATGTTTTATCCATATAAACAAAATTATCTAATCCTACTCCAAATCTGCTTCCATCCCGATAAAAATGTTGCCATTCATATCCACCCATTATATCAAATTTTTGATTTGAAAATTCTTTGGTATATTGTAAGTAAGCGTTTAATGAGGTGTTAGATTTGTATGCTTTTTCCCAACCTGCATAACCATGGGGAAAATTATCAGCAGCAGTAATTTCATTGTTAAAATCTTCCTTCGAGTTTATTACATCAGTACCTAAACCTAAATGCGCGCGCAACTCAGGTAAAAAGTGGAATTTATAATCGAATTCAACATTCCCAAGTAAATCGTTAGCATGTGAAATGTCCTTCTTTTGCATTAATGTAGCTACCGGATTTGGAACTCCTAAGTTATTGTAAGTAACAAAATTACCATTACTGTCAGTGGTGTAATTTTGCCAATATCCTCCAAATTGTGTTAAATAAGGTTCTTCTGATGAAGTAACAGGCTGTGTAGGATCCATCTGTGCAGATTGCCAAATAGCACCATTATCGGCATATCTGTTAGTTAATAACATTCCTTTGAGGTTAATATTAACTTTCAAATGATCTTCAAAGAAAGATGGATTTACATTAATTGCACCTGTTAACCGTTCAAAATTTGAAGTTTTGATTATACCGTTTTGATTTGTGTAACCTAATGAAACCCTGTAAGGAATATTTTTTGTACCACCAGAAATACTGATATTATGATCATGGCTTAGTGCTGTTTGATAAATTTGACTTTGCCAATCAGTTGAAGCTGTCCCTAACATTTTTACGGCATTACTTTGAGCTCCAAATAAATTTGTAACAAAAGTTCTATATGCATCTCCCGTCATTACATCAAGTGTTTTACGGATTGATCCTACTGAAAAATTGCCATCATAAGAAATTCTCATTTTGGCTCCTTTTTCACCTTTTTTGGTTGTAATAATTATAACCCCGTTTGAAGCTCGTGATCCATAGATGGCTGTAGCAGATGCATCTTTCAAAACTGTGAATGTTTCAATGTCATTCGGATTTATTGTGTTAAGCAGATTTGAAACACCTTTTACTGCGTTATTATCCATTGCTAATCCATCAATTACAATTAACGGATCGTTACTCGCATTCAATGAAGATCCACCACGGATACGAATTGTTGATCCTCCTCCAGGTGTACCACCGTCGGATGTGACATTTACACCGGCAATTTTACCAACAAGCATGTCCTGAGGGTTAGTTGTGAGTCCCTTGTTCATGTTGTCGGGTTTGATAGATGTTAACGAACCGGTAGCATCGTTTTTCTTAACAGTTCCATAACCAATTGCTACAACCTCACCCAAGGCGATAGCATCCTCTTTTAATAAAATTGTAAAATTAGTTTTTCCAGCTAATGGAACTTCCACCGAGAGGTAGCCTAAGTATTTGACTACTAAAGTGGCTTTTGAGGCAACCGAAATGGTAAATGCCCCATCAAAATTAGTGATAACACCTTTAGAGGTGCCTTTCTCAAGAATACTAGCACCAAGAATTGCTTCTCCGGTACTTGCATCTTTCACTATCCCTGAAACTGATATTTGTTGAGCATTGGCAGTCATGCCAAGAACAAACATCGCAAAAACGGCTAGAATAGCACGCATTTTGAGCTTAAAGTGATTGTACTTCATGCATTAAGTTTTTTAAAGGTTGAAAAAATTGATTATTTAATTCTTAAAGTAAAAATTCATTTCTATATTTAACAAATTCTTCCTGAGAAAAGATCATATTGTTCTTAATAATTTGTTAATCATTTCGTAGGACAAAAATAGAGCATTAATGATTATTTGCAATCTTTGTTCCTTACTATAATTAGAAAAAGTTATGCAAACGTTTGCGATTAATATTTTAATAAATTTTGAAAATACTTTTTTATTCGGATTATCTGTTTTACTTTTGCATTGGATATTATTTCAAGTTGATTTATAAGTTGCTAAATTGATGATTTACTTTATTAAAACTATTATTATTCAACTATATACCAGAGTTGGATTCGTGTTTTTTAAATCTTAAATTTTTGTTGACAATTAATATCTTATGAATAAACCCCAAATCACAATCAAAGATATTGCGCGTGCACTCAATATTTCTCCTTCAACAGTCTCACGGGCACTCAAAAATCATCCGGATATTAGTCAGAACACAAAAGATGCTGTAAATAAGTATGCAAAAGACTTTAATTATAAGCCTAACACGTTGGCATTGAGTCTTCGTATGAGTAGAAACAACTCAATTGGAGTTATCATTCCTGAACTTATCCATTATTTTTTCTCATCCATACTTTCCGGTATTGAGCAAATAGCCAATCAGGAAGGATTTAATGTAATTATTTGCCAATCGAGCGAAAATTATGAGAAAGAAGTTCGCAATGCCGAATCTTTAATTTCAACCCGCGTTTCGGGCGTATTAGCATGTTTATCAAAACACACAACGAATTATGACCATTTTCAGGAAATTATTGACAGTGATATCCCATTAGTCTTCTTCGACAGAATTTGTATTGGCATTCATACCGACCGTGTTGTAGTTGACGATTATGCAGGTGCTTTTGCTGCAGTAGAATACTTGATTCAAACCGGGTGCAAACGAATTGCTTTTTACAGTTCACCTTTTCATTTAGAAATCTCAAAGAACAGAAAAAACGGTTATCTGGACGCACTTCGTAAATACGGTCTTTCTATTGATGAAACTTTGATTCACGTTTGTGATACGCGTGAAGAAGCCATTATTATCACTCCCGAAATTTTAGACAGACCAAACAGACCTGATGGTTTTTTTGCTATTAACGATCATTGTGCATCAGGAATTATGTATGCGGTTAAATTAGCAAATTTACGAATTCCCAATGATATCTCTATTTTCGGTTTTTCGGATGGTGAATTGGCAAAAGCCTGTGATCCAATGCTTAGCACCGTTGAACAACACGGGTATGAAATGGGGTTAAATGCAGCAACTTTATTAATAGATAAAATAAATGGAAAGACACATGACCAATACACGAATAAAATTGTGAAAACAAACCTAATCATCAGAGGAACAACGAGGTAAGACGTTTCGGGTTTCGTGTTCAATGTTTCGTGTTCTGCGTTTTTGCGTTAAATATATTATTATTTCTTTTTGTTTATGCTTAATTTAAATTTCAAATTTATTATGGCAACAATACAACGGTTTGAGGATTAGGAAGTTTGGAAAAAAACCAGAGAAATATGTAAGTATGTTTACAAACTGACAAGTAAAGAAAACTTTTCAAGAGATTTTTCTTTAAAAGATCAGATTAAACGTTCAAGTGGGTCTGCAATGGACAACAGAGCTGAAGGTTTTGAAAGGGAAGGAAATAAGGAATTTGTGAACTTCTTGACAATTTCAAAAGGGTCAATTGGAGAAGTTCGTTCCCAAAGTTACAGAGCATTTGATTATGGGTATATAAATCAGGAGGAATTTGATTTTTTGATTAAAGAAACAATTTCTTTATCAGAACGGTTAGGAAAATTTATAAGTTATCTAAGAAATTCCGAATTCAAAGGAGTGAAATTCAAAAAAGATAATGATAAAGTCGAATAAGAACATGAAACACGAAAAGATGAATATGAAACCCGAAACGCGAAACGCGAAACCAGAAATTCGAAACGCAAAACCTCGTTTCAACTTCTTACAAATTCTCTCACTGAGTATGGGTTTTTTAGGTATTCAATTTGGTTATGCTTTACAAAATGCCAATGCCAGCCGCATACTTCAGACATTTGGCGCTGACATCGAACAACTTTCATGGTTTTGGCTTGCAGCCCCAATAACAGGAATGATTATTCAACCCATAATCGGTCATTATTCTGATCATACCTGGACTCGTTTAGGTAGGCGGCGACCATTTTTTCTCGCAGGTGCTATACTTGCTGCAATAGCTTTGATACTCATGCCCAATGCAGGTGTTTTTGCAAGTTTCTTACCAGCCATGTTTGTCGGTGCCGGATTTTTAATGATAATGGATGCTTCTTTTAATGTGGCAATGGAACCATTCCGTGCATTAGTTGCTGATATGCTTCCTGCAGATCAAAGTACGCTGGGTTTTTCCATTCAAACTTTTTTAATCGGTGTTGGAGCCGTTATTGGTTCATGGCTACCCTATATTCTGGCTGAATGGATTGGTATTTCAAAAGTGTCAACAAATGGTGGAATCCCAGATAACGTGGTCTTCTCATTTTATATTGGCGCTGTAGTTATGATTCTTACCATTCTTTGGACGGTATTTACAACTAAAGAATATTCACCGGAAGAATTAGCACGCTTTAATGCTGATAAAGAAATTGTTGTAGAAGAAAAAAGTAAGTTTTCGGATATTTTCAGAGACATTTTAGCCATGCCTAAAACAATGAAACAACTTGGTTTGGTACAGTTTTTTTCGTGGATAGCCTTGTTTGGAATGTGGGTTTTTACAACACCGGCTGTTGCTCAACATGTTTATGGACTAGCAGTTTCGGACACAAAGTCGTCATTATATCAGGATGCAGGCAATTGGGTTGGAATTATTTTTGGTGTTTATAATGGTGTAGCTATGATCTATGCCCTATTATTACCTTCTATTGCACACAAAATTGGTCGTAAACTAACACATAGTCTTTCATTGACTGCAGGTGCAATCGGTTTATTATCAATATATTTCATTACAAATCCCACAAATCTAATTTTTTCGATGATTGGAGTAGGAATGGCTTGGGGAAGTATTTTATCTATGCCTTATGCAATTTTGGCACCGGCACTTCCGCTTCGCAAAATGGGAATTTATATGGGAATTTTCAATATTTTTATTACAGTTCCACAAATTGTGAATGGAATATTTGGAGGAATGATAGTAAAACGATTGTTTGACTCACAAGCCATTTACGCATTAATTATGTCGGGATGTTTTTTGTTGATTGCTGCCATAAGTGTTATCTGGGTGGAAGACAAACAAGAATTTACGATTTAATCATTTACAATTTACAATTTAACGCAGGACACGAAACGACATACTCAAACTCCCGGAACTATGAACAACTACCTTCAAACTGACCCCTGGTGTATAATTGAAACGGATTTTAATAAGAATAATCAGCTGGTATCCGAAAATGTTTTTAGTTTGGGTAATAATCTGATATGCCAACAAGCCAATTTTGAAGAATATTACTCGGGTAAAACTAAGCTTGGTTGTCATCTTACAGGCATTTATTACCCCGAAAATGTTTTGTACACAAATTGGAAAAATACTACTTCAGAAACAACTGATAAAGTTATCAATGCTCCAAATTGGACAGGAATTATAGTCCGATTAAATGATGATAAATTAGATTTAGCAACTTGGGAGGTGCAGAATTTCAAATGCATTCTGAATATGCGTGAAGGTTTTCTGGAAAGAACTTTTGAGGCAATATCTACTAAAGGTCATCACATCCAGGTATCTTCTAAACGATTCCTGAGTATGGCTGAAACAGAAGTCGGGGCAATTAGTTATGCCGTTAAATCATTGAATTTTGAAGGACGTATTTCATTTATGCCAATAATAGATGGCGATTTAAATGATCAACTTCAAAACATTAACGAACCATTTTGGAATGTATTACAAACAAAGACACAACATGATGTGGCTCATTTATGGACTCAGATTCGCCGTACGAATTTTCATGTTTGTGCAGCACTGACCTATATTTTGTACAAAAATAATGAACAATTAAACATCATTGCAACAAAAATTGAAAAGGAAAAGATTGCTGGATTTAGCATTGGAACTGATGTAAAAGCAGGTGATACTCTTAGTTTAAATAAATTCGTGGCTATTTTGAGTTCCCTAAATCATCCGCGGGAAAAACTCACAGAACAAGCTTGTATCTTGGCACGTGCATCAAAACAAAAAGGTTGGAATAAATTGTTTGAAGAACACTCTGCTGTATTCGCCCAAAAATGGTTACATTCCGACAAAATTATTGATGGAATTGAAACTCTTCAGGCTCGCTATAAGATATTTCGTACCATTCAAAGCCTTGATAATACTGATGAAATCCCAAATGTCAGTGAATAAAATAGTGGATAGCATTTTATTTTTAATTTAATTATTTCAATTATGATTCAACGTTATTTATTATTGTTAATCCTATCCATTTCCCTTATTTTTCAACTCGAAGCAAAAACTCCGGCTTGGGTGCAACGAATTGATCCTACTTTTTGGTGGACGGAAATGAATTCACCTGAACTTCAAATTATGTTGTACGGAATTGATATTAGCAAAGCAGATATTTCTATTGATTATCAAGGAGTTTCTATTTCAAAAAAAGAATTGACAGATAATCCGAATTATGTTTTTCTATATTTAACCATTGCAAAAAACACACAACCGGGGAAATTTAATATCATTCTCAAAAAAGACAAGAAAAAGCAAATCCTTGTTTATGAGTTGAAAAAACGCCGAGAAGGTTCTGCTTCCCGAAAAAGTTTTACCGAAGCTGATGCCATTTATTTGCTTATGCCTGACCGGTTTGCCAACGGAAATTCGTCAAACGATTCAATAACAGGATATCATCAGGGCGTTCATCGTGAAATTCCCGGAGCACGCCATGGCGGTGATATTGAGGGAATTATTTCCAAAATTCCATATCTGGCCGATTTAGGAATAACAACGTTGTGGACGACACCGCTTTTTGATAACAATGACACCAATTATTCATACCACCATTATGCTTGTTCGGATTATTACAAAATTGATCCGCGGCTGGGGAAAAATGACGATTATTTGCGGCTTTCGGATGCGTGCCATGCCAACGGTTTAAAATTGATTATCGATGTGGTTCCGAATCATTGCGGTTCGTCGCATTGGTGGATGAACGATTTGCCTGCAAAAGACTGGCTAAACACCTGGCCAACTTATACTTCGTCAAATTATCGTATGACGGCATGGACAGATCCACATGCTTCTGAAGTCGATTTGTATCGCTTGACTCATGGTTGGTTTGCACCCAATATGCCCGATTTGAATCTTCAAAATCCACTGCTTTTCGAATATTTACGTCAGGTTTATGTTTATTGGATTGAATCGGCAAACATTGATGGAATGCGCGTTGATACCTATCCATATAACGATATTAAAACGGCTGCCAGATTCATTCAATCCATCCGAAATGAGTATCCGAATATGAATGTTGTTGGAGAATGTTGGGTGAAAACTCCAGCAGAAATTGCTTATTATCAATCGGGTAACAATAATAAAGATGACTTTGACTCACACCTGACAAGCGTAATGGATTTCTGTTTGAAGGATATATTTTATTCTGCATTCAACGAAAAAGAAAGTTGGGATGGAGGAATGGCGCGGTTTTATTCCCTTTATGCACAGGATTTTGTGTACCCAAATCCAAATATGATTATGAATTTTCTCGATAATCATGATATTGACCGTTATTCAACAGCTGTAAAAAGAGATGTACAAAAATATAAAATGGCGTTGGCCATGCTTATTACAGCTCGTGGTTATCCGCAAATTTATTACGGTACAGAAATTATGTTGGATGGAATTGCCGGAAGTTATGAAGGTAATCGCTTTGATTTCCCGGGAGGTTGGACTTCCGACAAACGGAATGCTTTTGAAACAGAAGGTAGAACAAATGCTGAAAATGAAGTGTTTATTTACCTGAAAACTTTATTGAATTACCGAAAAAACAATCCGGTTCTACAAAATGGAAAAATGAAACAATTTATTCCTGAAAATGGAATTTACGTTAATTTTAGGTATAACAATGAAAAAACGATTATGATTATTGCTAATAATAATCAGGAAAACAAAGAGTTACAACTCGGAAGATTTGCTGAAATGTTGGTAAGAAAAACCATAGGCACTGAAATTACAAATTCTAAAACGTATTCTTTGGAAACTCCGGTTTCTATTCCGGCAAAGACAGTTCTGATACTCGAAATAAAATAACAATATCCCTTTTAATTAATTTTCTTATTTATCAATTTAAAATCAATTGGTCATGAAAAAACTATCATTAAAAGCATGGATCAGTAAATTGCAATTGGTTCTTGTACGGTTTCCTTTTACACTCTTGTTTATCATTGGGTTAGCTGTATTATGCTTTTTGTCAATTCAAAAAGTAAAAGTTGAAATCCACGAAAGTTTGTGGGCGTTTTTTATTTTGGGTTTGCTACTTACTGTGGCAGTAACCTTGTTTTTGGAAGAATTTAAAAATTTAATAATACGGATTTCACTTAATTTGCTTTCAATCGTACTTTTGGCGGTTTATTGTTTTACGCTTCCTTTGAAATTGGCTGAATATCAGATGTTTCAATTAGTAGCATTTGGAGTAGTTTTTGTTTTATCGGCATTTTTTGTATCGTTTTTAAAGAAAAACAACGAGATACCGTTCTGGAACTTCAGTCGCGATAGTATAATTCAACTTTTCATAACTTCTATTTTTTCTCAGGTATTATTTGCCGGATTGGGTCTTGCAATTTTATCTTTAGATAAATTGTTTAGTATTCATATCGATGTAAAAGTTTACTCCAATTTGGCTGTTGTTTGTTTTGTAATTTTTGCTCCGCTGTATTTTCTTTCGAATATACCCGATGAATTTGAAAAGCGAAAACAAGAATTTACATTCCATAAAATAATAAAGATTTTTAGTTTGTACATTTTACTTCCCATTCTGGCTGCATATATGTTGATATTGTATGTGTATCTTTTCCAGATCATTATAAAATGGCAATTGCCAAATGGATGGGTATCAACCTTAGTCTCGGTGCTTGGAATGGTTGGTTTCTTGTGCCTGATGATTTTATATCCACTCCGGTTAACTAAAGAAAATAAACTGGTAGATACTTTGTCAAGGTTTTTCCCTGTTGTTCTTTTTCCATTATTGATGCTCATGTCGGTTGGCATATTTCGTCGTATTGGCGATTACGGATTGACCATTAATCGAGGTTATGTATTGATTCTCAATCTGTGGCTTTATGGAATTAGCATTTATCTTTTTCTTTCCAAAGCAAATCACTTAAAATGGATTGTTATTTCGTTTACCACAGTACTTTTCATTTCATCTATTGGTCCATGGAGTGTTTTCAATGTTACAAAACGGTCAATGGTAAAAGAAATCGGACAATTATTTACTGAAGCTAAATTATTGAAAGAAAATAAAGTAATAGACAACACTGATAAATCAATTCAAATTGAATCGAAGTTATCAGAATCATTAGCGGCTAAAATTGAGTATTTATCAGGTACTTATGGCAATGAAAGTTTGCAGCCCTATTTTAAGCAATCGATTCTAAATTTGAGATCATCGGAAATTAAAGGAAAACTTGGTTTAGAATATACTATAGTTCGAAAAACCCGAGACAGTTTAAAATACTTTAATATTAATGTTGAAAACACAAATCAAAAAATAGAATTAAAATCTTACAGCCAATGTCTTAGTTTGAAAAACAGTAAGGGAAAAGAAAATCTATACGAAGATAAAAACTTGAAAATTAACCTGAAAGATGTTAATATTTACGTCTTTAAGAAAGCAGAATCAATACCTTTCATTTCTATTCCTCTAAAATCGAAATTGATTTCAATTATTAAGACAGATCAAGATAATGGGGCAATCAGTTGTAAGGAATTTGAAGTAACCGGTGATACTTATAAATTAATTGTTAATAATGTCAGTGGTAATTACTTTTTTAAAAATGACAGTATAAAAATTAACAACTTTGAAGCAAACATATTTTTAAAATAAATTTATAATTACATGAAAAGAAATCATTTATTTTTTGTTCTTCTTTTTTTGTTGACCGCTTGTCAACAAAAACTCAATCTTCCGGCAATTAATGAAAACAACCGGAATCTGAACACACTTACTACGCTTGAAGTTGGTGATAATAAATTATTTCTACAGGATTATATTCTGAATCCAACAGAAATTGATTCGGTTACTTCGAACTCAAAAACGTTGAAGATCACCGTTTCTGGAGATAAAATGAATGCAACTCTTGCAGTTGAAACGACCATGGAGCAGTTTGTCGATATAAAAATATGGGCGAAAGGAATTCCCTTCTCAGTTCCTTGTCGAAAAACGGATAAAATTGATTATACATTCACATTCAATCCTAAGGGAAAATCCTACAATAGAGTTCAACTTGCAGGTCAAATGAACGATTGGACTGCTTCGCGAACGCCGGATTTATTGCTGAATAGCAAAGGATTGTACGAAGTAAAACTGAATCTGAGTCCCGGAACTTATTTATATCAAATGGCATTGGACGGCAACCAGAATCATGATCCAAATAATCTAAATAAAGTGGATAATGGTTTCGGAAAATTCAATTCAATTTTACAGGTTCCCGGCAATGACGAAAAATTTCCTATACTCTTAACCAACGAAACTTCAGCGGGTAAATTTTCCTTAATCACTCAAAATAAAGTAAATGAGGTTTTTGCTTACTGGCAAAATTACCGTTTACCGGATCGTTTTATTTCAATAAAAAATGGTAAGATAAACGTTATAATTCCTTCCGAAGCAAGAAAAACGGAACGTTCGTTTATTCGTGTTTGGGCAAGTAACGAATTTGGTGTCAGCAATGATATTCTTGTTCCATTGCAATATGGAAAAGTGATTGATCGGGCTGATGAAATTAACCGCACCGACAAGGAAGCACAGATTATGTATTTTATGTTGGTTGATCGGTTTAAAAATGGTGACAAAACCAACGATCACCCAATGAATCGGCCTGATGTAAATCATAAAGTAGATTTTTGGGGTGGTGACCTTGCAGGTTTGAAACAGGAAATTGATAAGGATTATTTTAGTAAAATCGGAGCAAATACACTTTGGATTTCGCCGCTGAATCAGAATCCAACCGAACCATACGGTTATTATGCACCAATGAAAACCAAATTTTCAGGCTATCATGGTTATTGGCCTATTTCCTCGTCAAAAGTTGATTTTCGGTTTGGAACAAATCAGGAATTTAAAAAACTGGTGACCGATGCACATGATAAAAACATGAATATTTTACTGGATTATGTGGCTCATCATGTTCATATTGAACATCCGTTTTACAAACAACATCCGGAATATACAACTTCACTTTATTTACCGGATGGAACCTTGAACACTGAAAAATGGGACGAATACCGCCTCACAACGTGGTTCGATACGTTTATGCCGACGCTCGATTTATCGAACCCAAAAGTGGTGGATATGATGACCGATTCAGCCATGTTTTGGATAAAAAAATTCAAATTGGATGGTTTCCGTCACGATGCCACCAAACATATTACCGAACGGTTTTGGCGGGAATTGACCTTGAAAATCAAAAAACAAAACCACGGAAATAAATTGTATCAGATTGGTGAAACCTACGGAAGTCCTGAATTGATAAGCAGTTACCTCACAACGGGGATGCTCGACGGACAATTTGATTTTAATGTGTATGATATTGCCAATACCACTTTTGCAGGAGTTGGCGGAAGTAATTTGCAGCAAGTTCAAACCATTCTGAATTCAAGTTTGTACCGGTATGGAAATCATAATTTGATGGGGAATATTTCCGGAAATCACGATAAACCGCGCTTTATGGCTTTGGCTTCGGGCGATTTGAAATTTGGTGAAGATTCAAAAGCAGCCGGTTGGCAACGTAACATTGGAATAACCGATTCTACTGCTTACGACAAATTATTTCTGATGCACACTTTTAATATGACTATTCCCGGAATACCTGTTATTTTTTATGGTGACGAAATCGGGTTGACCGGAGCCAATGATCCGGATTGCCGCCGAATGATGAAATTTGAAAACCTGAATTCACGAGAACAAAAGCTTTTCAATAATGTGGCTAAACTTGCCCATTTGCGTCTTGACAATCCGGTGCTTGTTTACGGCGATTTTATTAATCTTCAAACTTCGAAAGATTGTTGGGTTTATGCCCGTAAATACTTTGATAAAGAAGCAATTGTGTTTATCAACAACTCGTCCGACTCTAAAGAAATTGAAGTAACTTTGCCTGAAATTCTTAAATCGGAAAACCTGAAATCTACTTTTGAAAACCGGTTTATTAAAAGAAATCAGGAAATAAGTATAAAATTGCCTGCTTATAGTGCAGACATCCTACTTTAAAACCTTAATAACTTTTAACTTTGTAACTAAATTATGATCCAACTTAAAGACATTGATTTGGCTGTAGCAGCCAAAAAAGGAATGGATGAATTTTTACAGGTTTTTACTGATGCTTATCTGAAAGAGATTGGTGGTGAGCTGACAGCTAAAACCATGCCTTTGTTGAACGGAAATCAGCACACCTTTCTGGCCTGGCATTTTTTCTCCACCGAAATGCGTGATGGTGGGTTTGTGCAACTTATTCAAAATGGGTATGGCGGATATATATTTGCAAATCCTTTTGCTAAAGCTATTAAACAATTCGGTGCGGTGGAATTATCGAAACTGATTTATAAAGCCAAAGAAATTTACGATCCTAACAAAGCAACTTTAGAGCACGAAACGATTGACGAAGAATTTAATGCATTGTATGTTGAGTTTGAAGCGTTCGACGATTTGGAAGAAATCTATTTCGATATTGAAGAAAAGCAAACTGCAATAATTGCGGCTTATGTGGATGAACATGTAGCTGATTTTGCAGAAATAATCAATTGATATTATTGTAATTAAAAAAAACAATAATGGCTTACCGATTGCTCGATAAGCCTTATTTTATTGAAACAAGTGGAGATTACCGGACTCGAACCGGTCACCTCGACACTGCCAGTGTCGCGCTCTAGCCAGATGAGCTAAACCCCCGCTTTTGATTTTGAAATTGCAACGCAAAGATAAGAAAGTTTTAGAAATTATGCGTACTTTTGTTTATGATTTTATCAACAAAATCCCGATTCGATGCTTATTTTTAATACAACTTATCTCGTTTCCGACAAAGTTCATGGTGTCTGGCTTAAATGGATTCGCGAACAACATATTCCTTTCATGCTTGATACTACATACTTTTCACAACCTCAAGTGGCAAGGGTAATTACCAGCGATAAACAGGATGGCACTTCTTTTTCAGTTCAATTTCTGATCAGCGATATGCGAACACTTAAACTTTGGAATCAGCAATTTAGCTCATCTTTTCAAGAAAACTGCTCTCAACAATTCGGACCCGAAGTTCTGTTTTTTACAACTGTTCTGGAGATGGTAGAATAAGATGGTAAAAGAACTAATCATATTAGGTATCGACCCCGGAACCACGATAATGGGTTACGGCATTCTGAAAGTTACGGGAAACAAAACCGATATGTTGGCTATGGGAGTGCTTGACCTGAAAAAGTACAAAGATCATTATCTGAAACTGCAACGAATTTTTGCACGAACTTTATCCTTAATCGATGAGTTTCATCCCGATTGTCTGGCTATTGAAGCACCATTTTTCGGTAAAAATGTGCAATCTATGTTGAAACTTGGAAGGGCACAGGGCGTGGCTATGTCGGCTGCTTTGTATCGCGATATTCCGATAACTGAATATGCTCCGCTCAAAATTAAAATGGCGATAACCGGGAATGGAAATGCTTCAAAAGAGCAGGTAGCAGATATGTTACGACGTTATTTGAATATTCCCAAAGAAAGTATGCTTCCTCAATTGGATGCTACAGATGGACTGGCAGCCGCTTATTGCCATTTTTTGCAGTTAGGAAGGCCAACTTCCGAAAAAGCTTATACCGGTTGGAAAGATTTTATTGCCAAAAATGAGAATAAGGTGAAGAAACCAAAAGCGGTAAAAGGTAGATTGAGTTAATTGGTGAATTGAACTAAGCAGGTTAATTTATCTAAGAAGAAAAAAGGTCGTTTGCTATGCAAATGACCTTTTCTCTTTATTTCTTCGATTTAAAATCAACTAATTAACTAATCAACCAGTCAACCAAACCTCTAATTAATAATTTCAAATCCGGTATAAGGAATCAGCGCTTTCGGAATGTGGATACCTTCAGGCGTTTGATTGTTTTCGAGCAATGCTGCCACAATGCGTGGCAGAGCTAGTGCACTTCCGTTCAACGTGTGACAAAGTTGCGTTTTCTTGTCCGCAGTTCTGAAACGACATTTCAAACGGTTCGCCTGATAACTTTCAAAGTTCGAAACCGAGCTGACTTCCAACCAACGTTGTTGTGCAGCAGAAAATACTTCGAAGTCGAATGTCAAGGCCGAAGTGAAACCCATATCACCACCGCAAAGGCGAAGAATACGCCAAGGCAGTTCGAGTTTGTCAACCAGCGTTTGTACATAATTCACCATTTGATCCAGCGTTTCGTACGATTTATCCGGATGTTGGATTTGCACGATTTCAACTTTGTCAAATTGGTGCAGACGATTTAAGCCTCGTACATCTTTACCATACGAGCCTGCTTCACGACGAAAGCAAGCCGAATAAGCCGTATTTTTAATCGGTAATTCGTTTTCGTTCAGAATCACATCACGGTAAATATTGGTTACAGGAACTTCAGCGGTTGGGATTAAATATAAATCATCCAAATCGCAATGGTACATTTGTCCTTCTTTGTCGGGCAATTGTCCCGTTCCGTAACCCGAAGCTGCATTGACCACATAAGGTGGCTGCACTTCCAGATAACCGGCTTCACGGGCATTGTCCAAAAAGAAATTAATCAACGCACGTTGTAAACGGGCACCTTTTCCTTTGTAAACCGGAAAACCTGCTCCTGCTATTTTTACGCCTAATTCAAAATCAATCAAATCGTATTTCTTGGCTAAATCCCAGTGAGGAACAGCATCGGCAGGCAGATTCGGCATCTTACCACCGGTACGTTCAATTAAATTATCTTCAGCATGTTTGCCAAATGGAACGCTATCGTGCGGTAAGTTTGGAATTTGTACAAGCAATTCGTTCAGTTTTTGTTCAGCTTCAGCTTGTTGATCACCAATGATTTTGATCGTTTCCTTAAGTTGTAAGGTTTTTTCTTTTAGAGAATCAATTTTTTTTCTTTTTTCAACAAAAACTTCAAATTCTTCTAATTTGCCATCATTCCGCATGATAATTCCAATTTCTTTCGAAATTGCATTCATTTCAGCCGAAGCAGTCTCAGCCTGAACCTGAGTAGATTTGCGTAGGTTATCTAATTCTACAACTTGTGCAATTATCGCAATTCCGTCGAAATGCTTTTTTGCCAGTCGGGCAATTACTTCGTCCGTTTTTTCAGTAATATATTTGAGTGTCAACATAATACAATTTACAATTTAATAATTTACGATTGACAATTGCAAATCAAGTCTTGGTTCTTTTGTCTTGGTTCTTTTGTCTAAATAAAAAATCTCCCGCAATTTTACACTACGGTAAAACAACAGGAGATTATAATTTCAAGCGAACTATTTGATTCCCTTTGGGATATAGTGTTTAGTTAGCTACTGCGATAGGTTTTACAGAAACAAATGATTTGTTATCTTTTTTCTTTCTGAATTCTACAATTCCGTCAATTAATGCAAATAAAGTGTGGTCTTTACCCATTCCAATGTTTTCACCAATATGGTGTACTGTTCCGCGTTGACGAACTATGATGTTACCTGCTTTAGCAAATTGACCACCGTAAATTTTAACGCCAAGTCGTTTGCTTTCCGATTCACGACCGTTTCTTGAGCTACCCGCCCCTTTTTTATGTGCCATTTTTTTCTAATTTTATCGGTTAAGCTACAATTTCTTTAATAAATAATTCTGTGAAGTTTTGACGGTGACCATTGCGTTTGCGGTATCCTTTACGACGTTTCTTGTGGAAAATAATTACTTTTTCACCACGAACATGCGATAATACTTCAGTAACAACTTTTGCGCCTGCAACTACCGGAGCGCCAACAGTGATAACACCTTCGTTGTCAATTAACAACACTTTATCAAATTCAATCTGAGAACCTCTTTCGGCCTCTTCCATGCGATGGATATACAGTCTTCTTCCGGCTTCCACCTTGAACTGTTGTCCCAAAATTTCTACGATTGCGTACATTATTTTAACTACTTTTCTGATTACATCGGGAAGGTGAGTTGCCCTTAGCATTGCTTCTTTATTACCTTATCCGAAACGGACTGCAAAAATACAACTTTATTTTTAATATGCAAAGGGTTGAGTAAAAATAATTTTCACTCAACCCTAAAAAAATTATCACATTGACTTTAAGAACTTTATCAATGGTAAAATAACCATTTCAACTAACCAATTTTTAATGAAGTCATTGTTAACGAACCCATCACAGCTTTATCATTGAAAAATTCTACTTCTTCATCATCACTTTTCAATGCCAACGCATAAAGCAAAGGCAAATAATGATCTGGAGTCGGAGCTGCCATTTGAACTTCTTTCCCCAACAAATGATAGTCAATCAACGCTTTGTAATCGTTTTCACGAACAAGTTTCTTGATTTTCTCATTGGCTTCTATCGCCCAATCGAAACCAAATTCTTCATCATCCGTTTTATCCCAGGCCACCTGACGCAGATTGTGGACAATATTTCCGCTGCCAACAATCAGCACTCCTTTTTCCCGAAATAAAGCCAGTTCTTTTGCTAATTCATAATGTTCTTTCGGCGATTTATTGTAATCCAGACTTAATTGTACAATCGGAATATCGGCATTTGGATAAACTCGTCTGAGCACACTCCAGGTTCCATGGTCCAATCCCCACTTTTGGTCGGCAAGAACTTCTGAATTTCTGACCGTTTTCATAATTTCTGTTGCAAGTTCCGGATTTCCGGGTGCTGGATATTGAATGTCGTAAAGTTCACATGGAAAACCTCCAAAATCGTGAATGGTTTGCGGTTTTGGCATAGCTGTGACTTGCGTTCCCCGCGATTCCCAATGCGCTGAAACTGCAATAATAGCTTTCGGTTTTGGAAGACTTTTTCCCAAATCACGCCATTTTTGGACAAACTCATTTTCTTCAATGGCATACATTGGGCTGCCATGACCAACAAACAGCACGGGCATCCGACCCATGCTGTTATCAAAATTAGTAAGATTCATAATTATAATTTTTTGAATCAATTCTTATTGCTTTTAATAATTTCGCACCTTCAGTAAAATATATCTGATATGCCATAAAATGCACTTAACTAAAGTTGAATTTTAAAACTCCAAACTACTTATTTCAAGTTGGAAATCCTACTGATTATTTTACTTTTTATGCAAGTTATTCGATTTACATATTATTTACCCATTTTTTCTTCAAAATAAAGAAGATTCCATTTTAATATTCTAACATATCTTGTATCTTTGTGGTTCAAATTTTTAAAAATCATGGCTCTGATAAAATCGGTTCGTGGATTTACTCCGCAAATGGGTGAAAATTGTTTTTTAGCCGAAAATGCAACTATTGTTGGCGATGTGACTATGGGCGATGGATGCAGCATTTGGTTTAACACCGTGTTGCGTGGCGATGTAAACTCCATTCGTATCGGGAATCATGTCAATATTCAGGACGGTTCTGTTTTGCATACCTTGTACGAAAAATCGACGGTGGAAATTGGCGATTACGTTTCTATTGGTCATAATGTGACTGTTCATGGTGCAAAAATTAATGATTATGCATTGATTGGAATGGGAGCCACATTGCTCGATTATGCCGAAGTGGGTGAAGGCGCGATTGTTGCGGCCGGTGCATTGGTGTTGAGTTACACAACAATTCCTCCGTTTACGCTTTGGGCAGGTGTACCGGCAAAATTTATCAAAAACGTTGAGCCGGAGCAAACCAACGAAATCAATCGAAAAATTGCACATCAGTATGCCATGTATGCCGGTTGGTATAAAGAAGAAAAAAAATAGTTTTTAGTTGGTAGTTTTAAATTCATCCAAAAATAGAATTATGTTGATATTGAATCTGATAACTCAGGAGTGGAAAAAAAGTTACAGAGCGCAAGGTTTTTATAAAAATCTGGCTGTTAGTATTATGCTAGGGTTTTTTGCACTTTATATGGCTGGTATTTTCCTTTTTTTAGGTTTTTCGCTGAATGAGATACTTGAAAAAGCGAATAATAAATTAAATCCGATGGAATTATTCAATGGAGCCATGTTGTATTTGATGTTATTCGGTTTGGCTATCCGTTTTTTTATGCAACAATTGAATACTTTCGACTTACCGCCTTATCAGGTTCTGCCTATAAAACGTTCTTTACTCATTAATTTCCTCTTGCTAAAGCCACTTACCAATCCGGTTAATTACTTTTTATTGTTGGTGGTTGTACCTTTTTCCATTAAGTCGGTTATCGGTTATTATAGTGCATTAGTAGCATTGCGATTTGTGTTGAGCTTCATCTTTATGGTCTGGTTCAATTCCCTGATGGCATCATTTCTGAAACGAAAATTCGGTTCGGGCTTACTCACCTCTATTTTGATATTTGTGATTTTAGTCGGTATTTTTGAATTAGAATATCTCAAAATCTTTTCTCTCTTCAATCTCTCTAAAACTATCTATAATTTTTATGTCCTGACTCCTCTTGGGTTGGTCATTCCTTTTCTCGGTGTAGGTGCTGCTTTTGCACTCAACAAATGGTTTTTCTCACAAAACTATTATCCCGAAAACTTTAACCGCAAAATAAAAGGGGATAAAACGGTTACTGCTAATTTGTCTTTTTTAAACCGATTTGGCATTATAGGCGAACTTATTTCATTGGAAATCAAATTAATATTACGTCACAAACGCACCAAAAGTATTTTATATATGTCAGGTTTCTTTTTGCTTTACGGCTTGATTTTTTATACACAAAAAGCTTATACTAACAGCAATGGGATGTTATTTTTCGTGGCGATGTTTATGACGGGTTTACTCATGCTCATGTTTGGTCAATGGTTAATCAGTTGGGATAGTAGCCATTTTGATAGTTTGATGACACAGAATATCCCGATTCGTACGTATCTGAATGCCAATTATTATTTGATGATTGCTTTCAATATAATTTGTTTTGTACTGACAACGCCGTATTTTTTCTTCGGAATGAGAATAGTGTATATACATCTGGCTGCATTTATTTTCAATGTGGGTGTGAATGTTTATTTACTCATGTATCTGGCTACTTATAATACCCGGCGAATTGATTTATCGAAATCGTCGGCTATGAATTATCAGGGAACCACCTTTAAAAGTTTCCTGATCGTGGTGCCAATCATGCTTTTACCCATGCTCATTGTTGGAACTATCTCTACTTTTTTTTCTCCTGCAGCTGCACTTTGGACATTAACCCTATTGGGTATTACGGGCATTTTATTCCGCAAACAGTTAATATCCATCTGCGTTAATCAGTTTAATCGTCGGAAGTACAAACTGGCTGAAGGATTCAGAGAGGGAGAATAGTTTTGTATTTCGTGTTTCGTGTTTCATGTTTTGTGTCTCATGTTTCGTGGTTAGAATTAAATTGATTTTCACTGTTAAAACTCAATATTATTTCTATTAACTAAACAAATAACCAATCAACCAGTTATCTAACTAAACAAATAACCAAATTAAATATATGATTCAAGTAACTGATTTACAAAAAGCTTATAACGGTGTAACCGTATTAAATATTCCTGCTTTGACTATTTCTAAGGGCGAAAGTTTTGGATTGGTAGGAAATAATGGTGCCGGAAAAACGACCTTCTTTCGGTTAATACTCGATTTGATTGAACCGACAACTGGTGAAGTAAAAATTGACGATCAATGTGTTATGCGTAACGATGCATGGAAAACATCGACCGGTTCGTTTTTAGATGAGGGCTTTTTAATCGATTTCCTGACACCGGAAGAATACTTCGGTTTTGTAGGCAAATTGCATCATAAATCCGAAGGTGATATTGCCGTTTTTCTGGATGCAATGAAAGATTTTTTCAACGACGAGATACTTGGTTCTAAAAAGCTTATCCGCGATCTTTCGAAAGGAAATCAAAAAAAAATCGGCATTGCAGCAGCATTAATTGGCGATCCTAATATTCTGATTCTCGACGAACCATTTACCGCGTTAGATCCATCGTCGCAAATTCGTTTGAAACGCTTCCTGACTGATTTACAAACCCGTTTCAATATGACCATGCTGATTTCCAGCCACGATTTGAACCACATTACCGAAGTGTGCAAACGCATTGTGGTGCTCGAAAAAGGCAAAATGGTAAAGGATTTGAATACCGATTCAGATACCTTGAAAGAACTGGAAGCATACTTTGCCGTGTGATAATTTTACACGGGCTAACAATGCCCTGAAAGAAGTTTACGATCTATTTATTTTACCTGGTATTGAGCTTCTCCAGATTAGCGCCAAAATATAATCAGGGCATTTCGAATAAATAAGCATTCTTATAATTCTTCTTTATTTCATTTAGTTCTGAGTTCGCAGTCCCGCCATCATAATAGAATTTACTGAACACCCGAAATTGTTTTTGATGCAGGCATCGATAACATTGCGCATAATAACCGGCCATTGTTCTTTGGCTATTTTCCAGTTATTTGGAAGACCTACAGTCAAATACACAATATCACTTCCTTTTACAGCTTCTTCAGTTTCACCTGCATCCAACAGATTTGCAGTAAACAAAAGATCAGTTCCATTTACCTGTTTCGGGTTACGACTTACCAGTCTGATATCTTTCGTGAACTTACTATACAGTTCTTTGGCTAACTCTGTAGCTATAATCCCGTTTGCTCCCAGTATTGTTTGCATTTTTATAAAGTTGATTCCGGCCAACGACCTTGCATTTGTCGATTAATCATCCAACCCGGATACTCCGGACTCAGTACACTAACTTCATTCAACTGTTTCATTTCATTAGAAGTTAGTTCCAACTTAACCGCTGCAATATTGTCGTTCAGTTGTTGCAGGTTTTTTGCTCCAATAATAGTGCTGGTAATCGAAGGTTGTTTGATAACCCAGTTTAATGCAACAGTTGCTACCGAAACCTTATGACGCCCTGCAATTTCTATCATAACATCAATAATGTCGTAAGCTTTTTCTTTATTGATAGGTGGAAAGTCAAATGAATCTCGTCGGCTGTTGCCTGCTAATGCTATATCCCTGGTATATTTTCCGGAAAGAAAACCACCTGCCAAAGGACTCCATGGCATAATGCTGATTCCTTCGCTTAAAGCCATGGGTACAATTTCACGTTCTATATCGCGACCGGCAATGGTATAATAGTTTTGCGAAGCTACAAATTTCGTCCAACCCATTTTTTCAGCATAGGAGTTTGCTTTCATCACCATCCAGGCAGGATGATTGCTTATGCCTATATAGCGTACTTTACCGGATCGAACCACATCTTCCAGTCCACGCATAGTTTCTTCAATTGGCGTAATAGGATCAACTCCGTGAATATATAGTAAATCGATATGCGAAAGTTGCAACCTTTGAAGACTGTCGTTTACCGAGTCCATAATATGAAGTCGCGAAAGTCCAATTTGATTTGCACCGGCACCCATGCGTATGCGTAGCTTGGTGGCAATCACCACTTCCTGTCGGGAAACACTCAGTTTTTTTAATGATTCTCCCAGCATGGTTTCCGATAAACCTTCGGAATAAGCATTGGCAGTATCAATAAAATTGATACCACTATCCAATGATGTTTTTATAATTTGGTTCACTTCGTCCTGTGGCAATTTTCCTATAGCTTCCCAGTAACCTTTTCCTCCGAATGTCATAGTTCCCAGACAAAGCTCCGAAACCAATATGCCTGTTTTTCCAAGTTCATTATATTTCATCTTACAATATTTTTAAGGGTGCAAATCTGCAATCCCGGTTTATTAATTATGTGACGATTAAAACAATTGAAAAAACGAAAGGTTCAGCATCAAACGGATTCGACATTCATTAAACCTACTTCTATGAGTGCAAGAATTAAGTAAAGTTATAGCAGATGGAGGAATGGAACATTCTAAATGTCATGCCCTTTATATACTAAACCAATCTGTTTTCTGATCTCATCAAGAACATCTATCATCATAAGACTGTCGTCCCAACTCCACATACTGCTTTGGGTTTTCCCCTGTTCAAGACATTGAATCACTTCAATAGCTTCGTACTGATAATAATTGCCCGTTAATGGTAGCGTAATATCTTCCTTTTCTCCATTTAAGTGCACGATAGTTACTTGTTCGGGTGCATAAACGTAAGGACCAAACTGAATTTTTCCTTTTTCGCAAAAGATAGTCGAAATACCATCTGTAGCGGCAACCAGAGAGGAATGCATTACAGCCATGGCATCATCTTCGTAACCCAGCGTGAAACTACAATTGGTATCAATTCCGGTAGAGCCGATTCCGGCACTTGCATTTATTGTTTTGGGTTTCCCAAGCATTAACAAAGCCATAAATAAGGGATAAATACCCAAATCGAGTAAGGATCCGCCAATTAATTCCTTATTGAAAAATCGATTCGTCGGGTCGAAGGGTTTTTGATCTCCCAGATTGCTGGTAAACAGTTTTATCTTGCCTAGTTGTCCCCATTCAATAATATCTTTGGCTTTAACCACCCGTGGATTAAATCTAGTCCAAAGTGCTTCCATAAGAAAAACCCCTTTTTCACGGGCAGCGTCTATCATCAAACGTACCTCCCATCCATTCACAGCAAAAGGTTTTTCGCATAATACATGTTTACCCTTGCTTATACACATCAATGTATTTTCACAATGATAGTTATGTGGCGTGGCAATATAGACAATGTCTATATCAGGGTCATTGGCCAGTTCTTCATAACTCCCGTATGCTTTACAGTTATGTTTAGCTGCAAATTCATTGGCTGTATCCATACTCCTCGATGCCACCGCGTAAAGCCGGGATTGTAATACCAAAGGCAATGCATCTGCCATTTTTTGTGCTATATACCCGGTTCCTATGATACCCCAATTATATCTTTTCATTGAATTTATGTTTTATATGTGAGTTTGTTTTTTGTTATCGTTCGTATTATCACTGAAATAATTCCATATAAAATAATCATTTCCTCGTCCTACCGCATATACCCTTTATTAGATGTTCAAATGCTGGACGCTGCCGTTGGGATTTATTTCTAATCCCAACTTTTGTATGCTTAGCATTAAGGTGCGGCAGGCAGGTTTGTAATGCGTTCTTATAAGAAAACTTATTATTAATCGGATTAAAAAATCCTCATAGTACAAAAGGTGGAATTCTTGGTAAACCAAGCGGCAGAGCCGAGCGGCAAATTCCACCGACCAATCCGCATCATTTGTACATCTAATCAAAGTTAGATATATCCGAAGGAACAGGGTTTTTTGAGAGTAAGTATTTTTATATCTTTTATATTTTCAACCCTCATATACATTGAAAAAAATTGATAAGTCTAAACCTGAATTCAACTGTTTCCTTTTTCATTAGACTCCACCACGGCGTAAATAAACCTCATTCCTCTGGTACCGTCATGAACAGTTGGAAATTCTCCCGGTCTGAATTTTTCACCCCGTACTGATTTGGCTACGCCTTTGTAAATATTTGCTAAAGCTTCATACAATCCTTCGGGATGACCGGCCGGCAAGGTTTGACTGTCTTCGGCAAATGGATTATTATAACCGTGCGCGGGCTTATAAATCTTTGTCGGTTCGGTATCGCTCAATAAATAGAGATAATTTGGATTTTCCTGCGACCATTTAAGGCTCGCCTTTGAACCATAAACGGCTATTGTAAGGTTATTTTCTTCACCCGCACAAACCTGACTGGCTCGAATAACCCCTTTTAGATTTTCGCCCAAACGAAGTAACACTGTTCCATCCAAATCCAATCGAATCTCTTGTTTGACAGGGCTTAAATCTGAAAGCACTTCTTTCACCTCCAATCCTGTAGTATATTCAATCAGATTAAAAGCATGTACTCCGATATCTGCCATACAACTGCTCACTCCTGCATATTTCGGATCAAGTCTCCACACTCCCGTTATCCGGCTTTCAGTTTCATGAATGATGGAGTTTATCCAGCCCTGATAGTATTGTGCATCGACCCGTTGAATAGTGCCAAGAGCACCTTGTTCAATCAAACCCTTCATCTGGCGGATCATTGGATAACCAGTATAAGTATGTGTGAGTGCAAATGTCAACTCGTTTGATGCCACCAACATCTCAAGTTCTTCAGCTTGCTCAACGGTCATTGTCATAGGTTTTTCACATACTACATGAAAACCCGCACTCAAAAGACTTTTTGCAAAAGGATAATGGAAAGCATTCGGAGTAACTATTGACACTATCTCGATTCGGTTTGCAACCGGCAATGCTAATTCACCTTTAATTAATGCATCAACACTTTCGTAGCAACGACTAAGACTTAGGCCTTCGTTAATAGCAAACTGTTTGCTTTTTTCATAATCAACATCAAAAACCCCGCCCAATAATTCAAAATCATTACAAATACGGGAAGCACGGCGATGGGCATCACCAATGAAAGCACCTGTGCCACCACCTATCATTCCGAGTTTTAATTTTCTCATCTACTTTTTTTAGTATTTAAAGATTTTACATTAAGGAACCTCTGATTCTATTTTACTTTCAGTTTGCCTACACGACCGAGAAACAACGAAATAACCAATAGCATACCTGCCATAATAGCAGCTATCGGTAAACTTTGTTGAACAGTTGATCCGACACTTAAATCACCTATAAACTTTGGTATCAGTGTTCCGCCCAATAATCCGGCCGAGAAAATTACACCGAAAATACTGCCATACAAACTTGGATCAAACTTGGAAAAAGTGACTCCCACAATAGTAGGAAAAATAGGAGCAAAGGCTATTCCTGCAAGCAGAACAGCAATGATTCCAAGTACCGGACTTTTAGCTATAATCATTAAAAATATTGAAACTAAAGCCAGTACTGAAGAAAAAATGATCACTTTCGATCCTATGGCTGTCAGATTTTTGATGGATGAAGTCAGAAAGCGGCCTATCATCATCGATGCTCCAAATAAACTCAAAACCAATCCTGCCTGAGTGGTAGCGTTTATATTCGCACTTCCTCCGAAAAGTTCTTCCATCAACTTTTTAATCCAGGTACCCATCGATATTTCCAACGACATATAACAGAATAAGGCAAAAGCTGCTAACAAAACTGCCGGTTTAAGAAGTACCTTGAATGCTTTTGAGAATGTAAAACCACTCGGAACTTGTGGAAAGCTGGTTGAAAGTGCAAATACTAAAAATACAAGTGATAAAACGCCAATAATGATTAAAGCCGTGCTATAGTTTAAACCCATCGTTTGAAGTATAAAAACTATGAGAAGAGGAGTAAGGACATATCCCAAACCGAAGAAGCCGTTACCAAAGTTACTGGCGCGGGCAGGATCTTTTCCTTCGAAAAGAACTACCGGAATAAGCGTATTCCCTACAGTATTTAACGACATGGCACCAAATCCTAACAGAATACATGCCATAAAAGCTACTGAAAATGTTGTGGCAAAAGCCAACAGAAACATGCTTAAAGCAGTTACACTAAAACCAAAAACCGCCAACGATTTATAACCGTATTTATCGACCAACGGACCGATAAAAAACTGAACGATACAACTCGTCAGGAATAAACCCATGACCAACGAACCGAATTGTCCGGCATCAATTTTCAATGCCTCCATTAATTCGACAGATACAGAACCCAGAATTATAAAACAAATGGCTAAGGTGAAAACCGCCATAAGTGCAACAATTGCCGTCATTTTTTTCATACTATTGTGATTTTTATTAGAGATTATATAAGTTTGTTTTTTATTGACCCCCAAACCCCTGACCTCTATCCCCCTTCGGGTACTTTCTCCAAAGGAGAAAGATAAAGGAAATCTAGTATCCTGGGCTTAAGAGTGCTTCCAAGAAACGGTTTGACGTTAATGGAAATATCAGATACTTCGTCTTAAAGCCCCCATTTGGGGGTTTGGGGGTCAGAACTAAATAAATATCGGTAAAAACTCTTATTATTTTTGGATTAAGAATTATCAGGATTGCAACTTATTTAATGTCTATTATTTAAAGTAAATGTATTGACTACTTTTTGAAATTATTTTTCATAAGCGGCATCAAAGGCAATATTGGAGGACGGAAAATCAATCCTGCGAACAAACTCACAAGCCTCTTTGGCTCCATATTCACGATCCATGCCGCTGTCTTCCCATTCCACAGACAAAGGACCTTTGTAGTCAATGCGGTTCAATGCCCTGATAATTTCTTCAAAATTTATATCACCATGGCCCAGACTTCTGAAATCCCAGTAACGTCCTAGGGTTCCGAATTCGGTATGTCCGCCAAATACTCCAGCTTCGGTAGGTACTTTCGACCAACCTACATCTTTCATGTGTACATGGAAAATCTTTTCGGCAAAAGCATATAGAAATCCTACATAATCCACTCCCTGATAACCTAAATGGGAAGGATCGAAGTTGAAACCGAAAGCAGGATGTTGATGAATAGCTTCAAGCGTCCTGTGAGTGGAAGCGATATCGAAAGCAATTTCTGTAGGATGAACCTCGAGAGCAAAACGAATTCCCAATTCTTGGTATTTATCCAGAATTGGTATCCAACGGCTTGCAAAATCAGCATAACCTTCGTCAACCATGGCCTGAGTAACAGGTGGAAAAGAATAAATCAAATGCCAGATAGGACTTCCAGTAAAACCGTTGACGATATTCACTCCCAACCGTTTCGCGGCTTCTGCTGTACGGATCATTTCCTGTGCCGCCCGTTGACGTACACCTTCCGGTTCGCCATCGCCCCACACATAAGCAGGTAAAATACTTTTATGCCGTTGATCGATCTGGTCGGTAACAGCTTGTCCTACCAAATGATTAGAGATAGCATAAACGGTAAGACCGTACCGGGCAAGTATTTCTCTTTTATTTTTACAATAAGCGTCGTCCGCTTTATCTATTTCGAAATGGTCGCCCCAACAAGCGAGTTCCAAGCCGTCATAACCAAACGCTTTGGCTTTCTGACATACAGTTTCAAAAGGTAAATCCGCCCATTGTCCTGTGTAAAGGGTAACCGGTCTGTTCATAAGTATTTTCTTTAAAAGTATAAAATAGATAGTTCGTTATTCTTGTTATTTTTTGTTCTCAGGTTCAGTATAATATTGAAGATATTTTGCCGGAAATGATTCTAAATGCCGTATTTCAATATCTTTAAAAAACACCTCGGCCGCTTCACTCTGTAGCTGAATTTTTCCTTTTATCAACGGTATCTTTTCCCCATTCTGAACATAGCTTGAATTTTCCAAAATCATCACCACGTGACCATTTACAATGTGTAAACTTTTATTTTCAAAACAGATTAATTCGAGTGTATTCCATTCTCCTTCTTTATTTTCATAATTTGCACTGCGCAGGCAAAAACCCGGTATTTTTTCGCCATACCCCATAGAAATAAAAGGTTGTCCTTTATCTGCCACCGGGTTCATGGTTGATTCGGGAATAAATGCTTTTATGTCAATGGCAGAAGTAGCCTGACTCCAATAATCACCCATGTGACCTTCCATAATCTGAAATTCTTGTGAGAGCATCCATGTTCTCCAATAATCAGCGCCTAAAGGTCCTATAGAATGATACAATATACCGGTATCTTTCAATAAATTCTTTCTGGGTGTCCATTTCTTATCACCCCATTTAACCTTTAATTTGAGGTCATAATTAGCATATTCCTCTTTGGTAAAAAGACATCCATAGACTTCGCCACTAATTTTTAAAACGATCTCGTTGTTTTCTTCGATTACTGTGAAAACTTTGTATTCATCGTGATTTAAACCAATTGGAGCAATCAGGTTTCCATCTTTGTCTTTAGGTGCTTTACCGTCGTATCCGGGTTGATGTTTAAAACTCAGATAAGTATTCCAATGAGTCAGGTCTTTGTCTAATAACTTTGTCCAATTATCTTGCGCATTGCTTGTGAAAATCGTCATTACTGAGAAAAAAAGTAATAGTAAGTTTCGCATATTATTTACATTTAAGTAGTTGATAATTATTGATTCACTTGTAAACAAATCAAAAGTATCACCATTTTCTTTGGCTAAATCGATTCAAATATATTATTCGGAGGTTTTTTACTACCTGTGAGTTGCTCATTTGTTATATCAGATGACTCCGAAGCCTGAATATTTGAAACAATCTGATTGTGACGTGAAATCCCGGAAATCGTATTTGCTGTTTCATTTGTGCGTTTTTACAGAAAAACTATCTTCATATAGGATTGTTTGTATTTTACGCTTCAAAATTAAATTTTTTTTTATAATTTCCTCTAAGTACATGACAAAAATTTGAAAATATCTATTTTCAACTTGTACCCATAATAAAGTAAGTTTTCAACTTCCAAACAGATACAATCCGTTTAAATTTCCAGCACAAATTACCGCTTCGCTCAAACTTTCGCTATGTAGAGACCATCCTTTTTAAGAAATTCCCTTTTTCTCATTCCGTTTTTTATTAATTTATCAATAGCTTCTTTTTATCTATAATCAATTAATCAGCAGACGGCTTAATAACTTTTACCGTTACAGTGCCTTCGTAGATTAGCCGTAGACCCCAGTCTGTATCGCCAGGGAAATCCGGCAATTGAACGATACCGATTTTGGATGATACCAGCTTACCTTTGTCTGCATCCAACCATATGCCATTACGTGGATTGAACCATTGCGCACGATAGACACTATTGAGTCGCGCTCCGCGGATCTGAGATGTTGGACATCCCTTTTCGAAGTAGGCAAGAAATATCTGCTTGTCTTCGGTGCGTGCGCAGTAAGCCCAGCCCTCGTAACTAAGCGTTTCGTGGGTTTTATTTGGGGATACCAGGTCGGCCAGAGGCACGAGTTCCTGATAGCGCTTACCAATTGAGAAAGCAAATGAACGCAGATATTGCATCTCGGCTCCCGATCGCCATTGGAATGCATCCCACATATGTACAGGTGCAGTAGGCTCAATATCGGCGCCCCAGATTCCTTCGGCTCCATAAACGTGTCCAGCCAGCCCACCGGAGAGAAAACTTCCGTACATGCCTGAACGTACAAACTCATTGTCGAGATCGGTGCCACCCACTGCACCTCGGATATAATTAGCTGATCCGGGTCCGCGTGCATCCCGGTAACCTGCATAGTAAGGTTCACCATTGAGTGCTGGTTTAGAGCTCTTCAGATTGAAAATTTCAGTAAGATACCAGTAGTTATTGTGTTCGCGCATATTCCCGATCTGATGAAGTGTTACCCACGAATCGTCACCCCAGTTTTCGAGTGTTGAGGGATTTGCATTTGCAGATAGCAGCGTTCCGAAAGGTGGAGGGCCATATTTTTTCACCATGTAATGAATTGCAGCGGTGTAGTCGTCAGGACTTACTGTTTCATCTATGATATCGAGATGGATTGGGCTCAGAACGGTATTATTGGCCTGATAACGTGAGAAGATGTACTGAATGAAACGCGTATAAGATTCGGGCCAGCCATAGTATTTGTACCAGCAAAGACCGGCATCACGCCTGGAAACTTCTATAAAAGGAACGAATCCGTTTGCATTAAGGTAGTCAATCTTCCGATCCAGATACTTGAAATAGTCGGGGTTGATTCGATCCATATCGGGGAATTGATTTTCGTAACCCGGTACTTTCCCCGGAAAAAAGAACGGTCGTCCTCCTTCATTGTCCATGTTCTTCGCACTACCTGTGCCGAATTCGAGCCAGGCAGAACGGATGGTTGTCTTAGCTGAATCATCCATAACGAGATGCCATGATTTCCCATCGGTCATCCAATTTGGAAATGCGGCGATGACATTCACCCAGTTGTAACCCTGTGCTTTGCGGTAGCTGACATAATCCTTGAATCCCGCTGTTGGACCAATTGGGCGCTCCTTATCATCATCGTACCAGAGGAAGCGGTTGGCCCCAGCCGAGTACCATGTATCGCCAATGATGAAAAATGGTGTACCATCAGCATGTTCCAAAGCATGCTGGTTAGAGGTTGCCCTAATAAAGCCGTGTCGCAAAGGATTTTTGTTTTTCTCTATATCTGTCCAGTCAATCACTTTGAAGGACCCTGACTTGCCGGCTAATCCCGGATCTTCCGGGTTCGATCCGCTTTTCCATGTCCATGTTCCGGGCTGAGTGGCGACAAGACGTAAATGAAATACCTGACCGCCATCCCAGAATCCATAAACCCGCTTGTTGAACCCTGGACCGACGAGATCTACCCAGATGGTGATATCTGTATATGCATTCTTATAAGAATTTGCGGCAGTAAAAGTAAGTTCCTGCTTTTCCCAGACATGCACCACATTTTGAGCTGCCAGAATAGGACTAACAGCAAATGCCAGGACAAACATCAATTGTTTCAGTAATCTCATATGTGTATCTATTTTAGGGTAATATTTTTATTTATTTGATACTATATTTCTATATCCGAAAGTTAGTCTGTCTGTCTAGCTCGCTGGTGCGTTTCTGCAAACCGTGCCATTTTATTTCTTATCTCAATACCAGATATTTTTCCTCCCCCTCGTATGCAACGAGTAGGAATTACAACTTAAAATATGAATCTGTAACCATTGCCATGTATGTTTATCAGGTAAATGGAAGTATCCTCTTTCAAATACTTTCTAAGTTTGCACATAAAGACATCCATACTTCTTGAATTATTAAAGTTGTCTTCTCCCCAAACAGCTTTCAAACAATCGCCCCGTTTAATGCTTACTCCATTGTTTGCGCAGAAATAGGCAAGTAAATTTGTATCTGTTTTGGACAGTTTTTTGCTTATATCATTCCTTGTCAACATTCGGGTTGTAGTATTTAGTTTATACGATCCTATCTGAAATTCTTCAAACTTTTGAATTGGTTCCATTCTATTTTTCATTTCTTTGAATTTTTTATATTCTACATTATATTTACTTTCAGGATTATACCTTTCAATTTGTAATTCAATACTGCTTAACAGATTTTTTAGTTCTAATAAAGACGTTTCCGATAGTGTTGTAAGCTCACCTCTTCTTCGTCCAAGTTTATAAATTTCTATCCACCAATTACAAATTTTCAACAGACTTGGACGAGTATGGGGCATTTGGCGGTTTGCAGGAGCGTTCACTATCGCCCAGCGACAAAGTGAATGCGGGAGCAAAACCTGCTAAATGCACTGCTTGCCCCGCCCTAGCGGGGTCAGCCAGCCAATGACCCATAGGCGTGTATTATGGGCTAGGCTATTCTTCTTTTTCAGATTTGTATTTTGTCGATATTACCCCTAAGAATACTCCTAGACAAAGTTCGGATGCATGAAGAGCCCAGTTTGTTTTCTCGGGTTCCTTTGTTATATAAAAAATTCCAATTCCTGCAAAAATCAAGGTAAATGCAACTAATAAAATTATTTGGAAATTATCAGCAAGTTTCACTAAGATATATCCACCAATTCTTGGTCGTTCTCCAGTCGTTGTTTTTGCTTCTGATACAACTTTTGTATATTCGCTCCAGTCTTTCATATTATATGCTTTTGGGTAGTTGGCCGTGATAAAATTCATAGGTTAATCGATATGTCTCTGAATTCTTCAAATAATCAATATAGAATATAAGAGCAAATAGCTCACTATCTAATTGTACAATACTTATAGGTTGTACTAATCCGCTTGTCCCAATACTAGGATTGTAATAATAAAGTTTCAAAACATTGTTTTCAATCTTATTCGCTACAAATTCATTAGATTTCTTTTTTTCATCATTATTTACAGTAAATTCAACTAATAGATTGGTTTCTATTTTTTCATGTCTAACTTCAAAAAACAATGGTAATCCAATAAATCCAAATGTAAGCCCATTCAACAGAGTGATTTTATTAGGATTGTTTTGTCCTAATGATTTTACTTCAAACATACTTCATGATTTTTTATTAAGTTTATACTTTCTTTTTTTAGCTTGCCCATAACGTTCGGAACTATATGCAGTTGCCGACTGCGGGTTGTTTTCCTGTCGAGCCGCACCGAAGTTGTTGCACGCTGTGAACTTCCAATTCTGCACGGAAACGGCAATTGACATATAGTTTTTGTTATGCACAGACTTTATTTATTCATTGATTGTTTCATAAGACCAAGAATTATCAGTTGATGTCCATTTTGCCCCAATAATTTTGTCATTGTTTCTATTTTTATAATCCAGATAACTGAAATGAATTTTATAACTTATTTGTTCAGGTAAAATGTTCGCAAGTAGATATTCAATTGTAAAAGTAATAGTGCTTCTTTGGGATGCTGTAAGGTTGAAATTAGCATTTGAAGTAAATACTCTATCCCATTCTTTGTTCGGAAGTTTTGCATCAATGAAAATAGATAAATCTCGAACTTCCGTTTTACCCATATTTTCAATTGCAAATCTTGGCTTGAAGAGTCTATAAAGGTTTGCATTCCCTGAATAGCCAACTCGCCTAAGCTCTTGTTCTGCCTCTGGCATAGTATATACTGGATTTGTATTAGGAATCTTTTGATTTGTATTTGCATCTCTCATAACTAGACAATTGATGGTTAAATATCTCTCCGAAGCCTCCCCTTTTTCAAACAATAATGGATCATATCCCCATTGAATAGTCATAGCTTCCTCTTTCGTAAATTCTTTCCAATTTTGAAGTCTAATTTCGAATATCTCAGGATTTCCTTCATTTAGCTTATCCCATTTTCTATTTTGCTCCCATTGATTTGCAAATGTCCAAATCAAGCTGACACCCGCAATTAACAGAGCAAGAAGAGAAATTATTACTTTTGGATCTCCAAAAAAACTAGGTATGTCATTCATGTATCTATGTTTTTAGTTTGTGCCTAACAGTTTATATCATTACCCAGGTGACGTTATATAAACTTTAGTTTTTTGATTATTTATTTTAATTAAACCTCAAAGATAAAAACTATTCTTTACATTAATAACACATTTTTAAAATAATTTCCAATTTATTTTAAGTATCTTCTCTTACAAGCTTCTTTTTGAGAATTCTTAAAAAGATATAAATTTCAGTTACACTTATATTTTTCTGTTTACACACGACAAAAGCCAATTTTGAATCATATTTGCGAATTGTCACACGACAAAAGTCAAATTTGAATCGTTTTCGGGTTTTGTCACACGACAAAAGGTATTTGAGCATTTATTTCGTTAGTTAATATTAAAATATTCTTGGAAGCAATTTGTTATTGTTACAATTATATAATTAATATATATAAATCATATATAGTTAATGATTTTAATCGGAATGTGTACTATAATAAAAAAATTATATCTATATTTGTCACGTAAATCTAAAACAATTGATTTCGAAAGAGCTCTTTATTTAATATTCTTCAGTATAGACAACTGACAATCATTTACTTATTTCTATTTCAGAAAGTTTTTTCAAGAAATATTTGTTTTGATAAATAAATTTACCGGCTTTGTAATATTATCTATTACTAAGTTTTATTTATTCACACCTAAAACTACAGCATTATGAAAGACGTTCAATTTGAAAATGAATTAGTAGCGCTTCAAAGCAATATGCGTAATTTTGCATTTTCACTGACATTAAATCGTGACGATGCCGAAGATTTATTGCAAGACACTACGCTTAAAGTATTGGATAATCAGGAGAAATTTACTGATAATGTCAATTTTAAAGGTTGGGTATTAACTATTATGAAGAATATCTTCATAAACAATTACCGTAAAATTGTACGAAATCAAACCGTTGTTGATAAAACTGAAGACTTACATCATTTAAATTTACCACAAAATTCCGGTTTCGATAGTCCTGAAGGTTCTTATGCTATTGGTGAAATTTCCAATAGTATTGCAGCTTTTGCGGACGAATATCGCATTCCTTTTTCCATGCATATTCAAGGATTTAAATATGAAGAAATTGCACAACACATGAATTTACCAATCGGAACTGTTAAGAGCCGCATTTTCCTGGCTCGCAAAAGACTTCAAGAACAACTTAAAGATTATCGTTATTAGTTCGTTTTCATTGTATAACAACAAATTAAATTATAAAAATTAAGCCGAAGTATAATACTTCGGCTTTTTTGTTTAAATTTGAACTAAATTTATAGAATGAAAAATCTGAATTAAAAAATTTGTATATTTGTAGTTTTCTCTAAAAACTTGAAATTATTTTTAAAACATAGATTATGAAACATTTCCCACCATCAGAATTGATAATTAATAGTGATGGAAGCATTTTCCACTTGCATTTAAAACCTGAACAACTTGCCGACAATGTAATTTTAGTGGGTGACCCAGGAAGGGTTGCTTTAGTTGCAGCTTATTTTGATTCACAGGAATGTTCAGTTTCTAGTCGTGAGTTTAATACAATTACCGGGATGCATAAAGGCAAACGCATTTCGGTAATTTCTACCGGAATTGGAACAGATAATATTGATATCGTCATGAACGAATTGGATGCGTTGTCAAATATCGATTTCGGAACAAGAACTGAAAAACCTAATTTTCGCCAGCTAACTATTATAAGAATAGGCACTTCAGGTGGTATGCAATCTGAAATTCCACTTGGTAGTTCTTTGATTTCAGAAAAATCAATTGGTTTTGATGGGATGCTTAATTTCTATGCCGGACGTGATTCGGTAAGTGATTTAGCGTTTGAAGAAGCTATGAAAAAACATTTGGTATGGAATCCACAATTAGCAGCTCCTTATGTGGTAGACGCTGACATAGAATTAGTTAACCGTATCGGAAAAAATGATATGTTACGGGGTGTAACGATTTCCGCAAACGGTTTTTACGGACCACAAGGTCGTGTATTACGGATTGATTTGGCCGATATGCAATTGAATGACAAAATTGAAAGTTTCCGATATGGAAAATATAAAATCACTAATTACGAGATGGAAGGATCTGCCATTGCAGGGCTTTCTAAATTAATGGGACATAAAGCTATGACTGTTTGCTGCATAATAGCTAACAGACGAGCTGAAGCAGCCATTACTGACTATAAACCCTATATTGAAAAACTGGTTACAAAAGTTTTAGAACGTATATAAAACCTCAGAAAAGCCTGAATATATGATAATTGACAAAGCTTCTTACAATTATTATCTTGAACAAGATTTAAAAGCTTATCAACTGAAGAAATTATCTTTTTATAATTATTGGTGGATGGATTCTGTCCGATTTCAATGTCGATTACGCAAAATTGAATATTTATTCAATGTACGAAAAAGAAATATATTTTGTCGGATATATCGTGTTATTCTTGAAATAATTAATCATCGCTTAGCTGTGCGTTTAGGATTTTCAATTCCAAAAAATGTTTTTGGTGCTGGACTTTGTTTAGTTCACTATGGGACAATAGTTGTAAGTCAAAATGCAAATGTAGGCGAAAATTGCCGTATTCATCCATCAACGTCAATTGGATATTACAATGGCGCTCCCACTATTGGAAATAATGTGTATATTGGACCTGGAGCCAAACTTTATGGTTATATCACCATTGGAAATAATGTCTCAATTGGAGCAAATGCAGTTGTTAATCATAATATTCCCGATAATGTTACTGTAGGAGGTATTCCTGCTCAAATTATTTCTCATAAATCCTCCTTGGATAATGGAGTATTTCCTGATAATTTTATAAAAAAGGAACATGAATGAACATTTCTAAAACCATAACAGCCATTTCTACCCCTCCAGGTATTGGAGGAATTGCAGTAATTAGGGTATCAGGAAATGATGCATTATTATACAGTAATGCAATTTTTGTATCTAAGAAAAAATCTTTTTCATTATTACAACAAAAACCTAACTCGGTGAGTTTTGGAATCATTGTTAATACTCATAATGAAGCGATTGATGACGTATTAATATCTGTATTCCGATCACCTCATTCATTTACTGGTGAAGATGTGGTGGAGATCTCGTGTCACGGTTCGGTATTTGTTCAGCAACAAATATTGCAGTTATTGATTGAACAAGGATGTGTTTTAGCTCAACCCGGTGAATTTACACAACGTGCTTTTTTGAACGGCAAAATGGATCTTTCCCAAGCCGAAGCAGTGGCCGATTTGATAGCTTCGACATCAGCCGCTTCACATCGTATGGCGTTAAATCAAATGCGTGGTGGATTCTCAAATGAATTGCAAAAGCTTCGCACACAATTACTTGATTTTGTTTCGCTTGTTGAATTAGAATTAGATTTCAACGAAGAAGATGTAGAATTTGCAGATCGAAGTAAATTAAAAGTTTTAGCTAATGATATCGAAATGCTTATGACAAAACTATCTGACTCATTCCGGGTTGGAAACGCAATTAAAAATGGTATTCCTGTGGCTTTGGTGGGTGAAACTAATGTTGGCAAATCTACTTTGTTAAATTTATTATTGAATGAAGACAAAGCTATTGTATCTGATATTCATGGAACAACGCGTGATTCAATTGAAGATTCGATAAATATAAACGGTATCACATTTCGTTTTATAGACACAGCCGGTATACGAAACACGAAAGATAAAGTTGAAAATATGGGCATTGAGCGAACGTATCAAAAGATTGAACAGGCTGCTATTGTCTTATGGATAGTTGATTGTACGCAGGTTAGTGAACATATTGAATGGCTTACTGATCGTATTGCAAAACGTGCGGAAGGGAAAAAAATAATTTTAGTTTTCAATAAAATTGATAAAATTGCCGAAGATGAACGTGAAATACTCAGTCAACTTTTTGAACAATTTGAAAGTGAACGCATTTATATTTCAGCGCGCGATCGTATTAACACAGATGGTCTTCAAAAAGCTCTGATTGAAGCTGCACAATTGCCTGAAATAAACCCCGGAGATGTAGTTGTTAATAATATTCGACATTTTGAGGCTTTGCAAAATGCGCATAGAGCCATTAGTCGAGTTATTGAAGGATTAGATACTGGCATTTCCGGTGATTTTCTTTCACAAGATATTCGGGAATGTATTTATTTCATTGGCGAAATTACAGGTCAAATATCTAACAATGAGATACTTGGAAATATATTTGGGAAATTTTGTATCGGAAAATAAAACCAAGAATTAAAAATTATTTATGGTTCAGGTTTTCACATAAAAAAACCGATACACAGGCCGTGTATCGGTTTTTTATGATTTTGAATTGAAAACTTATTCAGCTACTACTTCAAAAGCAACTTCAACAGTTACTTCTTTGTGAAGTTTCAGTGTAGCTTTGTATGAGCCGATTTCTTTAACGGCATCTTTTAGTACAATTACTTTGCGGTCAACAGCAAATCCTGCTTTTTCGAAAGCATCAGCCAATTGGACAGGACCAACTGCGCCAAAGATTTTGCCTGTTGTGCTGGTTTTTGCGCCTACAGTTAAGGTAATGTCTTTTAGTTTTTCAGCCAATTCAAGGCTTTCGTTTTTAATACGTTCCAGTTTATGAGCACGTTGTTTCAAATCTTCTGCCAACATTTTTTTAGCCGATGCAGTTGCCAACACAGCTTTTTTTGTTGGAATCAGGAAGTTACGACCGTAACCATCTTTTACTTTCAGAATATCGCCTTTGTAACCTAAGTTACTTACATCTTCTTTTAATATAATTTCCATACTTTTTCCTCCTTCTTAATTATTTCATCATATCGGTTACATAAGGAAGCAACGCGATGTGGCGTGCTCTTTTAACTGCTTGAGCTACTTTGCGTTGATATTTCAACGAAGTACCGGTAAGGCGACGTGGAAGAATTTTTCCTTGTTCGTTCAGGAATTTTTTCAAAAATTCCGCATCTTTATAATCGATGTATTTAATACCGCTTTTTTTGAAACGACAGTATTTTTTCTTTTTTACATCTACTGAGGGTGGAGTCAAATATCTGATATCTCCGTTGTTTGCTGCCATGGTTTAGTTCTCCTTTACTTCTTTAGATTTAAGACTCTTTCTTTTTTCGGCGTATTCGAACGCATATTTGTCCAAACGGAACGATAAGAAACGTAAAACACGTTCGTCGCGACGGAACTGGGTTTCCAGCGTAGCGATTACGGTCGACTCAGCGTCGAACTGAAGTAACGAATAAAAACCTGTCGATTTCTTTTGGATTGGATACTGCAATTTGCGTAATCCCCAATTTTCTTCATTGGTAATTTTTGCGCCATTCTCTGTCAAAATAGCTTTGTACTTTTCTACCGCTTCCTTCATCTGGACATCAGACAAAACGGGAGTTAGAATGAAAACGGTTTCATAATGGTTTAACATACTGTTTGTTAGCTTTTAATGAATGAATATTTTGTTTTTTATTAAAGCGGGGACAAAGATAGGAATAAATCTTTGATTGACAAAGAGCTAATTTGATGAAAATGAATTTTAATTAAAATACTATCATGAAAATTTATTTAAATCGCTGAAAAACAATTATATTTTCAAATCCATCGGGGGTTTTTATCCAATTTTTCAAGACTCCGTTAGTTTCGTAGCCTTCTTTTTCAAATATATGTCGGCTGGCGGTATTATTTTCAGCAATTTGGCAATAGAGTTGGTTTATTTTAAGGAAGTTGAAAACATAGTCTTCCACCAAAAGCAGAGCGGCTTTGGCATAACCATTCCCCTGAAATGCAATGTCAACAAACAGTCCGAGCGCGACGCGGCTGTGGTGAATATCAAAATCGAATAAATCAACCGTACCAATGGTTTCGCCGGTTTTTAAACAGACCATCATCAATCGAAGTTGCTTATTTTCGTAAATATCTTTGTCGGAATTGAGAATATATTGTTTCAGTTGGAAATGAGAATACGGATTCCGGGTATTGCCTACAACCCACAATTGAGGATTGTTTTCCCATGCATATAATCTTTCCAAATCTTCTGGTTCAACAGCACGAAGCCGTATAATTTCGTTTTCTAACAACATCTTTTTAATTTACAACTTGCCTGCTGCAAGCAGGTTTAATTATTAACGATTTCCTATTAGCTAGTTAATGATAACTCAATGCTTGAAGATCAATATAAATTACTGTCTAATAATCTTTTTTAAAAAACCTTTTTTCTTAGACTGATATTCAGAGTCAATTTCAGTTGTAATAGGTTCGAGATATTTTCCGGTAGTAATCATCCTGTAAATCACACCCCAATCGGGTAAGCCACCCAGATTCCTATCGTCGATAAACAAATCGACTTTGAGTTTTCGGGGTTCGGAATGCTCAGCTGATTCTTCGGGATAATTACTGTTGACAGCGTAAAATTCTAATCCTCGCTCTCGACAAAATTCCACTGCTTCTTCCAGTTCTTTACCTTCACGTACAGACCATAATACTAATTGATTTTCAGGATTTTGTTGAAGTCGTTTCAGCGAGTCTATGGCAAAAGGTAATTCTTTCCCTATTTTTGGATATTCGTGAGTTACTATGGTTCCGTCGAAATCTACTGCTATAATCATAATTTAGTTTGAAAATTTGAAGGTTGAAATTAGAAAGAACTGGTTACTGAAAACTGTTGACTGATAATTGATTATTCTTCTTTGTCTTCCAATTTAAGGTCTGAAATTATTTTGCCTTCAGTAGGTTTGCAAAAAAGCAATGCAATGGCTGAAATTACCGCACAGAAAATCATTGATTCGGTTCGTAGAAAATAAAAAGCTATTACACTAAAAACCAGCCCTGAACCGATGATTAATAAACGCAATGTTGCCCCTGTAGTATATTTGTTTAGTTTTGTAAGCCGATCTTCTATTTCACTCCATTTTTTTGTATTTCTGTGGAATATGGCTAATGCAGCCGGTATTGAAACGATAATATAAAGTATAACGACCGATGATAAAGTAATGCTAAATGTGCTTTTGAAATCAACAGTGTTTGCTTTGTTCATTGTTAGGATATAACCAATAATAGTAGCTAAAATGGTAACGGTGTAAATAAGATAATAAGTAAGATTGATTTTTTTTACGATTCTTTCCATTGTTGTTTATTATTTAAATGAATTTGTAAATTCTACTCTATTTAATATCGAACGTCCCAGCGTTACTTCGTCGGCATATTCGAGTTCATCACCAATAGCAATTCCACGTGCAATGGTGGTGATTTTAATGTTTAACGGAGCAAGTTTGCGAAAAATATAGAAGTTGGTTGTGTCACCTTCCATTGTTGTACTTAAAGCAAGAATGACTTCCTTTACATTTTCATCCTTAACACGCCGAACCAGACTTTCTATTTCCAAATCGCTTGGTCCGATGCCATCCATTGGCGAAATTATTCCACCCAAAACGTGATATAATCCCCTGAACTGCTGCGTGTTTTCAATTGACATCACATCCTTAATGTTTTCAACCACACACACAGTTTCGTGATCTCTTGAAGAATTTCCGCAAATGCGACAAATTTCGTTATCCGAAATGTTGTGACAAACCTTACAGTAAATAATTTCTTTGCGCAATTGAATAAACGAATTTCCAAAAACTTCCACTTCGTGTTCTGATTGTTTCAACAAATGCAAAACCAGCCGCAGTGCCGTTTTGCGACCGATTCCGGGTAATTTGGCAAACTCGTTGACCGCGGTTTCGAGTAAGGAGGATGAAAATTGCTGGATACTCATGTTCTGTTTTTCAATGCAGCTGCAAAATTATAAAAAAAAACGGTTCAAAACTATTTTTACACGAAGCAATTGTTTTCGGGGGTTTTTAGTTATTTTTGTACGTTTTTGAATTAGAAATTTAATTTGCATGTCGGGATTTTCTATTTTGCTTATCATTGTTGTCTATTTTTTGACATTATGGCTCATATCCTATTTTGTAGGCAGAAAGAGTACGGATAATGACGCTTTCTTTTTAGGAAATAAAAAATCTCCATGGTGGGTGGTAGCCATCGGTATGGTGGGTTCGTCCATTTCGGGAGTGAGTTTTGTGTCTGTTCCCGGCATGGTGGGTAACATTGATTTTACGTACATGCAAACTGTTTTCGGGTTCTTTTTCGGATATCTGTTGATTGCCAACGTGCTCTTGCCATTGTATTATAAAATGAATCTGACCAGTATTTATACCTATTTGGAAGAGCGTTTCGGAAAATATACATACAAAACCGGTGCATCGTTTTTCCTTCTTTCGCGTACTATTGGTTCCGGAGTGAGGTTGTATCTGGCAACACTTATTTTGCAACATTTGATTTTTGATGCATGGCATATTCCGTTTGTGGTGACGGCATCTGTAGCGGTTTTTCTGATTTGGCTTTACACGCACCGAAGCGGAATTAAAACCATTGTGTGGACAGATACGCTTCAAACCATTTGTTTGATTACTGCGTTGGTTTTGATGGTTATTCAGGTTTCGAAACAATTGAATTTTAACCTTGGAGAGTTTGCAACCTCCATGATAAATTATAAGCACTCACGCATTTTTGTGTTTGACGACTGGCATTCGAAGCAAAACTTTTTCAAACAATTTTTCAGTGGAATATTTATTGCTATCGTGATGACCGGACTTGATCAGGATATGATGCAAAAAAATCTGACTTGCAAAAATCTACATGATGCTAAGAAAAACATGTATTGGTACGGTATCTCGTATGTTCCACTGAATCTGTTGTTTCTGACATTGGGAGCAATGTTGCTTATGTTGGCAACTAAAAACAATATAGCTTTACCGGCTTCGTCCGACGATATTTTGCCACTGTTTGCGACGCAATATTTGGGTCCGGTAGTGACGTTTTTATTTGTAATTGGAATTATTGCAGCTACTTTTGCCAGCTCAGATTCTGCGTTGGCTTCGCTTACCACTTCGTTTTCGGTTGATATTTTGGGGGTAAAACATAACGAACCGAAAGTTGCTGAACGCAAACGAAAATATACACATATTGGCATGTCAGTTTTATTTGTGGCGATAATTCTCATTTTTAAAGTGTTGAATAATAAAAGTGTTATTGATGCCATTTATACCATCGCTTCTTACACTTATGGACCACTTTTGGGATTGTTTGCTTTTGGACTGTTTACCAAACGACAAGTGCTTGATAAAATGGTTCCGATAATTGCAATAATTTCGCCTTTGCTTTGTTTTGGTTTGAATTCGTTGACTACAAATTTATTCAACTATCCGCTTGGATATGAATTATTAATGATAAATGGGTTGATAACGTTTGGAGGAATGTATTTTCTGTCGTTGAATCGCGGAAATGTTGAATTGTTGAAACCATGAATTGTTTTCATGTGATTTTTTTTCTCGTAACTTGTAACTAAAAAAATATGGAAATAAAATCTGCAGAATTTATTATCAGCAATACCGATTATCTGAAATGTCCTGATAGTCGTTTGCCGGAATATGCTTTTATCGGGCGTTCGAATGTGGGGAAATCGTCACTTATTAATATGCTTTGCAACCGTAAGGATTTGGCTATGACTTCGTCGAAACCGGGAAAAACGCTGTTAATCAATCACTTTTTGATAAATAATAATTGGCATTTGGTAGATTTACCTGGTTTTGGGTATGCCACAGCTGGTAAAAAGATGCGCGATCAGTTACAGAGAATTATTGAAAATTACATTCTCAACCGGGAACAATTGACTTGCCTGTTCTTGTTAATTGATTGTCGACATGAACCGCAGAAAATCGATCTCGAATTTATGGAGTGGTTGGGGGAAAATGGAGTTCCTTTCTCGGTCATCTTCACAAAAATGGATAAATTGACTCATGCTAAAGGCAAAGAAAATATTCAGGTTTACAAAGAAAAATTATCCGAACAATGGGAAGAATTACCCCCTGTTTTCCTTACTTCATCTGAAAAACGAGTTGGAAGTGATGAACTCCTTAAATATATTGAAGAGATAAATAAAAGTTTAAAACCAATAGTTTAAGAAGGCACTTTGCTTAATTCACAAATAAGAAAATTCATGCTTTAAATTCAGTTTCAAAAAATCATCAGAATTACAAATCAAATATAGTAAGCACAAAAAAGAGTGATATTATTATTTAATAAAATCATTCTGTTTCATTTCGTAACCAACAAATAAATTACAAAAACGATTATCTGCAATTAATTAAAATTTCAATCATTATGATTAATTTTGCATGTTCATAATGACAATAGTTCGGTAAAAAATAATTTACATTTAAGCGGCAATAGTGCCGTATAATAGTAGCTCTTTGACATTTTGGTTATTTTTGAGTAAGTATGGTTTA
>JADGPS010000129.1 GCA_017882285.1 Paludibacter sp. | reverse complement strand
TGGGGTTATCCCGAACCGTACACACGTGATTTGATGTTTTCCATTTTGGGAATTGCAGTTACCGGAAATAAAAAACTGTTGGACAGCATTCGAAAAGTACTGGAAACACTGGCTGAAAATCAGACCGAACGTGGTCATATTCCATCACTGGTTCACGATAAAGAAGATCGTGGATCGAGTGATACTACGCCTTTGTTTTTGCTTGGAGTCGGTATTTTCAGAAAAGTAACCGGCGAAGAAAAGTTTCTAAACTTGGCGGTTATAAAAGCACTCATTTGGATGGAATATCAAAGTCCGTCCGATCGGTATTTGGTGGCACAACAACCCACCAGTGACTGGCGCGATGAGCAATGGGTTACGGGCTACGGGTTATTTGTAAATACCATTGTGTACAGCTATTTACGCTTGCTAGGCAGACATGATAGAGCAGAAAGCGTGCATCGCGAAATGAGCCGTTTTACCATCACCGGTGGAACGATACATCACCATGTACACGAAGGTTTGGTGGTAAAACATAAACCTTATTACGCATTATGGTCGTACAAAGTACACAGCAGCGAGCGATTCGATTTGCTTGGAAACAGTCTGGCTATTTTGTCAGGAATTGCGTCGCAATCAAGAGCCGAAGAAATGGTTACGTGGATTGAAGAAGAGTGTGCGGCTATGCAAAAACGAGGAGAACTGTCCGTTGATTTACCGCCCAATTTCTTTCCATATATTAATCCTGAAGACCCTGACTGGCATCCGCGAGATGCAGAATTTAATAATCCGGGGGAATATCATAACGGTGGTATCTGGCCATTTATATGTGGTTTTTATGTGGCAGCACTTGTGGCAGCCAAACGATATGCACTTGCCCGGCAAAAACTCGTGGCACTGACACATTGTATCAAATTATCCATTTCGGGAAATGTTGAATTCGGATTTAATGAATGGATTAAAGCCCAGGATGGAAACCCCATGGGACAAGACTGGCAAACATGGAGTGCTGCGCTTTATCTGTATGCAGCTAAATGTGTTGAAGAAAAAAATACACCGTTTTTTGATGAAATTCGAAGTTTTACAGACAATACGAAAATTCAGGAATAATTTTGTTTAAATAATCAAATAACAGTAAATTAATACAGTATGGAAAAAATAACCGAAAATAAATACCCGATTGTCAGACAAGAAGGTAACGGAAAAAAAATTATTCTACCGGGATATCCAACTTATCCGGTTAATGAGGATATATACAATCAATGTAAGGAAGAAAAAGAAATAAATCCGGAAGACATTTCCAGAATTAAAGAAACTGAAGAAATGGGAGTGAATAACCAAAAAGATTTCATCGACGATTTTTCCGGTAACGATTTAGATGTACCCGGCTCTGAATTAGATGATAATGAGGAAAAAATAGGCAATGAGGATGAAGAGAATAACTATTATAGTATTGGCGGTGATGATCATGATAATCTGGATGAAAATACATAAGTCTGGAAGTTAATTAATTATTGGTAATGTATATAAAAACCAAATCTAATGAAACCAAATAATATAAATAAAATACTGATTGCATTGGACTTTCATCTTTCTGCAACAAAAGTGATAGAAGCCGGCTTTGCAATGGCTAAAATGATGAATGCTAAAGTGATATTATTGCATACAAAAATAGAACTCATTGACTATTCATTGATATATAAGAAAATTGGCTCATTGAAATTAGATAGTTTGGAAGATTTAGAGTTTGCTGCTCATAATTTTCTTGAAAAATCCAAACATCATGTTGGTGATGACATGATTCAAACTATTGTAAAGCAAGGCGATTTTGCAGAATCTATTTTAAAAACTGCCAAAGAGTTGGATATTGATATGATTGTGATGGGATCACATAGCACAAAATGGTTGGAAGAAATAGTGATGGGAAGAATAACTAACGAATTCCTACTGCAAACTAAAATTCCAATTTTAATTATTCCAACCAGAAACAAGATAAAAGCAATACTTTAATTACGTTGGAACCTATAAATTAATATAAACACCATGAAAACAAACAAAATGAAGAAAGTTTTAATTGCATTGGATTATGATCCAACATCACAAAAAATTGCAGAACAGGGGTATAAAATGGCAAAGACTATGGGTGCTGAAGTTACATTGTTACATGTTGTAGTCGATTCTGCATTGTATTCTTCAGTTTATGCAAATATGGGTGTTTGGCAAATTGATACACTTGATACATTTAATACACTTGAAGCATTTAAAAACCTTAAAACCGGTTCCCGAAATTTTTTGGAAAAAGCAAAACGACATTTAGCGGATAAATCAATTCAAACCATACAAAAAGAAGGTGATACTGCTCAAATGATTTTAGAAACTTCCAAAGAAATAAATGCTGATTTTATAGTTATGGGATCGCACAGCCAAAAATGGTTGGAGAATATACTTATTGGAAGTGTTACAGAAGAAGTATTGAGAAAAACGACTATTCCAATGTTCATTATTCCCACCAAAAAGAGAGATTAAACGCAATCTTATGAAAGCGAATAACATAAAAAAAGTATTAATTGCATTGGATTATGATCCAACGGCAAAGAAAGTAGCCGAAGTTGGATTTGCAATGGCTAAAGCAATGGGAGCTGAAATTACCCTGATACACGTAATTGTAGATTTGGTAACCTACTCGTTGACTTACCTCAATATGGGTCCATTGCAATTGGATAGTGTTGATGAATTAAAACAAGCTTCTCAAAATTTTCTTGATAAAGTCAAACGCCACCTTGGAGATGACACGATACTAACAGTCATAAAAGAAGGCGAATTTGCTGATATAATCTTAGAAACAGCCAAAGAATTAGATGCCGACTGCATTGTTATGGGTTCGCACAGCCAAAAATGGTTGGAGAATATACTTATTGGAAGTGTTACAGAAGAAGTGTTGAGAAAAACAACTATTCCAATGTTCATTATTCCAACAAAAAAGCGGGATAAATAGCATCGTTTTATTTAACTCCAATCAGGCAATGGAAAGGTTAAGTTAAGTGTAGAAGACTTCAATAAAATTTTGTCTTCGATTCTAAAAACTTCTTTTCCATTGAGTTGGTGGTTACAACAAATTCACGTTAATATTTGTTGTACAACAAATTCACGTTAATATTTGTTATACAACAAATTACATTGTTTGTCATATTTTATCTTACAAATAGATTATCGTATAAAATGTGTAAATGTGTAAATCATGTAACTTTTTAATATTATTGAGTAACATTTACAAAGTTTGACTTATTTATTTTTGCATCTGAGTTTAGTAGAATTAATCAAAAAATAATTATTCATCTTTAAAAATTACAATTATGAAAGGAAATGAAAAGTTAATTACAGCCATGAATGCGCTTTTGGCAGATGAACTTACTGTCGTAAACCAATACATGGTGCAATCTGAAATGTGTGCAAACTGGGGTTATTCAAAACTTCATCAGGCAATCCGAAAACAGGCAATGGATGAAATGCACCATGCCGAGTGGCTCATTGAGCGAATCATTTTTTTCGAGGACTCGCCAACGGTATCCAAACTTAATGTAATGAAGATTGGTAAAACAGTATCAGAAATAATTAGTAACGACAATGATGTAGAACTTAATGTTGTCAGTGAATATAATGATGCAATCAAACTCGCCCGTGAAGTTGATGATCAAGGTTCAGTTGATCTGCTTACAAAAATACTTAAAATGGAAGAAGATCACGTCGATTGGGCCGAAATTCAACGTGCACAGATTGAACAAATGGGCTTAGAGAATTACTTGGCAAATCAAAATTAAATTCAGGCGAGCCAGTTTATTCGGATTTTGCATTATTGGCATATGCTTAACGCAGAAAAGCATTACTATTTATGTATAATATGATAAAAGAAATTTCAACTAACGAAGTATTTCAACTTCTGG
>JADGPS010000128.1 GCA_017882285.1 Paludibacter sp. | reverse complement strand
CGAAGGAAAATATCCCCATTTGTTCGCTTCCGAGAATTTACTTGAACCATCAGCTCGGAAAGTAGCACTCAACAAATAGCGACTTTTATAATCATAATTGGCACGCCCAAAAAACGAAAGCAACTTGTCATCAGGATTATAATAATTATCGGTAGAGGTTGCAGTTCCTTGAGTTGTAAGTTTGAATGCATTCGTTGAATTGAAAAATGATGGAAAACCTTGAACATTAGAGGTCATTTCTTCTAATTGTTGAATAATATACTCCTGACCTACCATTGCATTCAAGTGATGATCCGTTCCCAATATTTTTTTAAAGTCATAATTGATAGTATTGGTTGAACGAAATGTTGTTCTAAAATCATTATTTAAAACAATGGCGGGAAGTCCAGACAGGTCTTTCGGAGCTGTTTGGGTTTTATCTTTTGAATAAGATGTTGTTGTTCCATAAAAACGATAATCGCTGTTTTGGTAATTATCATATCCCACTTCAGACTTTAATCGAAAGTTACTGAAAATTTCCCAAGCTGCACTTCCTGCCATATTAAAAGTTGTACGTTTTTGTTGTCTGTTGTTATCAGAAATTGCAACCCATGGATTGTAAAGATTCCCCACTCCGGTATCGTCAGTCGTTCCACTTGCAGATGTAAGGTTTTTTATTGGGAAAGGAGTATAAATCATTGCATTTTTCAAGCGTGAATCTGTACTTGAAACCTCGTTTTGTTCATTTGCACCACCACCATTTATTTCAGTTCCGGAATAACGGGTGCTAAAATCGAGGGTTATTTTCTTGTTAGGATTATTGCTTAACTTAAAGTTAATGTTGTCACGTTTAAAATTAGATAATTGCATAATAGCTTTATCATCAATATGATTATAACTTATTGCAAATTTGCTTTTATCTGTACCACCATTAATACTCAAATTGTGGTTAAAAGTAAAACCAGTACGTCCGAATATCTGGTTTTGCCAATCGTTAGTTGCTACATTATTATATAAATCAATGTCACTGTAACTACCATAATATTGTTCATAAGAAGTTGGCACGCCATCCTTCAACATAGCTAATTCGTATTGCCATTTTGCATAATCAGGAGCTGAAAGAACATTCATTGTTTTTGCAATCTTTTTCCAACTTACAAAAGCATTGTAATTAACTGTAATTTTTCCTTCTTTCCCCGATTTGGTAGTAATTATAATTACTCCATTAGCACCGCGTGAACCATATATAGCAGTTGATGATGCATCTTTCAATACAGTTAAATCTTCAACATCATTTGAAGGTATATCATTTATTGACTCTACCGGAAAACCATCAACTATATACAACGGTTTGTTATCACCAGTTATAGAACCACCTCCACGAACCCGTATTTTAATATCAGCATCAGGCGAACCTTCAGTTGTAGTAACCTGCACACCGGCAAGCTTCCCTGAAATAGCTTCTGCCACAGATGAAACCGGGATTGAAGCAAGCTCTTCTGCTTTTACAGATGAAATGGAACCGGTAATGTCTTTACGTTTTGCAGTACCGTAACCAATTACAACTACTTCATCCAGCGATTTGTCAACGTTTTGAAGAGATACATTAATTACATTGCCCTTAATTGGCACTTCTTGTGATTCCATACCAATGTATGATACCACTAATACTTTACCTTCAGAAGGCACATTTAAATTATACGCGCCATCAACATTAGTTATTGTTGCCGCCTTTGTACCTTTCACAATTACCGATGCTCCAATAATTGTTTCGCCTGATGGGTCTTTTACAACTCCTTTAACTGTTTTAACCTGAGCATTTACAGCACTAATTGTAAAAATAGCTGCCAAAAATGCAAGCATCAAACGATTGAAAAATAGCTTTTTTTGTGGTTTTGCTTCTTTCATTGTTTTTTCATGTATTAGATTATTTATTGTTTATAAGATTCACGCAACAAAAATATAGTTTTGTTTTGTTTCAAATGTGCAAAAAATGACGTTTATCGGTGGAATTTTTGACTTAACCGCAATTGTTTGTTAATTATCTCCTTCCCCCCGCATTGGTTCACCCTGGAAATTTTTGGCAATAATATGAAAAAGTTCAGTTTGTTCAACAGTCATTCTTAAGAGATTGGATTTTGTGTGTTTTGACCGTGGAAGTGTGTATGTAATTTGATACATGTTACGTGTCAGTTCTAATGATCTTTTGACCGATAAAGTTGATTTTTCATTCTGTAAAACTTATTCCTGAATCCTTTGTACAGAATTTATTTCCTTAATTTTCATAATATTTTTGCACAAATTGTTGATATCTTCGGTGTCGTGAACGAAAATATAAAACTGTCCGATAAAGATTCCGGCATTTGTTTCGACATTTATCTTGCTGATATTTACACCATAACCATCAGAAACAACTTTGAGAATTTCAATCAATACCCCTTTTTTGTCAATGCCCTTTATTTCAAGGATTTCCAGGAATGATTGCACTTTGTGCGTTGCCCAGTCAACCGAAACGATGCGTTCGCCATAACTGCTTTTCAGCTTTGCAGCCACCTGACATTGGCGTTTATGAACGATCACTTTTTCAGAATCATCAACATAACCAAGTACGTCATCGCCGGGAATAGGATGACAGCATTCGGATAGAATATAAGTTTTCCCTGCATTTTCTTCGGTAAGTTTTATCGATTTTTTGCGATCTACTTTACTGTCGATGGGTACCGATTGGGGTTGTTTATTATCCGATGAACCGCCAAAAGGTTTTTTGAGGTATTTTACAAAAACGTTTTCAGATTTTGACTTGAATATTATTCTGTTGATATCTTCGAGATCCAACACCCCTTTTCCTGCCTGTAAATAAAGTTCATTTCGCTGTGTGATATTAAAATGATTCAGAATACGAACAATATTCTCATTGTCAGGCTGCAGATTTACTTTTGCCAGTACTTCTTCTATGCGTTTCTGACCTTCTGCAATATAGCCTTTATCTTCTTTTTTAAATAAATTACGAAGTCGTGTTTTTGCTCTGGCAGTGGTTACAAAATCGAGCCATTCGGGCTGAGGAGTCTGTTTTTTTGAAGTCAGAATTTCTACCTGGTCACCACTATTGAGTTTGTAACTGAGCGGTACTAATTTGTGATTCACTTTGGCACCGATACAATGATTTCCCAGATCGGAGTGAATGGAATAGGCAAAATCGAGTGCTGTGGATCCTTGTCCGATGGTTCTGATTTCACCTTTTGGCGTAAATACAAATATTTCGGAGGCAAATAGATTCAGTTTAAAAGTATCCAAAAAATCAATCGCATTAGGCTCAGGATGTTCGAGCAATTCCTTAATGGTTTTCAGCCATTTATTCAGTTCCGATTCATCTGATTCGCCCGATTTGTATTTCCAGTGAGCTGCCAGACCTTTCTCTGCAATGTCGTTCATGCGTTGACTTCGAATTTGCACTTCTACCCAACGACCACCCTGCCCCATGACAGTAACATGCAATGCCTCGTAACCATTGGCTTTTGGTGTGCTAATCCAGTCGCGAATACGTTCAGGATGAGGTTTATAAATTTCAGTAATAGCGGAATAAAGCATCCAACACTGGTCTTTTTCGCTCATTCCTTCATTGGGTTTGAAAATGATACGTTCAGCCAGAATATCATACACTTCTTCAAAAGGTATATTCCGGGTTGTCATTTTTTGCCAAATGGAATAAACTGATTTTATACGGGCTCGAAGGGTAAATTCATACCCCATTTCAGTCAGTTTCTTGTGAATCGGATACGAAAATTCCTTATAGAACTCATTTCTGGCTTCCTCATCAACAGCCAATTTGTTTTCAATTTCTTTAAAAGTATCGGGATGTTCAAACTTAAAACTGAGATTTTCAAGTTCGGTTTTTATGCGGAAAAGTCCAAGACGGTGAGCAAGTGGAGCGTAAATATATTGAGTTTCACCGGCAATTTTATATTGTTTTGCCAGAGGCATCGAACCCAGCGTTCGCATA
>JADGPS010000039.1 GCA_017882285.1 Paludibacter sp. | reverse complement strand
CAAAATCCCACTGAACCAGTCGTGTTCATGAAACCGGATTCGGCACTTTTAAAAAATAACAAACCATTTTACATCCCCGATTTCACTCAAGAATTACATTACGAAACAGAGTTGATTATCAAATTTAATCGGTTGGGCAAAAACATTGATACCAAATTTTCAGATCGTTATTTTGCAGAAATCGGATTGGGAGTAGACTTTACTGCCCGTGATTTACAACGAAAACTAAAGGCCGAAGGTAAACCCTGGGAAATTAGCAAAGCCTTTGATCATTCTGCTGTAATTGGGAACTTTATTCCTGTAAGTGAGTTGGGCGATGTTCAAAACATACAATTTCGATTGGATATTAATGGAAAAACAGTTCAAAATGGCAATTCCGCCGATATGATTTTTCCTATAACTGAACTTATTGAGTATGTAAGTCGTTTTTTCACAATTAAAATTGGGGATATACTTTTTACCGGTACGCCTGTGGGTGTTGGAAAAGTTAGTATTGGTGATCGTTTAGAGGGTTATATCTTTGATAAAAAGATGTTTGATTTTTATGTTAAGTAATCATGTTAATAGGTATTGATTGACAATAAAGCTCTATTTTACACGTTATTTTGGTAGTCATTTTTTTTACTAGAATAAAAGGTATAGATGAAAATTAAAATTGTATTTCTTTTGTTTTTGATTTTTTTTGATTCAGCTTTGAAGTCGCAAAATGAGCAGATTACATCATATAAGTTAAATTGGAAAGGTATTGAAAAATGGCATATTGATTCTACATCGATATATGTTATTTCGTTTGATGGAGCCAAGTATCCTACAGACAGTCGATTACCATATTTCAATGAGAGAATAACCTGTGATCCATCCTTTGGTTATAAAATTGTTTTGAAAAATCCGGTTTATATTCCGGTAACAAACGAAGAAAATGTTTTTCTGACAGGGAACTATTCATTTTCATCAGAACCACAAGTTGAAAACGATTTTTTACATCAAAGAGGAACAACTTATTGTGATATAAGAATCTTACCTTTTGTAAATCGAGGTGGGAATATTTTAAAATTGAAATCATTTGATTTACAAATTAATCAAACATCACTTCCAAAAAAGATAGCTGCGTCTACTATTCATTCATACGCACCAAATTCTGTTTTAGCACAAGGAAAATTTGTAAAAATAAGAATTGTTGATAATGGTGTTTACAAGCTTACATACGATGATTTAGTTTCGATGGGGGTAGATCCGACGAATGTTCGTGTTTTTGGATATGGTGGAAATGTATTAGACCAAAGCTTTACTTCGCCAAAAATTGATGATTTACCCGAAGTTTCAATTTATATGAATAAAGGTGCTGATGGTGTTTTTAATGCCGGAGATTATATTTTGTTTTATGGATTAGGAATTAATAAGTGGTCGTATGATAAAACTAAATCGATGTTCACTCATGTGATAAATTCATATTCAAAATATGGTTATTATTTTGTAACGTCAGATGCAGGTGTTGGAAAGAAAATACAAGATACATCAATCACATTACCGGATTCGCCTACAATTAATTCTGTTGAAGAATTTACTGATTATCAGGTTCATGAGAAAGAATTAATTAACTTAGCTCTTTCAGGTAGAGAATTTTATGGTGAAACTTTTAATGATATAACTTCTTATAATTTACCATTTAGCTTTCCAAATCCGGTTACAACAAATTCAACAATTGTACGGTTTGATGTGGCAGCTTCAGCTTCAACAGAATCCGGCTTTACGCTTAGTTTAAATGGCGGGCAAACAAAAACATTATCGGTTGCAAAAAGAGATGGTGCTAATTATGAACAAGGAAAAGGTTCATCAGGAATTTTTACTTTCACTCCTCAAAGCGAAGCCTTTAACTTTAATGTAACTTATGTAAAACCAGTTTCAACTGCTGTTGGTTATTTGAATTATCTGGAAGTTAATGCTCGTCGTCATCTCAAAATGAGCGGGTCAGTTATGCAATTTCAAAATATTGATTATCTGGGGCAAGCTGCATATAGTCAATTCAAGTTGAGCGATGCAAATTCAAATGTACAAATTTGGGATATTACAGACCCTCAAAATATCAGTAAAATAGCAACTCAAGTTGTTAATGGAAAAATGACTTTTGTAGATTTGAGTAATGATGTTAAAAATTATCTGGCAATAGATCCTACTGCTTTATCGGCTTTTCAAAAACCCGAAGTAGTCGGAGTTGTTCCAAATCAGAATCTTCATAGCATTGCACAGGCAGATTTGGTCATAATTACGCATCCAAATTTTCTTACTCAAGCACAAACTCTGGCTCAAGCTCATAGGGATAAGGATAATTTAACTGTGGAAGTTGTTACCATCGATCAAGTATATAATGAATTTTCATCAGGAACGCCTGATGCAACTGCTTATCGTTGGGTAATGAAAATGCTGTACGACAGAGCTTTAAATGCAAATAATACTGCAGATTTACCAAGATATTTATTGCTTTTTGGTAGAGGTTCTTATGACAATAGAAAATTAAGAACTGATTCAGGAGATAATTTGATTCTGACTTACCAGGCTGAAAATTCATTAGATTTAACTATGTCGTATGTTACTGATGATTATTTTACTTTATTAGACGACAATGAAGGAAGCCAAGTCGATGCAAACCTTATGGATATGGGAGTAGGGCGTTTCCCGGTTACAACAACACAACAGGCTACTGATGTTGTTAATAAAACAATCGGTTATATGAATAATCAAGGAAAAGGAAATTGGAAAAATCAACTGTGTTTTCTGGCAGATGATGGTGATGCTGCTTTACACATGAAGCAAGCTGACAGTATTGCTGTTTCTGTTGGAAGAAATTTTCCGGCTTTTCAGATAAATAAACTTTATCTGGATGCTTATTCACAAGAAGTTACTGCAAGTGGACAAAGTTATCCCGTAGCAAAAAATCATCTGTTAAACTTAATCCAATCGGGGTTATTTCTACTTGATTATACCGGTCATGCAGGAGCTACCGGTTGGACAAATGAATCGGTTTTATCACTTGCCGATGTAAAAAATTTATCCAATCAGCATTTACCTCTAGTATTAGGTGCAACCTGTGATTTTCTTCAATTTGATGTACAAGGTATTTCCGGTGGGGAACAAATGGTTTTAAATCCGTCGGGTGGTGCAATTGGCATTTTGTCTGCTGCCCGTCCTGTTTTTTCATCTCAGAATTTTACCATAAATAAATTGGTATGCGACAATTTGTTTAAGAAAATTAATGGAAAACCCCAGCGAATCGGTGATATAATTCCGTATGCAAAAAATAATGTTGGAACTGAAATTAATAAATTGTCTTACATGTATATGGGTGACCCTGCAGTGATGCTGAATTATCCAACAAAATATCAGGTTGTTACAAGCAAGGTGAATGAAAGCACGACTTTTGGTAACGACACATTACGGGCTTTATCAGTTGCAACAATTCATGGTTATATAGCAGATGAAAATGGCACTAAAATTGACAATTTTAATGGTACTTTACACGCAGTGGCTTACGATAAAATACAAAGAATTACAACACTGAATAATGAAGGAGATGGAGCATTAACTTATTCCGATCGTCCAAATACTTTATTTTCAGGAAATGTCGAAGTGAAAAATGGAGTTTATAGTTTTTCATTTATGTTACCTAAAGATATTAAATATAATTATGGTGGTGGTCGAATTAATTATTATGCTGAAGATGATACAAATAACTTTGAGGCACAAGGGTATTTTGAAAACTTTATAATTGGAGGTACAAATAAAAATTATATTGATGAGACTGATGGTCCAACAGTAAGTTTGTTCATGAATTCAGAAAACTTTGTTTCGGGTGATAAAGTGAATGAAACGCCACTTTTCATTGCTAATGTCAGCGATATTGATGGTATTAATACCGTTGGAAGTGGAATTGGTCATGATATAATGTTGACGGTTGATCAGGACCCGGCTCAATCTTATGTTTTAAATGATTATTTTCAAGCAAAAGCAAATAGTTATACTGACGGTGTGGTAAATTTCAAATTACCATTACTCGAAAACGGAAAACATACCATAAATTTCCGAGTTTGGGATTTACTGAATAATTCAACAAATAGTTCAACAAATTTTGAAGTGATAAAAGGGTTAACTCCTGCAATTTTCACAGTTTATAATTATCCGAATCCGGTAAAAGCGCAGACCAGTATAATTGTAAAACACGACAGACCTGAAACAATTCTAAACACAACGGTTGAAATATTCGATTTATCAGGTCGTAAAATATGGTCATTCTCACAATCTTCAGCAGATAATATCTCTTGGAATCTGATTACAAATGATGGTAAAAGAGTTAAAACAGGAATTTATTTGTATCGTGTTAGCATTAAAACGAAAGATAGTGACGTGACTTCTAAAACGAATAAAATGCTGATTGTAGAACAATAATTTCATAATTCTACGTTTATATATTCAATTTCTTAATTAATTTTACTAATATTGTACCCTCAAAAAAAATATAATTTTCGAATGAAAAATAACTTATTAGCACTGTGTGTGTTTGTCTCTTTATCAATAAGTGCTTTTGCTCAGACAACAAATAATCCAATTCTAACAGCAGTTCCTTCTCTTTCAATTGCTCCGGATGCACGAGCAGGTGGTATGGGTGATATTGGAGCAGCAACAACTCCTGATGTAAATTCGCAGTATTGGAATCCCGCCAAATACGTATTTATGGAAAGTGAAGCCGGATTATCCTTATCCTATACTCCCTGGCTTAGAAAATTAGTTAGCGATATTGATTTAGCCTATTTGTCAGGTTATTGGAAATTTGAACAACATCAGGCATTAAGTGCTTCACTAAGATATTTCTCGTTGGGTAATATTGAACTTAGGGATATTCAAGGTACCTTTATGCAAAATGCACATCCAAATGAATACGCTGTTGACGTTGCTTATTCACGTATGTTATCAGATAAACTTTCAGCCTCGGCTGCCTTGCGTTTTATTTATTCCGATTTAACTAATGGAAGTGGTGATGTTCAGATGTTTCCGGGTGTGGCTGTAGCTGCAGATATTGCTGCATATTATAAAACTTCCATACCACTTCAGGGAGTTGATGGGAATTTGGCTTTTGGTTTAAATATTTCCAATATTGGTTCTAAAATATCGTATGATCAAAATGAATCAAGTAATTTCATTCCTACAAATTTGCGTTTAGGTGGTTCGTTTGATTATCCGATTGATAATTACAACAAAATCTCTGTAAGTGCAGATTTGAATAAATTATTGGTACCAACGCCAAAACTTAATCCCACACTTCAGGATATTAAAGCTTATAACGACATGTCTCCTCTTACGGGAATTTTTACTTCATTTTCTGATGCTCCCGGTGGATTTGCTGAAGAAATGCAAGAAATTATGTGGTCAATAGGAGTCGAATATGCCTATAACAATCAGTTTTTTGTTCGTGGTGGTTATTATAACGAAAGTCAATACAAGGGAAATCGCAAGTACTTTACAGCCGGTGCCGGTTTTAAACTGAATGTTTTTCAGTTGGATGCAGCTTATGTTGTTTCAACTTCACAATCAAATCCACTCGATCAAACCTTGCGTTTCTCGCTTTCGTTTGATTTATTTGGATTGAAAAACTTAGTGAAATAATAAACACTTTAAGTCTTAGAAGTCTTACATTCTAAAGAAATTTAAAACGGTTGTAATCTTCCTTTGTGGTTGTTACAACCGTTTTTTAATTATAAATTATGAATTATCCTCGTGTTGGTTTTGGATATGATGTTCATGCATTTGCTTCAAATCGTGAATTGTGGCTGGGTGGAATTAAAATCGAGCATCCGGTTGGGTTGTTAGGCCATTCTGATGCTGATGTGCTAATTCATGGGTTGTGCGACGCCTTGCTTGGAGCAGCCAATTTACGGGATATTGGCTTCCATTTTCCGAACACTTCCGTCGAATATAAAAACATCGACAGCAAAATTCTATTGCTGGAAACAATGTTGCTAATCCGGTCAAAAGGGTATGAATTTGGCAATGCCGATTGTACCATTTGTGCTGAAGAGCCCAAACTCAATCCGCATATTCCGGCAATGCAAAGTTGCCTGTCCGAAGTGATGGGTGTTGATGTGGATTCAATTTCGATTAAAGCCACAACGACCGAAAAATTGGGTTTTGTAGGTCGTAAGGAAGGAATTGCTGCGTATGCCACGGTGTTAATTTACAAAGTCTGAAAACTTCTTCCCTCCTCATTTGTTTCTCCTATTAAGATATACAAAAACTCTATTGGATTTTTTGATGTATTGTATTAGCTTATGCCTAATTTTGCAGCATAAAAATAATAACCAATTTATAAATATAAGATTATGTCAGTATTAGTAGGGAAAAAAGCGCCGTTATTTAACAGCAAGGTTGTAATAAACGGTGGCGAAATTGTAGAAAACTTTTCGTTGAAACAGTTTGAAGGAGAAAAATACGTTGTTTTCTTCTTTTATCCGGCGGATTTTACGTTCGTTTGTCCAACTGAATTAATTGCATTTGAAGAAAAAGCCGAAGAATTTGCTGCTCGAAACACTGTAGTTGTAGGAGCATCAACAGATTCTGCATTCTCTCACTGGAAATGGTTGCAGACTCCTCAAAATGAAGGTGGTATTAAAGGAGTAAAATATCCTCTTGTAGCCGATCAGACTTTACAAATTTCTAAATCATATGATGTCTTAGCCGGTTCGGAAGAATATGATAATGAAGGAAATGAGTCTTTTGTAGGCGAACCTCAAGCTTACAGAGGTTTGTTTTTAATTGATAAAAAAGGAATTGTTCGTCATCAGGTAGTCAATGATATGCCATTGGGACGTAATGTTGACGAAGTACTTCGTATGATCGATGCCTTACAATTTACAGAAGAACATGGAGAAGTCTGTCCTGCCAACTGGAAAAAAGGCGACAAAGCCCTGAAAGCTACCCAAGAAGGAATAGCCAGCTATCTATCTGAAAAATAAAATAATATTAGTTTTTTTAAGGAGTTTGATTTAATGAAAATCGCCGTAATACAAGTTGTTACGGTGATTTTTTTTGTTAAAATAAGTCATATTTTTAGATTTGTGAAAATACTTTTCTCAATAGTTCTGTGATATTAAATATATTTTTTAAATTTGCATTTCTAAATTTAAATTTGCTTTAGAATTAAAAAATTGTACGAATTTCCACATTATTTTTTTTCTTATGAGATTATCTGTCTATCTTTTTTTGTTTTTAATTCTCTCTATCTCAGCAATAGCTCAAAATAACCCATTAAAAAAGGATTCTTTTCCAAATTATGGAATTGAGAAAAAAGGATCTTCATTTTTTCGTGAACGTTATCAGCATAACGATTTAGTTCATTATCTGGATAATATGAACGATTTTGTGACTTATGAGTCAGAAACAACGGGGAGCTTTAATATGCCTGACCAACTGATTTTTTCCATTTCGGGGAATTCATTTCGTTGGAATAAGTACTATTTGGACGGATTTAGGTTGGACAGTCGCTTTGCATCGGGTTCAAATAACTATCAGCCGGATATGCTCACGCATTCTCTGAGTCTGGATTACTACCAATCCATTCTGAATTACACAACAGATACTGTAATTCAGAATTCATTGACCTTAAGATATAATACTGGAGGAATTGGTGGTATTTCACCTTCAACTGAAAGTTTGGTTAACTTGTTTCACAAAACAGCTTCACAAAGATTGTTTAAGTCAATTGAATACCGAAATAAAATTCAGGGTGCAGGCGAAGTAATGCTGAATTATGCCATACCAGTGAATGGAAAAACATATAATCAGCAATTGTATTTTAATGTTGGCACAAGAATGTTGGTTGATTTCAATGAAAACGGTATTTATGACTATTTTCCTGAAAATTTCTTCAAAATTCAGTTGTCTGGAGAATTACCTTTGAAGGCCGGTAAGCTGTTTGATAAGACCAATTACCTTATAAACATTCAACAACGACAGAATTTATACAACGAGTTTTTCTATTCACGAGCTGAAAGTGCCGGATTAAACAATTATAATTTGTCTGTTTACGGTTCTAAGAAAAATAAAGATTCACATTATACTATGGGCATCACCCTTTCAACAAATACTGTAAAACACACTGAATTGAATTTTTCACGCAACGTAATTGATCAGGATGGCGAAGCTTTTGAGCCATGGTATCCCGACGGTCACACTACCGAACTTACGCATGCCATCAATTACATAAAAGATATTACTCATAATGTACAATTGAGTTTTGATGGCTTCAATTCGTTGATAAACTTCCAGCCAAGCACCCGAAATTTTCAGAATCAGCTATACGCCCAAAAACCATCGACAAGTATTGATTCTGCCTATCATTCGTTATATATTTATGACTGGACTTCAAACCCATTTACCTGCGGATTGTTGGAAAATACTTTGTCGCTGAAAACGCAACAAAAACTAAATAAAAGCATTACGTTAAGAGCGAACTTTGACCTTACGCTGGACGGTATGTTAATGTCTTCTAATTCGATGATTCGCCCTAACTGGCAAGCTCAACTCGGCTTTGATATTCATCCATCAAAATGGTTTTCGATGGAGCTGAACCTGAGTCGTAATCGTGTAGCTTTCAATATGGATGACATTCGTTACCTATCGAGTGACTACTTGAATGCCGACATTTATTTTTGGAAAGATTTAAATGGAGATAAAAAATATCAGGAAGGAGAAAAATCAAGCTATTTTACATCAACCGGCGGAAAATACCACTCAACTATCGATAATTTAAAGCAACAGGCTTATTTTGTGTTGGATTTGCCTTTTTATTTCCGATTTGGGAAACATCATGAATTCTCAGTATTGAACTCATACCGAAAATACTTTAACAGCTGGACAACCCGTTTTGACAAACCTGCTACTGACTATGGAAGCTTTCAAAACGTTGATAATAAACAGATTTACTATTTAAACAATGGTGCGAAACCCAATTACGTGGTTGATTATTACCCCGAAAGTTATTTCAATACAACCAGCCCACTTAATTTTCTCATTAATTCACCTTTTTACGTAACAAACACGCTGAAATATCAATATTCGAACGATAAATTTTTATTCTCGTTTTCGTGGACATCCTATGCCATGTTTGGTGTTTCGACCTTAGGGAATGGACCACTTCACAACAATTTAGGCGTATATTCCGAGTCTTCGGCGAACCCAAACATTTTGTATAAACTTGATGGTCGTAATGATCCGGACAGAGCCTATGTTGCACGGTTATTGCTTTCGTACAATGTGACTAAAAACCTGAGTTTTGCTATGAATGGTAAATTTAAAGATGGTCAGCCATTTTCGGGTTTTGCTGCTAATTCAATTACCGATGCAAATGGTAATAATCAAATTGCTATTTGGAGTAACACCAACAAAGGTATGAACTTTATAAACACCGACTTTGGAACACGCAAAGATGCATTTTTTAATATCGACCTGCGTGCCACGTACAAAGGAAAAATTTCAAATTGCAACTACGAAATTCAACTTATGTGTTATAATATTTACGATTTTGGAACCGAACTGGCCGAATACACTTTTGAGCCGTATGATAAAATTCAGCGTTTGGCTATGGAACTCAACATCCCACGGGGTTTAATGTTGACTACCAAGATATATTTATAATTTTTATTTTTTGGATATTTTCATTTGGATTTCATAATACCTTTAATTCTTTTCATCATGTTAGTAAAAACCTTTGGTGCAGCCGTTCAAGGCATTAATGCCACAATTGTAACGATTGAAGTAAATGTAAGTCAGGGAATTCGGTTTCTGCATGTTGGTCTGCCCGACAATGCAGTGAAAGAAAGTCATGAACGTATTGCTTCTGCCCTGAATTACACCGGAAACAAATTTCCCCGCAAACAAATTGTCATAAATATGGCACCGGCAGATATTCGCAAGGAAGGCTCGGCTTACGATTTAGCATTGGCTATTGGAATTATGGCAGCGGATAATTCGTTAATTTCTGACAACTTGGGAAAATTTGTCATTATGGGTGAATTGTCGTTGGATGGAGGCTTGCAACCGATAAAAGGAGTTTTGCCGATTGCAATCAAAGCACGTGAAGACGGTTTTAAAGGATTTATTCTACCAAAACAAAATGCACGTGAAGCAGCTGTGGTAAATAATCTGGATGTTTATGGTGTTGAAAATATTACGGAAGTTATTGACTTCTTCAATGGAAAATCAACACTCGAACCGACAATTGTCAATACCCGTGAAGAGTTTTATACTAATATGAATCTTTCCGAAATTGATTTTGCCGACGTAAAAGGTCAGGAAAACGTGAAACGTGCTTTGGAAGTGGCAGCTGCAGGTGGTCATAACATTATTATGGTGGGTCCTCCGGGAGCAGGAAAATCCATGTTGGCTAAGCGAATTCCAACCATTTTGCCTCCATTAACGTTACAAGAAGCATTGGAAACCACTAAAATACATTCTGTTGTAGGAAATATCGATAGTAATACTTCGCTTATATCTCAACGACCCTTTCGTAGTCCGCACCACACCATTTCCGACGTGGCATTAGTTGGTGGTGGTACTTTTCCTCAACCGGGAGAAATATCATTGGCACATAATGGAGTGCTTTTTTTAGATGAATTGCCTGAATTTAAACGAACAGTGTTGGAAGTGATGCGTCAACCGCTCGAAGACCGTAAAATCTGTATTTCACGTGCTAAATTTTCTGTCGAATATCCGGACAGTTTTATGTTGGTGGCGTCGATGAATCCTTGTCCGTGTGGGTATTACAATCATCCTGACAGAGAGTGTGTTTGTGCGCCGGGCGTGGTTCAAAAGTACTTGAGTCGCATTTCTGGTCCGTTGCTCGACAGGATTGATATTCATATTGAAATTGTACCGGTTCCTTTTGAAAAACTTTCGGAGATGAAGGATTCGGAAAGTAGTGAATTGGTTCGTGAACGTGTTATGAAAGCCCGTCAGATTCAGGAACAACGGTTTAAAGATATTGATGGTGTGTATTGTAATGCCCAAATGTCGTCGAAGCAAATGCGAACTTTTGCTCAAATTGATAAAGCAAGTTCAGAATTATTAAAAAATGCCATGCAACGCTTGAATTTATCGGCTCGCGCCTACGATCGTATTATTAAAGTGGCTCGAACAATTGCCGATTTGGATGATTCTGATAATGTGCTTTCAAATCATATTGCCGAAGCAATCAATTATCGTAACCTTGATAGAGAAGGGTGGGCAGGATAAATTCAGTTAACAGTTAACAATGATCAGTTATCAGTTTCATCGTAAACACCAATATTAACTAATTAACTAATAACCGAATTAACCAATTAACTAATTTCCAGTTTCGATAAAAATACCATATCTTTGTCTCCCGAAAGGAATTTGGCTTGCTTCCAGAGTTGCTTTTTTTCTTTCATTAATAAGTTTTTTGAACATTTGATTTTTTTCAAATGTTTAATCTTTCAAACTAATATGGGGTGCCTTAATATTTCGGGCTGAGATCATACCCTTTGAACCTGCACGGGTAATTCCGCGAAGGGAATAAGACAAATTCATCCGTTTCTTTTGGGCTCTCAAAATCTAATTTATTAATCATTTAATTCATTGGTTATGAGACAAATTTTTGTTGCAGCTTATATGCTGTTTTCGGCTGCTATAGCCTTCGGACAATACACTATTAAAGGAAAAGTGATGGACGAAAAAGGAAATGCTTTAGTTGATGCTAAAGTGTTGGTTCAAGATTATGCGAGTGGAAGAATAACTGCGAACGATGGTTCGTTCCGTTTCGATGGAATGAAAAATGAATTTTACACCCTTGAGATTTCATTTGTTGGCTTTGAAACTTCAATTCTCAAAGTAAAAGTAGATCAGGATTTGGTGATAAAATTAAATCCAAAAATCTATTCAATCGACGAAATTATCGTAAAATCACTTCGAGCAACCGACAAATCTCCTGTTGCTTACTCCAACATCGACAAGGAAACATTGGCCAAAAGCAATCTGGGTCAGGATATTCCATATCTGTTGTCGATGACACCGTCTTTTGTTGCTTCTTCGGATGCAGGAACAGGAATTGGGTATACCGGTTTTAGAATTCGTGGAACTGATGCAGCTCGAATTAATGTAACCATAAACGGAATTCCATATAACGATGCCGATGAACAAGGTGCATATTGGGTTGATTTGCCTGATTTTACATCTTCATTAGAAAGTGTTCAGGTGCAACGCGGAGTCGGAACTTCGACCAATGGAGCAGGAGCTTTTGGTGCAAATATCAATTTGCAAACAGAAAATTATGCTCAAAAAGCTTCGGGAGAAACGAGCGCTACACTTGGTTCGTTTAATACCTTGAAAGCAACTGTAAAAGCAAGTTCAGGTTTGATAAACGGTCATTGGGCAATTGATACAAGATTATCATCCGTAAAATCAGACGGTTATATCGATCGAGGTTCGGTGGATATGAAATCGTATTTTGTTCAAGCAGGATATTATGATGAAAAAACTTCAATAAAATTTCTGACATTTGGAGGAACAGAAAAAACGTATCATGCCTGGGACGGCGTTCCAAAAGATTCATTAACAACACATCGTACCTACAATCCATGCGGTTTCATGGGAAATGATGCCAATGGACAACCACTTTATTATCAAAATCAAACCGACAATTACATTCAAACAAATTATCAACTTGTCGGAGTTCATACTTTTTCTACTGAATTTAGTATAAATGCAGGTTTACATTATACTCGCGGTGATGGTTATTACGAAGAATATAAGCAAGATCAGCCGATGAAGACTTATTCCTTAAGTTCTTATATTTTAAATGGTACAACGGTTGATAACAGCGATTTAGTTCGTCAGAAAAAGATGGGAAATGATTTTGCCGGAGTTGTGTTTTCGTTGAATTATCAAAAAAATAAACTGACAGCACAATTGGGTGGTGCTGCAAACAATTATTGGGGAAATCATTGGGGCGATGTAATCTGGGTGAAGAATTATATTGGAAATGTATTACCAATAACGGAATATTATCGCAGCAAAGTGAGTAAATTGGATGCAAACATTTATTTAAAAGGAAATTATGAATTGTCTTTAAAATGGAATGTTTTTGCTGATTTGCAATATAGGTATGTAAATTACACGTTAAAAGGTACGAATGATCAATGGGATGATGCAATTAATGCCATGCAGGTGTTAGACGTGAAAAAACCATTCAATTTCTTTAATCCAAAAGTGGGTGCTTTCTATCGTCCGAACAATAAAAATGATATTTTTGCTTCATTAGCGGTTGCAAACCGCGAACCAACCCGCACCAACTATACTGATGGAACTCCGGCAACAGTACCAACAAACGAAACTTTGTATGATGCCGAAGTTGGTTATAAATTTCACAATGACATGGTTTCGTTGGGAGCAAACGGTTATTTAATGTACTATCGTAATCAATTGCTCTTGACCGGGAAAATTAATGATATTGGGGAAATGTTGACCGAAAATATCCCTTTGAGTTTTCGCTCGGGAATTGAATTAATGGGAAGTATAAAACCGGTTGATTGGTTGCGTTGGGATGTTTCAGCAACATTTAGCCATAACCGGATTATACGATTTTCAGAATTTGTAGATGTGTATGATGCAAATTGGAACTGGACAGGTCAGCAATCAAATTATATCGGTTATACGCCGATTGCTTTTTCACCTGAATTGTTGGCAAACAGTATGATAACATTCACAAAAGGTAATTTTGAAGCCGGACTACAATCGCAATACATTGGTAAACAATATATTGATAATACCGGAAGTGATGACCGATCGTTAAGTTCATATTTTATCAATAATCTTCGTTTAAGTTATAATTTGTCGGTGAAAGGAATTCGTGGAATTGGTCTGACGCTTCTGGTTAATAACCTTTTCAATGAACAATATATAAGTAATGCCTGGACTTATTCATATTATCAGGGAGATTTTTCGACAAATTTGCAACGTTATAACGATTTTGGGTTTTATCCGCAAGCCGGAACCAATTTCTTAGCATCAGTTAAAGTTAAGTTTTAAAAGAAAGTGGGAGTCAGATTTTGATACCGACTCCCACTTTTTTCTATTACTTTCCTAATAAAATAATCCTTTTATTTTTTCCAACTCTTCGGGTGTATCAATTCCCACCGTTTCCACATCAGTAAATCCAACTTTAATGCGATAACCGTTTTCAATCCAGCGAAGTTGTTCTAACGACTCTGCAATTTCGAGCGGTGATTGTTCCAAAAGTATCAATTCCCTTAAAACTTCGGCTCGATAGGCATAAATGCCAACATGTTTGAGGTAGATGTGCTGTGAAATCCAGTTTTCGGTTTCGACTCCACGTTTGTATGGAATAACCGAACGACTGAAATAAATTGCTTCATTTCGCTTATTAATAACTAACTTTGGATTATTCGGATTATTCAAAAAATCAAAGCCATCATTAATTGAAATCTTTTTTGCAAGCGTGGCAATTTGCGTTTCAGGTTCGTCAAAGCATCTTTGTAATTCGATAATTTGTTGCGGTTGAATAAAAGGTTCATCGCCCTGAATATTGATTACTACATCAAACCATTCTTCCAATTTTGAAAAAGCTTCAAAACAGCGATCTGTTCCGCTTTTATGCTGGTCAGAAGTCATGATGGCTTTTCCGCCAAATGCAATTACGGCATCGAAAATTCGTTTATCATCTGTTGCAACATAAACATTATTCAAGACTTTGGAAACCTGATCGTAAACTCGTTGTATCATGGCTTTTCCATCAATATCAACTAAAGGTTTGCCGGGGAAGCGGGTTGATGCATAACGTGCAGGAATTATGCCTACAAAACGCAATGACTGATGAGTTTCATTAATTTTTGACATGATCGAAAAGCAATTATCCCTTTAATCCGGATTTGTGTTTGTAAATTCTTCTTTTTAAATAGGCAAACCAACTTGTTGAACGCATGAGCATTAAAACAATGATTGGGAAAGCGGCTATGTTGAATATTTGTACCGATAGTGCAAATGCAATAAGGACTCCAACAAGAAACATGATATTTAAAAATTGATAGAAAAACAAGGGAATGCGCAATTTTCGATTCCACATTAGAATTCCCACAACTAAATTCAATGGGTTTAGCCATAAAAGATTCAGGTTCATTTTTACCAAAGGGTGAGTCGAGAAAAACATAAGATATGCTGCGATTAATCCTCCCAAGCCTGTTATAATGTATAAAAAAGAATCAAACAACTTATAATAACGACGCCTAAACAAATCCCAAATAGTTATCAAAGTCCCTATGATTAATAAAATAAGGGAGACGGTTAATGGTTTTATCGACCAGCCGGAGGTTGTTCCAGATACCGCGTTTTTGTTTACCAGAATATTTTTATCGGAAACTAATTTTTTGGTTTGCCCATTGGGTAAATATATTTGAGCTTGTTGAAATTCAGTCATTAAAGCCTCCGGAAGAAACATACTTTGAGAAGGGGAAGCAAAGGAATCGGCATCCATTCCAAAAACTAAATCGATACCAAATTTTAACCATGTATCGGTTCCTACATATATTCCAATCCATTGACGAAATGTTTTAGGTTCATTATTTGACTCAAGTTTTACATAACCATTCAATGCACTCAGTATTTTATCTCGAGGTCGGGTAGCACAGTTATCAAAGACAAAATTGTAACGATAAGTACGATTTTCAGGCTCATAATTTTCCAGTAACAATTTTATTAATTTTCTTCTTTCGTCAACAGTTAAGTTCAGAACTTGTTCCCAAACAACTGAATTTCTTTCGGCATAAGCCGGCAGAAAATTACCTGTATAGTATAAACCAAGTTGATAATCAGTTTCACCTTTAATAAATTTGTAGTAAAAATTTTCAGTTTCAAAACTGAAAATTCCATAGTTGAAAATCAAATCATTACCGTTCTTTTTATCCTTAATTCGGATGCCGGTATGTCCAAATTTTTCATAAACTTCTTTGCCAGGTGAACACGTAATTAAACTAATTACAGTTGAATCAGTAAAAGATAACTGCTGCGCATTTGAACATAAAATGCTCAAAGACATTACTGCAACTAATAAAATTCTTTTCATGATTAATTTGAGTTTATTGTTGCAAAAGTAATCATATTTATTTACAATTTTGTTAATATATAGTATGTTCTTTCTAACTAAAAATAGTCATTCAAATTCGAAAATCACATTTTGAAGCCGGAAAAATGTCCAGTAAATTTTTTTTTTGCAATATTTCTTAGGGTTTTTTCGATAATTTGGTATTTTGTCTCAGAAAATTACTAAATTTGTGCTTTATAACATTGTTGTCAAACATATTTTTTAAAAAAAATTATGGCAAAGAAACCTGTATCAGAGCTAAAGCCAATAGAAGAAATTCTTTCGGTTTGGGATGTACTTACTCCTGATGAAAGGCAGTTTGTACGAAATAACTATACTGTTCATCATTATAAAAAGAATGAAATGATTCACTGTGAAGGTGAATTGCCAACTCACATGATGATTTTAGCCAGTGGAAAGGTAAAAGTCTATAAAGAAGGAGTTGGGAGTCGTTCTCAGATAATCAGAATGCTTAAACAGGGAGAACATTTTGGTTACCGGGCTATTATAGCAAATGAAACCTACAATACCAATGTTACGGCATTCGAAGCATCGACGGTTTACATGATTAAAGCTGACATTTTTATTTCAATTCTACGCCACAATAATGCTTTCTGTTATCGGTTTTTGGAAGAACTTGCTACTGATTTAGCTGACTCAGATGCCCGTACTGTAAATTTAACTCAGAAACATATTCGGGGACGTTTGGCCGAGGCATTACTTCTCTTGAAAAAGAATTATGGTTTGGAAGAGGATGGAGCCACTATCTGCATTTATCTTTCGCGAGAAGATTTGGCAAACCTATCGAATATGACTACTTCAAATGCAATTCGTACACTTTCCAATTTTGTAAATGAGCATGTTATCGCCATGGATGGTCGAAAACTTAAAATTATAGATGAAGAAAGACTGCGCAAAATCAGTAAAATGGGATGAAAGCAGTCATTAATTAATAATTATACTGTTTGAATGATAGCTGATTGAATGATACCTGTTTAACGAAAACTGAAATAATGAACTCATCTCAAATTCATATAACTTTTAAATCTGCCATTCACTTTCTTGCGATGGGACAAGTGAAGTCTGCTTATGAAAAAACAAAGAGTTTAGTTAACGAATTGCAAGTTGGAGAATATTCTGATAGATTGGAGAATTTGCAACAAAATTATAATTTTATTCTTCAGTATTTTGTAGCCGGGGTAGAAGATCCGCAGCGTAAATTGGTTTATAATAAGCTCATTAGTAAACTTTTTGTATTGAATTCCGAATTAAGAGAAGAACTTTTATACAGAAATTCAACGAACTACGAATATACTCAAAAACGGTATTACCCTCACACAAAACGATATAATTCAGAGAATGAATTGATGAATGCTTTTAAGTATTATCATAATCAAACAAGTTTATTTCGGGATACGCATGAAAATCACGAAGTTGAATTAAAACATTTGCGCTCAAATTACGAAACATTATTACCTGAATTATTTCGATTATTTTGGTTGACAACAGCTTATAATTCAGAACAGAAAGAGTTTTACAATCAATTATTGGAAAAGAAACACCTCGGTTGGCTCGAAAAATCAATTTTAATATCCGCAATCATGTTGAATTTATGGCGGATGTTTGACGAAAGTAAGCTTATGTTACTTTTTGATGCCTGTCAATCAGATAATCAACAAGTTAAGCAACGTGCTTTAGTTGGGTTATGCTTTGTATTGGCAAAATATAATCGCTTTTTGCCATTTTTCCCTTCCATCCGAAATCGGTTGGTTTTGTTGACCGATGATAATCACATCGTAGAAAATTTTCAAAACATTATTATTCAGATAATTGCTACTGCTGAAACGGAAAAAATTACCAAAAAAATGCAAGAAGAAATTCTGCCCGAAGTGATGAAAATGAGTCCAATGTTGAAAGACAAAATGGATCCTGAAAGTTTAATAAATTCTGAAGAATGGAACGAAGAAAATCCGGAATGGCAAGAATTGTTGGAGAAGAGTGGGATCTCGGATAAACTTAAAGAACTGAGTGAGATGCAGTTGGAGGGTGCAGACGTTTATATGAGTACTTTTTCTCAATTGAAAAATTTCTCTTTTTTTTCAGAAATTGCCAATTGGTTTTTACCATTCGAAGTTCAGTACTCAGGTGTAAATGAATTATTTAAAACCGATGATAAAACCCTGATTTCAGCTTTTGTGGGTAATAATATTATGTGTAATTCCGATAAATATTCTTTTTGTTTTAGCATACTTCAAATGCCTGAATCTCAAAGAGAAATGTTGACACATTCTTTTAAAATGGAAGCGGAACAGTTGGATGAAATGTCGAAAGATGAGGCGATTTTAACTCCTGATCTGGTTTCAAAGAATATTTCAAAGCAATATATTCAGGATTTATTCCGCTTTTTCAAACTGAATCCTCAGCGTGCTGATTTTTCCGATATGTTTACTTTTTCACTTTTTATGCATCGGTCGTTTCTCTTTAATATCTTGACTAATAATGGCGATATAAAATCTAAAATAGCAGAATATTATTTTGCAAAAAATCATTATATCCAAGCCTTGGAGTTGTTTGAAGAAATTCAGCTTGAAATTACACCTACAGCAGCACTTTATCAAAAAATCGGTTATATGTACCAGCAGACGTCGCAATTTGCAAAAGCGTTGGAAGCCTATTCAAAAGCTGATTTTATCCAACCGGATGACATTTGGACGGTTCGAAAAATAGCACTTTGTTATAGATTATCGGGGGACTTTGAAAAGGCATTGGAATATTATCAGCATGCCGATTTCTTAAAGCCAAATCAATCACAGATTTTGATGCAAATTGGTCATTGCTTTGTCGAAGTGCTGAAATTCAAAGAAGCATTGAATATTTACTTCAAATTAGATGCGTTGGAAGACGGAAATGTCAAAGTTTGGCGTGCTATATCGTGGTGTTCATTTGTTACCGGAAATATTAAACAAGCTGATTATTACGTCAATAAGTTGATTGAAACAGAACCAAATTCGTTCGATTTCCTTAATGCAGGTCATATAGCCTGGAGTCAGCATAAAACAATTGAAGCCATTGAGTTTTATCGTCAAAGTCTGAGTTTACGAAAAGACAATTGGAAACTTTTTCTTGAATCGTTCAACGATGATAAAACGTATTTGATTGCAAATGGAATTGATGCAAGTGAAATTCCGTTGATGTTGGATGCATTGGTTTTAGAAAACTAAGAGTTAAGACCGAAGAAAAGAAATAGAAGAGAAATGCGGAACTTTTCAACTCAAAACCTGTATCCAAAACCCCATTCCATAAATTCAGCTTTCTGAAGGTGTGTTTTCAATCCCAATGAAATAAATAGATGTTTGTCGATGGCATATTTCAAGGTAGCACGGGTATAAAACCAACCATCTTCGCCACTTTGAACTCCGTTTTTGTCAATATGATACGGATAAATTAACGGTTTGTTCTGATTTGAATTTATTAATTGACCCATATAGATATTTACAGGTGATAAATTTTTTAATGGATTGTACAAATAAATTCCGAAATCAAAACCGGCTGAAAATCTCCCAAGTAACAGTTCGTGTTGCCATGAAGTTCCAATCCTGATTTTATTCTTAAATTCATTTGTAGTAAGATAAGTCCGTTTGTAAAGTGAAGTTCCATCGTAAACTCCATCATAAAAAGCGTCGATAGCCAATCCCATTCGATAGAAATTGGTCAGTGGACGATAAACTCCAAATACTACTGAGCCAATCGGATATGTTTTTTGATCCAGATAATAATACTGACGGAAGCCACCCGAAGCAATAATTTCAAAACTAAATTTACGTGGGATATTTTGAAAGTTTTGTTTTGTCGGGAACTTAAATTTTTTATAATTCGGAAAATATTTCAACCCAACAAAACCATTCAAAAAATTTAAACCGGAATTCGGAACGACTATGCTGCCATTTGATATATGATTCCAGGTATAATCTGCGGTCAGACTAAATCCATTTCCAATTGGAATTTCAAGGCTTCCTCCACCTGAAAAATAAACATTCAAATGCGAACCAACAGCTCCGTTGGCACTGTCTTGAGATAAGTAAGTAATCCCCAATGAATTCTTATTTGTATTATAATAGGTTTTAGTAAGAGAACTGACGCCGACTCCACCTTTCAGTTTAAAATTAAAATACTTTGTCCGGACTAAAGAATAACTAAGATAAGGATAGAGGGCAAAGGCATTACCGAGCTTTTGTGGATTACCCAGATTAAGCCAGACGGTACCGAGTCCGACAACAGGAAAATTATTGAACTGTTGCCAGGGTTCATCACCCATGGTTTGAAATTCAACTGAAAATTCAGTTCCCATGCAAGGACCTTCTATAAGAGGTTTTACGTGTTTGTCATGCGGGATAATATTACCATAAATGCCCTGAAATTTAAAACTGAATTGATCAACGGTTTGAGCGTTTATCAAGCTTGCCAAAAAGATGAACCCAAGAAGAACACTTTTTCCCCACATTTTTGAATCAGTCGGCTTTGTTATTCCTTTCATTTTTTTTGGTTACCTTTGGCACCGCAAATGTAGCAAATTAATTAGTATTTATTAATTGTTAATTGGTAAAAATGTTTTCGATTTTCAAAAAAGAATTACGCACCTTTTTTAGCAATGCAACAGGTTATATCGTCATTGGGATTTTTCTGATGCTGACCGGATTATTTCTTTGGATTATTCCCGGAGAATACAATATACTGGATAACGGTTATGCTAATGTTGACGGGCTTTTTTATCTTGCTCCCTGGTTGTTTTTATTTCTTTGTCCGGCTGTAACCATGCGACTTTTTGCAGAAGAAAAGCAAACCGGAACCTGGGAATTAATTGCCACAAAACCGATCAGTAAACTTCAAATAGTATTAGGTAAATATTTTGCAGGTTGGACGTTGGTGACTTTAGCACTACTGCCAACTTTACTCTATTATTTCTCGGTTTCTTTTTTGTCTGAACCATCTGGAAATGTAGATTCAGGCGCATTTTTGGGCTCATTTATCGGATTGCTTTTTCTGGCTTTTGTTTATGTTGCCATCGGTACTTTTGCTTCATCGCTATCTAATAATCAAATCATTTCGTTTGTAGTGGCTGTAGTGCTTTCATTCTTTTTTTACTATGGTTTCGAAGTACTGGCAGGATTTCTTACTTCCGGTCAATTTATTCAAATTCTTGAAACATTTGGAATTCATGCACATTATAAATCGATGAGTCGTGGAGTAATTGATTCGCGGGATGTAATCTATTTTATGATTCTGAGTTCCGGTTTTATTGCAGCAACTGTTTGGAAAATTAAAAATTGAAAGTGATTTGCCGTTAAGATATTATGTAATAATTATGAATTGTAAATTATGAATTCTGAATTAAATAAGCCACTTATATTAATAACCAATGATGATGGTGCGGAAGCTCCAGGAATATATGTTTTAACCCGACTTATGATGCAAATAGGTGATGTAGTTGTGGTTGCACCCGATGGGGCACGTTCGGCACAATCAAATGCGTTGACCGTAACTCATCCCATCCGATTCAACAAAATCGAAGAAAGAGAAGGGCTTCTACGATATTCGTGTACCGGCACTCCAACAGATTGTATAAAATTGGCATTGAACGAAATTGTTGAATATCAGCCTGATTTGATTGTTTCCGGCATTAATCATGGCTCTAATTCGGCTATTAATGTGATTTATTCCGGAACGATGGGAGCGGTACTCGAAGGTTGCGAAAATGGGATTTTATCTATTGGTTTTTCAATTAGCAGTCATTCCCAGGATGTTGATTTTACTAACTTTGAGCCTTATGTGTTGCAAATAACTCGTGAAGCATTAAAAAATGGCTTGCCATATGGCACTTGTCTGAATATAAATGCACCTAACGGAACAATAAACGGAATTCGCATTTCTCGTCAGTGTGATGGTCAGTGGGTTAAGGAATTTGAAAAACGAACTGATCCACAAGGTCGTTCCTATTTCTGGTTGACGGGCTATTTTGAAAATCATGAACCGGAAGCAGAAGATACGGATGAATGGGCTTTATTAAATGGATATATTTCCATTGTTCCAACAAAAATAGATTTGACAGCCTACGAAGCAATGGAAACGATAAATAAGTGGGAGTTTTAAATTAGTTCATAAAGTTTGAAAGCTTGCCTGCGGCAGGCAGGTTCATAAAGTTATAAAGTAAAATAACTAAATAACATAATAACCAATCACTTTCTATGGTTCGTTTCAATCACTTTCTCTACGGATTTGTCCCGGGATTATTGCTGCCGGTTTCATTTATATGGGTGTATTTGAATCAATTTTATCCGGGTGATTTGTCTTTCTTTGAAACGTTGAAGCAACTTTATCCGGGAGTTTTGATGGGTAAACTACTTTTGCTTTCGATAATGCCAAATTTGCTTTTAGTATTTGTTTTTTACAAAACCGATAGTTTTAAAATTGCTGCCGGAATGATGATTGGAGGGATGCCGTATCTGATTTCGAGTTTTTTCATGTTGTAATATGGGTCAGGAGCAACAACTTCGTATAATCAATAAAAACCTACTAACCAATCAACTAATCAACCAATTAACCAATCAACCATTTATGCGATATTTTATAATTGCCGGTGAGGCTTCAGGCGATTTACATGCATCAAATTTGATGCGTGAACTTCGGAAAGCAGATTCGAAAGCTGAGTTTTGCTTTTTGGGTGGAGACCTGATGCAAGCACAAGGTGGAACGATGGTAATACATTATCGACAAATGGCTTTTATGGGCATTGTTGCCGTCTTGAAAAATGCACGGACTGTTCTGAGAAATATGTCTGATTGTAAAAAGGCTATCGTTGATTTTCAACCGGATGTGCTTATTTTGGTGGATTATCCGAGCTTTAATTTACGCATGGCTCGTTTTGCCAAAGAAAATCTAAAGACAAAGGTTTATTATTATATTTCTCCTAAAATATGGGCTTGGAAAGAATTCCGCATTAAGCAAATTAAGCGTTACGTGGATAAAATGTTTACTATTTTTCCTTTCGAAACGGCTTTTTATGCGCGACACAATTATCCGGTTGAATATGTAGGCAATCCGCTGGTTGATTCGGTTTGCATGCGACCAAATCAAGAGCAAACTTTTGCAGAATTTTGCTCAGAAAACAATTTACCCGATCAACCAATCATTGCACTACTCGCCGGTAGCCGGAAACAGGAGATAGCAGGTTGTTTACCACGAATGATGAAAGCCGGTTTACTTTTTCCGGATTATCAGGTTGTTATTGCCGGAGCGCCGGGAATTGATATCGAATTATATAATTCGATTTTGAAAGAAAGAAATGTTTCAATCGTTTTTGGAAAAACGTATGAATTGCTTCAACAATCGAAAGCGGCAATTGTCAACTCAGGAACGGCAACGCTTGAAACCGCATTGGTAGGAACACCTCAGGTAGTTATTTATCATGTTCCCTGCGGACGATTGGGATATTTAGTCAAGAATATTGTTGTTAATTTAAAATTTATTTCGCTTGTAAATATTATTGCAGGGAAAGAAGTTGTGAAGGAGCTGATTGCGCATTTGTTTACTGTTGAAAATGTAGCAATGGAATTGGATAATATTTTGCACAACGAAAGTAACCGACAAAAAATGATAAAAGAGTATTCCGATATTAAAGAATCATTGGGTGAGCCTGGAGCTGCAGAAAGAGCTGCAGGAAAGATCGTTGACAGTTATCTGTGAACAGTTATTAGTTAATAACTCACCACATCAACAACTGATCACTTCAGCTCATCACGCATGCCATAGCAATGCTGTAAAACTTCGAATCGACGCTTTCGCTACGTGAAGTCAGTACGACGGGTTTTTCGGGTCCCTGAAGTAATCCGGCCATTTCGGCACCGGCAAAAAGCGATAACCCTTTGTAGAAACAATTGGCACATTCAAAGTTTGGGAAAATAAGAATATCTGCATCACCTAATACCGGCGTCGGCACATTTTTGATACTTCCACGTTTGGTATCAAGGGCCAGAAAAATATCCAGCGGTCCGTCCATAATTACATCGCCAAAATCACCATTACGCCACATTTGCATAATATCCAGATAATCCTGCATGTACTGAATTTTGGGATTGGCTACTTCGGTGGCATGAATCAACGCCACTTTGGGTTTTCTGATACCGAATTTATTCGCCGTATTGATAGCATACTTTATCATGGCTGTACGTTGTACCAAACTGGGCGAAGGAATAACAACCGGATCGGTGAAGAAAATCAATTTGTGGTAACCGGGAACTTCCATGGCAGCATTGAAAGTGAGTATGTTTCCGGCTGGTAATATGCCTTTCTCTTTATCCAGGATAGCCCGTAACAACACATCAGTATTTACCAATCCTTTCATTAAAATGTCGGCTTCGCCCGATTTTATCATCCGTACTGATTCTAAAGTGGCTTCTTTTACTTCCGGAATATCGATAATGTGAACGAAAGGCGAAAGGGTGTATTCAAATAGTTGAGGAGATTCAATGGATGCCACATCACCAATCAGAAAAGCCTCCACAATTCCCATATCCACTGCTCTCAAAACCGCATCCAGCGTATGTGAATCCACCGCATTGGCAACCGCCATACGTTTACGGCAATTCACACTTTTCAGGTGAGCGGTAAGTTCTGCAAACGACGAAATTGATTCCATTTAACGCTGTTTTAAGTGGATTAACCTGACAAATGTAGGAATAATATTTTACTGCTACAATATACAAAAGCCAATTCTAACCCCTTATTTAAATATTTGTTTCACAACTTTTTATAAAAAAATTAGAAAGTAGAATCCCTGCTTTCTAATTTTCATTTTTCATTCTTAAAACGATTAAATTCTCAATTTTTAATTGATTTATTATTTCAATCTGTAATGCATCAACATTATAGTTTTAAAAGAAAAATATTTTAGTGGATATGTTTTTTAACGATATTATGATTTGAAGTATGTATAAAAAATGAAATCAACTAATTAAATGTTGAATCGTTTTTGTGATAATCAAAATTAAATGTTATAAAAGTAGCAGAGAAAAGCAGATAATCATTTGTCTGAAAACATAATCATTACCGAAATTGTTTTATAAGATATTCTTTTATTGCGTAAAGAACAAACCAAAAAAAACTGATTAATTGATAATGGAAAACACATCAAAGTCCACTGACAGACAACCTGCCGTGGCCGGGAAATTTTATCCCGCCAATCCTGACAAACTACAACAAGAACTCACGAGCCTCTTTGCAGCAGCTATACCCAAACAATGCAATCAGGTCAGAGCCATTATTTCTCCTCATGCCGGATATATTTATTCCGGTGGAGTAGCTGCTTCGGCTTTCAACCAAATCGATGCTGAAATCAACTATAAAAGGGTTTTCCTGATTGGTTCGTCGCATTGTATTTCATTTGACAAGGCGGCAGTATATTGTGACGGCGACTTCGTGATGCCTTACGGAAAAGAAAAGGTCGATACTGCTTTTGGCAAAATGCTGGTGGAACGTTTCCCAGATATCTTCACTGCTAATCCTGCCGCGCATCAAGAAGAACACAGTCTGGAAGTGCAGCTTCCTTTTCTGCACTTTACGCTCAAAACCGGCTATAGTATTGTACCTATAGTTATTGGTACTTCTAATCCGGAAGTCTGCAGACGGATTGCCTCTGTGTTGAAACCTTACCTGGACCCGGAAAATCTGTTTATTATAAGCACGGACTTTTCGCATTATCCCGAATATTCAGATGCCCGGAAAGTAGATGATGCTACCAAAGAAGCTATTCTTGCCAACGACCCGAACGTACTCTTAACCACGTTGTCAGTAAATGAAAAAAAACACATTCCCCATCTGGTTACCAGCCTGTGCGGTTGGACTTCCGTGTTGACCTTATTGTACATGACTTTGCACAACGAATCAATGAATTACCGCGCTATAGAATATTGCAACTCCGGCGACACAAAATATTACGGAGACCACGATCGTGTGGTAGGCTACTGGAGTATTGCCCTTTCGGAGAAACAAACAGCAAAGGTTGATTTTGAATTGACAGAAAAAGAAAAAGAAACCTTGCTCGACATAGCCCGAAATACGTTAGAAGAGCATTGCCTTCACAAAAAGTACACGTTGGATGTGGATAATTTATCTTCCACGCTGAAAACAAAGTGTGGTGCATTTGTCACCTTACATAAAAATGGAAAACTGCGGGGATGTATCGGTCGCCTGATCGGTAATCTGCCTTTGTATAAAATGGTTCAGGAGATGACTGTTTCGGCAGCTTCACACGATTCCCGCTTTCTGCCCGTGCGGCAGGAAGAACTCACTGAAATCGACATCGAAATATCGGTACTTTCTCCGATGAAAAAGATCGACGACATGGAAGAAATAGAACTTGGCAAACACGGCATCTTTATAGAAGATGGCTATCACTCCGGTGTGTTTTTACCACAGGTTGCCACCGAAACAGGATGGAGTAAAGAAGAGTTTCTGGGACATTGCGCCCGCGACAAAGCAGGTCTTGATTGGGATGGATGGGAAACGGCGAATTTGTACATCTTCACGGCAATCGTGTTTTCGTAATATGCCAATATGCTAATATGATAATGTGCTAATGTAAGAATGAAGCGAAATTGTTTACGTCACTTTATTCCCACACTCCTGCAACAAGTTCTCCACAAAAAGTGCACCGACCGTTGTGAATTAAATTTTTTTTCACCTCATAGCCAATCCGCTTAATCAGCATTTGTTTGCAATCGGGGCAATAGGTGTTTTCTCCGTGCAGACCGGGGATATTGCCGATATATACATACTTCATCCCTGATTTTTCGGCAATTTCTTTGGCCTGAATCAAAACAGCTTCAGCGGTTGGCGGTAATTGAGAAAGTTTATAGGTAGGAAAGAAACGACTGAAATGGAGCGGCGTATCTGCAAAACCGTTTTCGATCAGCCAATCACACATCGACTGAATCATTTTCGGGCTATCCGAATAGCCGGGCACAAGCAGGTTAGTAATTTCGAGCCAGACACCGTTTCCTTTCAGTGCTTTCAAGGTGTTGAGTACCGGCTCCAACCGACCACCGGTCAAATGACGATAAACCGCATCATCAAAACATTTCAGGTCGATGTTGGCTGCATCCAGATACGGACAAAGATCGAGTAAAGGTTTTTCGTTTATGAAACCATTCGAGATAAGGACTGTCTTCACTCCTTTTTCATGAGCTATTTTCGCCGTATCATAAACGTATTCGTAGAAAACGGTTGGTTCGGTGTATGTAAAAGCAATGCTGTTCGTATCTTGATGCAAAGCCTGTTGCACTACTTCTTCGGGTGCCAGATCATAATGATCCATCGCGGATGGCGATGATTGTGAGATGTGCCAATTCTGGCAATTGAGACAGCGAAAGTTACATCCTGTCGTGGCCAGCGAATAGATTTTCGTTCCGGGAAAGAAGTGAAACAGGGGCTTTTTTTCTATCGGATCGACGCTGATGGAACAGGGATTGCCGTAAGCCACGCTGTACAATTCTCCCTGATGATTTACTCTCGTTTGGCAAATTCCTAGTTTCCCTTCGTGAATCGTGCAATTATGCGGACAAAGATGACAGCGAACCGCATTATCCGGAAGTTTTTCCTGATAACGAGCTAACCTGCTCCATTTTTCTGATTCTATCGTTTTCATTGCTGTAAATTTAAAATTTTGCGGATATGATTGAATCTTTCGTTTTATTTATCAAGAAGATCTATTGTCCGTTCATCCAACTTTCCTCCAAAGTATTTATCTAAAACCCTTTGAAACAGACTATTCTCATTACTTACCAATGCAAATAAAGTCATACACGATTTTAATTTCAGATAATCCGGACTGCCCATAATCTCTAAAGCCGATTTGCCTTTAACTTCGAGCAAAGCTTCTGTAATTTCTCTTAACCTCGGACCCAAAACACTGTGATGCAAATAGGCTATGGCTTCATTCCTGTTTTTAATTGCATATTTTACAGTCATGTTGCTAAATCCCAATCCATCAATTTGCGGAAAGACAAACCACATCCAGTGACTTCCTTTCTGTCCGTTTTTAATTTCACTCAATGCCTGATGATATTGGTTTTCCTGAGCTGAGATAAATCTATCTAAATCGAAGATTGAATGCATAACTTAAACTCGTATAAAATGCATTATTAAATTCAGTAAATATTCTTGAATAAGTATTCTGCTTTATTTAGTTTTTCGGAATACAATTCCTATTATTACAAGAGGTTGGGTTTTGTCTTTCATTAAAATGTTACTGTTTTGTCTGCCCATATAACAACATTAACACAATCTCTCATGGTTGAAATCGGACAGGCTTCTGTGCTTTCCAATTGTCTGGATTTTAAACAGGTTCCGCAAGCAAGTATTTCACCCCCTGCATTTACAAAATTTTTCAGTTGTTCGTCTACATTGAATTTTTCGTGAACCAATCCTTCACATTCAACGGCTTCGCCCATAAGAAACACTTTTACTTCATGACCTTGTTTCTTTGCTGTTACTGCAAAACGAAACGCATTCCAGGCTTTTTCGTACTCTTTTGTTTCTAAAATAATTCCAATTTTCATATCTGTTCATTTATAATTTTGAAATAATTAATCCATAATGATAAGGCTTAATTACAAAGGGCTCTTTATCAATATTAAATTTTCTTTTATCAATTAGTTGCAATAGCTGGTCAGGTGTTGGTCTAATGCTTAAATCGGGTCCTCGAGGTGTCAAAATATCGCTGCGCCAATGCATTATTCCAATTTTACCTTTTGGTTTTAAAATTCTATAAGCTTCGATTAAGAAATCTTCCGGCGAATCGTGATGCATAATATTAAATAACATTACATAATCAATAGAGTTGTCTGCCAATCCTGTTGTTTGAGTTAAAATATCTCTATGCTCAAGTATCACATTAACAATTTGCTCGTTTATTAGTTTTTGCTTTACACAGTCCAGCATCTCTTTTTCAATATCAAAGCTGTATAATTTTCCCTTTATTAGTTTTGCGGACGGAATTGTAAAAGTTCCATATCCACAGCCAATTTCAACTAAATCGTAAGTCTGTACGTTGATTTCCAATTCTGATAGAATCAAATCTATATCAAAAAAGTCATTCCACCTATTTTCATCGGGCATTCCGCTATCTCTAACTTTCATTTTTATCTCAATTTATTCCTAACTAAGATTGATTAAATGTTTCATGCCTTCTCAACTTACTGTTCGGCAACCAAATACACTCGTTGTGGGGTGTATTTAAGTAGTAGGACGAATATAATGTCGTATTTATATTATTTAGATAATCCTTTCGAGATTTTGAATTTACTTAGTGAAACTTAGTGTTTTTGTGTCTTTGTGGCATGAAAATTATTGCCACAAATGGAACATCCCGAGAATCGGGAGGCTCTAAGGCTCAAAGAAACACAAAGAATTGTACGACATTATTTAGTTCCACTTACTTAATTCATTATTTGTCCTTCCTTTGCACAATTGGAATCACTAAACCAATTATTATTGCTAATGTAAAAGATGTTTTCCAGTCAACAATTGCGCCATTCTTTTCAATAAATAAATTCCATAATAATGTAACAATAATGGCTGCAATAAATGTAATCACGAATGCCAATAATACATTTAATATTATCCCTTTTGCTTTCATTGTATTAAAAATTAAGTTATTGTTATTTTGAGGATATTCCGTTATCAGTACATTGAACTATCCAATGTGTGCAAACTTACACTAAATAGAGTAATTCTCAAAATGCGGGAGCAAAACCTGCTAAATGCACGCCAGCCAGCCAATGAACATAGGCGTGTGTTAGCTGCCGTAGTTTAGTTGTTTTTCAGTCGTTTTGTCGTCAGCAGAATAAGTGCTGAAAACTTGTTCCTTCTGCTTTTCAGTCAGTCAACCGAAAAAGTTGTCTGAACACGAAAAGGTTCGTCAGTCACAAAGTCAAGTCGGGTTTTGTCTTTCTTTTCTTGGTTGTCTAACTGTGTAAATGAGTCAATTTCTTGACTTTATTTGTTTTTTCTGTCGTCGCTGTCTGAATGTGCCAAAACTGTCAAGTTACCACAAATTCAGTAGTAAAAAAGTTTGTTTTTTTGTTTCCCTTTGGATATTGAATGCAGGATTTATTTATAATACATTGGTTTGTAGTTGGTCATTATAACTTGGTTTAAATCAGAATAACTAACTTTGGAAATATATACTGCCGACAAATAATCTGACAAATTTGCTGACTTATAAAATAGAACTCTTTTATCAACCCTGTCATATAAAATAATTCTTAAAGTTACAATTGATGGGCTTTGGGGAATTAAGTAGAAATGACCTAGCGTCAATACTGCAACTGCAATACTTGCAGGTAATGCTTTCTTTGTATCTTGCCTAACTTTCTCTTTTGTAGAATAATATCCATTTATGATACTTATCAGACAATATCTGGTTGTGTTATTTCCTGCCTGAAATATTGAATCTGGAAATTCAATATTTGTAAGTATTTTCTCAGATTTATTTATCTTGTTGAGAAGTACATTAAAATCTTTTACAACATTACTGTTCATAGTGCTATTCCCTGGTAAATTCTTTAGTGAATATTTCTTTTTTAAAAGGTCTGTAATCATATTAGAAATATTCTCACTTAATTTTTGGGAAGTAACAGTGTCATTTAAGTAATTATTTTCTGCATCAATGGCTTTTATATCAACAAATGGAGTCAATAATGCTAAAGTATCGATAGTATGCAATACTTCTTTAAAGTCAGGGGCTTTCTTTACTATTGTTGATTGTGAGTTACAATATGTACTAATGCAAATTAATAATATTGCTGTCATTATGTTTCTATTCATTTTTCTCATATATAGCACTTTTATTTTTTTTTACTATGGCAGCTAACACCGATATATGAACAACTCTAATTCCTGTATGAGCAATCAATTGCCGATACATCCCCTTTATTAATCACTTTGACAATTTGTATTGCTTTGTA
>JADGPS010000086.1 GCA_017882285.1 Paludibacter sp. | reverse complement strand
CAATATTTGTAGCTAAATCAGCAGTCCACGATATTAAAGGTGCAGCGCACCGAAATCTTATCTATTCAAATTCTCAACTAAATTAATCCCTAACGCAACTCACTGAGAACCCACTCTGCCCGTAGGTATAGGTATTGTTCACGCTGCTGTCGTTGTAGTACATGCTCCTGTACCAACCGACCACACTAGAACTCCACCAGTCCCCGCTGACGCCTACGTTGCCGAACGTACCACCGTCGTTACGGTAGCTACCCGGAAGGGCAGAAAAACCGGTTTCGTTAGATTATATAAGTTAGTCATTTTTGACCCCCAAACCCCCAAATGGGGGCTTTAAGACCAAGTATGTGAAATTTTCTTTAATGATATTCTCTTTCTTAGACCCACTCTTAAGCCCCCATTTGGGGGTTTGGGGGTCAGAACTAAAAAAATGTCAGATAAATTTGCGGTAGATGCACGGTTTACATATCCTGCAAGCTTCTACCGATTGTAGATGTTTCGACGGTAGTTCTGCGAAGGTTCTACAACTTGTAGAAAGTCCAACGGAATACCTGCGAAGCTTCTACGGGTTGTAGATGTTCCAACAGATGTGCCGCGAAGGTTCTACAAACGGTAGAAGGTTCAACGGTACATTTTTCATCATTTTCATCAATTCAAAGAACAAATGCGACACAAAGATATAGAAAGATTTCATTCTGTTAATCATCTTTTCTACATTTTTTTTTTAAAAATTTTTATAAATACGGGATGTGTGAATTGGTGCGGGTTTCAGGCATTTGTTTGAAGGTGAAACCGTTAGGAGATGTTAAAATAAAAACGAGGGTGTACAAAAGGGTATGTAGTTGCCCCAAGTCCGTCAGCTGACGGAGATGTTAGATAATGCAAAAATGTTTGTTATTCGCACTCTAAAAGTCCCCTTTAGGGGATTTAGGGGCAAACTTAAAATGATTGCATATCGCACAACCGTTTGTAATACCCGTCGAGGGCAATTAATTCGTCGTGTTTGCCTCGTTCCACAATTTTTCCTTCATGAAGAACGCATATTTCATCAGCACGTTTAATAGTGGACAGGCGGTGAGCTACCACCAGCGTGGTACGGTTGAGCATCAGTTTTTCGAGGGCTTCCTGTACCATTTTTTCCGATTCAGTATCGAGAGCCGAGGTGGCTTCGTCCAGAATGAGAATAGGTGGATTTTTCAGAATGGCACGGGCAATGCTTACCCGTTGGCGTTGACCGCCTGAGAGTTTGCCGCCACGGTCGCCAATAGTTGATTCGTAGCCGTTTTCGGTCGCCATGATAAAGTCGTGGGCGTTGGCAATTTTGGCGGCTTCCATCACTTGTTCCAACGTAGCACTTTCCACTCCGAATGCAATATTATTGAAAAATGTATCGTTAAACAGAATGGCTTCCTGATTTACATTGCCCATTTGCGAACGAATATCATGCGTGTTGTATTTTTTGATATTGACGCCGTCAATCAAAATTTCTCCTTTCACGGGATCGTAATAACGAGGCAGCAAATCAACCAGTGTTGACTTACCTGAACCGGACTGACCCACCAATGCCACCGTTTTTCCTTTTGGGACCACCAGATTTATATCTTGCAATACCCATTCGTTTTGGTATTTGAAACTCAAATTGCGAAATTCAATTTTATCTGAGAACGGGTGAATTGTTTGTGGATTTTTGGGTTCTTTAATCGTGTTTTCGCTCATCAGAATTTTATCAACCCGTTCAAGCGAAGCCAATCCCTTCTGAATGCTGTACGACGCTCTCGACAAATCTTTTGATGGAGCAATAATGCTATAAAAAATCAGAATATAATAAATAAACTCGGGTGCACCAATGTTGCTCTTGTGGCTGAGAATAAGAGCACCTCCAAACCAAAGCAAAATGGCGATGACCACTGTCCCCATAAACTCACTTACCGGATGCGCAAGGTTATAACGGCGATTGAGACGATTAAAAGTTTTGCGTAGTTTTTCGTTCAAAATGCTGAAACGGACTTCGAGCTTGTGTTCTGCATTAAACGCTTTCACCACACGCAGACCACCCAACGTTTCTTCAATTTGCGAAAGCAGTTCTCCTGACTGTTCCTGTCCTGTGGTTGAACGGCGTTTGAGAGATTTGCCAATTTTTCCGATTAACCAGCCGCTGAAAGGCAACAAAAACAGCACAAAAATTGTCAGTTCCCAACTCATGCTGAACATAACTACGAGATAAATCAAAATCATAATCGGATTTTTGAACACCATGTCAAGCGAACTCATGATGGAAGCTTCCACTTCCCCCACATCACCCGTCATGCGAGAAATGATATCGCCTTTTCGTTCTTCGGTGAAAAAACCAATCGGAAGACTGATAATTTTGTGATAAAGCTGGTTTCGTAAATCGCGTAATACACCGGTGCGGACCGGAATCATAAAATGTGATCCCAAATACCACGTTCCGGTTTTAAAAGCCGTCATTATTATCAGGAATATTCCCAGATAAATCAATGCAATACTCGGTCCAACCGATTGAATGGTCTGTTCCACCCAACAAAACAGGTTATTTTTTAATGCAGCAAAAATTTCTTTGTAACTATCGCTCCAAGTCCATGCCAAATAAGCTTTATCCACTTTTTGCAAACCAAAAAGAATCTGCAACACAGGAATAACAGCGGCAAAAGAAAACAAGCTGAAAATAGTGGACAGCAAGTTAAATAACAAGCTTAGGAAAACGTATTTTTTATAGGGCGGAATAAACCGCTTGAGAAGCGTTATGAATTTGAACATATATTTAAGCCCCCTAAATCCCCCTGAAGGGGGACTTCTAAAGCCATTTTAAAGTTATTATTTTTTCAATTAGAACAAATTATCTCTGTTCCCCTTTAGGGGTTAGGGGCCTAAACGCCTGTATAATTTCTCGGTGTAATCCGTTTAAGTTCTTCTTTCACCGATTGGCTTACATCAAGTGTTTCAATAAAGTCGCGAATTGATGTTGCAGTAATTCCTTCGTTAGTACGAGTCAATGCTTTGAGTGCTTCGTAAGGCGACGGATACCCTTCGCGCCTCAAGATAGTTTGAATTCCTTCGGCAATAACCGCCCATGTATTATCCAAATCGCTGTAAATGGCTGTTTCATTCAGCAGCAATTTACTCAACCCTTTCAGAATACTTTTTGTAGCAATCATGGTATGTGCAAAAGGCACACCTACATTCCGCAGTACTGTGCTATCCGTCAGGTCACGTTGCAGGCGTGAAACTGGCAATTTGGCAGCCATAAATTCAAAAGAAGCGTTGGCAATAGCCAAATTTCCTTCGGCATTCTCAAAATCGATCGGGTTCACTTTGTGTGGCATGGCTGACGAACCAACTTCACCCGCTTTGATGCGTTGTTTGAAATATTCCATCGAAACATAGGTCCAAATATCCCGACAAAAGTCAATCAAAATGGTGTTGATACGTTTCATGGCATCGAACTGAGCCGCCAGATGATCGTAATTGGAAATTTGCGTTGTCCATTGTTCCCGTTCCAAACCCAACTTATCAGCCACGAAATGATTTCCGAAGTTTTTCCAGTCGATTGATGGATAAGCCACAGCGTGCGCGTTGAAATTTCCGGTAGCTCCGCCAAATTTAGCTGAATTCGGGGTTTGTTTCAATACAGCAAGTTGTTGGTTCAATCGATTTACAAACACCATCATTTCTTTTCCCAAACGGGTTGGCGAAGCAGGTTGTCCATGCGTTTTTGCCAGCATTGACACATCGCGCCATTCGTCAACTTTATGAGTTAAAGCTTTCAAGACTTCTTCCATTTCGGGATAATACACCTCATTCAATGCCTCTTTTATCGAAAACGGAACAGCCGTATTATTTATGTCTTGCGAAGTCAAGCCAAAGTGAATAAATTCTTTAAACGCTCCTAAACCAAGGAAATCAAATTTTTCTTTCACGAAATATTCAATGGCTTTAACATCGTGATTAGTAATATTTTCTATTTCTTTTACTTTCAGTGCGTCAACTTCCGAGAATCCGGTATACAATGTTCTGAGTTTTGGAAAAACAGAGGATGGTACCTGCTCCAATTGTTTCAATGGGATTTCGCATAAAGCAATAAAATATTCCACTTCCACCAACACACGATAGCGCATCAGGGCAAATTCCGAAAAGTAAGCAGCATATTTTTCTGTCTTTGAACGGTAACGGCCATCAACAGGCGATATAGCTGTAAGCAAGGATAAGTTCATCTTTATTTACATTTTACAATTTACAATTACCATTCTGTAAATTATTTACAGTTGAATTTATCAGAAGTGCAAGTTGTAAAAAATGAAGATGCAAAGTTAATCAATTCTGTCGGATTAGAAAAGTTTATGTTTTTCTTTGCATCACTGATACTTTTTCTTTACTTTTGTTTCATTATTAAACTGTAAAACTGAAAACTTCAGATTTGTATTTTAATCGGCATATTATGTCTAAAGAAAAAACACATGAGATACGTTAGAATCCATAAGGAAGGTCGGTTAATTTTAGGAACACTGGTGTTAATCCTGTTGTTTTTGAACTTATATATCTACACTCATTTCCCTTTTGGTGTAGTACCGATTATTAATATCATTGTTTCTGCCTTAATACTCTTCTTTTTTGCATATTTTTTTCGTAGTCCACCCCGTAAAGTCTTTATTGATGATCCAAGTCTGGTAGTTGCTCCGGCAGATGGAACCATAGTGGTGGTTGAGGCTACGGACGAATTGGAGTATTTTGGCGACAAACGTATTCAGGTATCTATTTTCATGTCTATTTTCAATGTCCATGCTAATTGGTTTCCGATAAGAGGAACCGTTCTGAAATCGGTTCATCACAGCGGACGCCACATAGCAGCATTTTTGCCAAAATCGAGCCTTGAAAATGAACGTTCAACAGTCGTGATTGAATCCGATGGGAAAACACAAATTTTGGTTCGTCAAATTGCCGGAGCATTGGCACGTCGGATTGTAACCTATGCACATGCAGGGAAAAAATGTCGCTTAAATGAACATATCGGTTTTATTAAATTCGGTTCGCGCGTCGATCTTTTCTTACCGCTCGATACTGAAATTTTTGTGCAGGTGGGCGATTCAACCACAGGAAATGAAACCATCATTGCCCGATTAAACGAAGAATAAATGACCATAGAAGAAGCTCAAAAACAGGTTGACGAATGGATTAAAACCTATGGAGTCCGTTATTTTAGTGAGTTGACAAACATGGTAATACTCACCGAAGAAGTAGGTGAATTGGCAAGAGTGATTTCCAGAACTTATGGCGAGCAATCTTTCAAAAAATCAGATGAGAATCTGAATCTTGCCGACGAAATGGCCGATGTGCTTTGGGTGTTGATTTGTCTTGCCAATCAAACCGGCGTAAACCTCACCGACGCATTCGAAAAAAACATGCAAAAGAAAACAGATCGCGACAAAACACGGCATCTTGAAAACATGAAAATAAAGTAGTTTGACGAAAGTTAAGAAACTTTACTTGTTAATAAAGTGACGAAAATTAACCTTTGAATATTGTGTGTATTTTTATTATTCGATATTATATATTACTTTTGCATTTAGAAATTGATAACTAACAAATTAAAATCTATTGAAATGGAAGAAAATGAAAAAGCATTAGGCATGATTGAAACTAGAAGTTTTGTTGCAATGATAGAAGCTTCAGATGCCATGGTAAAAGCAGCTAAAGTTGAGCTCATTGGATATGAAAAAACTGGTGGAGGATACATCTCGGTAATTGTACGCGGAGATGTTGCTTCTGTAAGAGCATCAGTAGATGCAGGCGTAAAAGCAGCTGAAAAGGTTGGCGAATTAATATCAAGCCACGTAATTCCAAGACCACACAAAAGCGTGGATGCAGTTATGTTTTCGGGCTTTGCAACTTCAAAAAAAGGAGAATAAGCCATGGTTGATTTAAGAACTTATGTTTTTTTAGATTCCTTGCAATTGCAGATGGCTTCCTATCTTTCAACGGTTTCTAAAGGATATTTACCCGTTGGTGGACAGGCATGTTGCATTATCGAAATTGCTCCCGGAATTGAAATTAATACGCTGACTGATATTGCACTTAAAGCTACCAATGTTACTCCCGGAATGCAAGTTGTAGAAAGGGCTTATGGTATGCTGGAAGTTCATTCCGATAGTCAGGGCGATACAAGAATGGCCGGTGAAGCTGTTTTGAAAGCAATTGAAAAAACGGAAGAAGACAGAATAAGACCAAGGATATTAACGAGTCAATTGATTCGTAACGTCGAAGATCATCATGCTCAATTAATTAACAGAACCAGACATGGTTCGATGTTATTAAGAGGTGATACCCTTTTTGTTTTAGAAATAGAACCGGCAGGTTATGCCTATTTTGCAGCTAATGAAGCAGAAAAATCAGCAAACATCAACATTATTGAAGTTATCGGCTTTGGTAAATTTGGCAGAGTATATATCGGCGGTAAAGAGGCTGAAGTGTTGGAATGTAAAACAACCGTTGAAAAAAGATTAGCTGAAATAACGGGCAGACAAGAGTATTGAAAATTAAGCTGAGAATTTGGATTAACTTTTTTATATTCTTTAGTTTTACACCGTACTGCCTTGTTAATTATAGGTTGGTTTATATTTTTTTATAAACTTGGGGCTTATTATGGGTCGTTCTGTTCTAATGTAACGAACGTATCTGTTTTTATCTGAATTTAAGAATCCGATCTAAATATTTTAGGAAATTATTTATTTAATAATATGATTTTAGCCAAAGTAGTAGGAACTGTTGTTGCGTCAGAAAAAGCAGAAAAAATTGAAGGAATAAAATTATTACTTTTAGAAAAAATTGACCCTGTTACACTAAAAGGTAAAAATGATTTTGTTGTTTCGATGGACAGTGTCGGTGCTGGAATAGGAGAGATTGTCTTTTTTGTTTCAGGAAGTAGTGCAAGATTTACTACTGTAACTGATGGAATGCCAACAGATTCTGCCGTCATAGCAATTGTTGATATTATTGAAAAAGATGGAGTTTATACCTATCAAAAGAATTAAAAAAATATGATTTTAGGAAAAGTTGTAGGTTCTGTGGTAAGTAGAACGAGAAGCTTAAATATTGAAGGAGCTCCATTTTTACTCATTGAAAAAACTAACCAAAAAGGAGAAAAAATGGGGGAGTTTATTGTTGCAGTTGATATAATTGGAGCCGGGTACGACGAAATGGTTATGATTTCAGAAAGCACCTCGGCACGAGAAACAATAAAAACAACAAACAAACCACTCGATGCACTTATCGTGGGGATTATTGACAGAATTTCAGAAGATGATAAGTTTGTGTACATCAAATAACTGATTGTACTTATCAACAGAAAATCTTTTGTTGTAACAGGTCATATTCCCTCATCTACAAACAGAAACCCTCATTTTGTATAAAAAAAGGAGAAACAAAATTGGAAAATTTAACAAATGATATCCGAAAATTAGTTCAGGAGGTTATTGAAGACTTAAATATATTTCCTGAAACACAGAATAACAATACAATTGGAGTTTTTTCGAATATTAATTCAGCCATATTGGCTGCAGAAAAAGCATACGAAATCTTCAAAGAACTTCCCTTAGAAATTAGAAAAGATATTATTACAAGTATCCGAAAAATTTCTTTGGAAAATGTTGAAGTTATATCAAAAATGGCTCAAGAAGAAACTGGCTTGGGTAGGTTTGAAGATAAAATTATTAAAAACAAGCTTGGAATTCATAAAACACCTGGAGTTGAAGATATTATACCTGAAGCTTTTTCTGATGAACACGGTTTAACAATCGTTGAGAAAGCTCCTTTCGGCATAATTGGTTCTATTACTCCAAGTACAAACCCAACCGTTACGATAATAAGTAATGCAATAGGAATGATAGCTGCAGGCAATGCCGTTGTTTTTAATCCTCATCCCTCTGCTAAAAAAGTATCTGCTTTTTTAATTAATCTTTTGAATAAAGCCATTGTGAATGCCGGAGGTCCCGAAAATCTACTAACTTGTATTGAAGAGCCAACAATAGAATCGGCAAAAGATTTAATGAGTAATGAGAAAATTGCGATACTTGTGGTTACCGGTGGTCCGGCAGTTGTTAGAGTTGCTATGAACAGTGGTAAAAAAGTAATAGCAGCCGGTCCTGGAAATCCACCCTGTGTTGTCGATGAAACAGCTGACATTCCAAAAGCAGCAAAAGATATTGTTGCCGGGGCAAGTTTTGATAATAATGTAATTTGCATTTGCGAAAAGGAAATTATAGTAGTTGCTTCAGTTGCCGACTACTTAAAGGCTGAAATGAAAAATAATAATTGTGTTGAATTAAATCAGGAGCAAATTAAAAAAATAACCGAACTTGTCATTGCTGAACCTGGCCGTAAAGGACATGAAGGGGCAGCTAACAAAGAATTTGTAGGTAAAAATGCTGAATATATTGCCAAACGTATCAACTTAGAAGTTCCGTCTTCAACTCGCTTATTGATTTGCGAAGTAGACAAAAACCATCCATTAGTTTGGACAGAACAATTAATGCCGGTAATGCCTATTGTTCGTGTCGGTAATGTTGACGAAGCAATTGATTTGGCATTTGAATGTGAGCATGGATTTAGACATACCGCAATTATGCACTCGTTGAATATTGCCAAACTCAGCAAAATGGCAAGAATAATGAATTGCTCAATTTTTATAAAAAACGGACCGAGTTACGCAGGTTTAGGCCAAGGAGGTGCCGGTTTTGCATCATTTACCATAGCAAGCCCAACAGGAGATGGAGTTACAAGAGCGAGAACATTTACCCGAGAACGCCGTTGCACAATAGTTGATTATTTTAGAATTGTTTAAAATTTGGTAATTAACACAAACATGAAATTCGGAAAAATCATAGGAAACGTAGTCAGCACAGTAAAAGTTGAATCTTTTGAGGGATCAAGGCTGTTGCTCATACAGCCGTTGGATGAAAATTATGAAACCGTAGCATTGCCAATTGTGGGAATTGACACAATAAAAGCAGGAGTGGGCGATTTTATTTACTACGAAATAAGCAGAGAAGCAAGCAGGGTGATAGAAAACACGATGAACCCGTGTGATGTAGCGGTAATGGGAATTATAGATAAAAAGTATGTTGCCGAAAAACAAGTGATTTCAAAACCTCACGCTGTTCAAAAAGTAAAAAAATGATTTTAGGCAAAATTATTGGAAATGTGGTTTCAACAGCCAAAGTGAAAGGATACGAATCAAAAATAATTTTGATAGTTCAACCTATTGACAAAGTTGGAACAGCCATTGGAAAATCATTTCTCGCCATAGATGCTATACAGGCAGGAGTTGGAGATACAGTACTGGTCGTAGAGGAAGGCGGCTCTGCCAGAGCAGTTTTAAATGAGCCGGATTCACTTACAGTAAAAACAGTAGTTTTTGCAATAGTAGATATGATTTCATGAAAACGAAAAAACAAAAGTATGTCAGCAATGGAAAGTGATACAGATAATCAGAATGTTAGTCGGGTTGCAATTGGCTCTGATCATGCATCTTTTGAGGCAAAAGAAATTATTAAATCTTACCTTACATGTGTTGGCTATAAAATAGTTGATGTTGGAACCAACAACAGTACTACAAAAGTAGATTATCCTGATTTTGCTGTAGCCGTTTCAAAAAAAGTAACAAGTGGAGATTGCGATCGTGGAATTATGCTTGATAGCGCCGGAATAGGTTCATCTATGGTTTGCAATAAGGTAAATGGCATACGGGCAGCTTTATGTTGGAATACAAAAACAATAATGAATAGTCGGGAACATAACAATGCAAATGTTTTAACCATGGGAACGCTAAATCATACGGCCGATGAACTTTGTTCAATGGCAAAACTTTGGCTCGAAACCAAATTTGAAGGAGGAAGGCACTGGGTTAGAATAAATAAAATGATGTCGGTAGAAAAAAAATAAAACAAAAATGAATAAAGACGAATTGATTGACAAGATTACCGAACAGGTAATGTTAAAACTAAATGAAAAATCAGGATTAAAGAATATTCCTAATCAAGAAAAACAAAATATTTTACCGATTCCACTGGATGAATTAGCAAAATACATTGATCATACTTTGTTGAAACCCGATTCTACTGCTGAACAGTTTGACCAATTGTGCAAAGAAGCCTTGATGTACAAATTCAAATCTGTATGCGTAAATTCAAGTTGGGTTTCCTATGTATCAAAAAAATTAAGAGGCTCAGACATTATAGTTTGTTCTGTAGTTGGTTTCCCATTGGGCGGAATGGATAGTCGCAGTAAAGCATTCGAAACTCAAAACGCGATAGAAAATGGTGCTAAAGAAATTGATATGGTTATCAATATTGGTGCTTTAAAATCAGGAAATTTAAAATTAGTTGAAGAAGATATACGAGCCGTAAGAAGAGCATCTCGTGCAAATACCATTTTAAAAGTGATATTTGAAACGAATTTGCTAACTGAAAATGAAAAAATTCTAGCCTGTGAAATTTCAAAAAAAGCAGGTGCCAATTTTGTGAAAACAAGCACCGGTTTTTCCGGAGGTGGAGCTACTGTTGAAGATGTTATTTTAATGCGTAGAATTGTTGGTCCAACTATGGGTGTAAAAGCAAGCGGTGGAATAAGAGATTATAATTCTGCAGTGGCATTGATAAAAGCCGGTGCCAATCGCTTAGGTTGCGGTGCAAGCGTTGCTATCATGACAGGTGGAGCTGCTAAAGGGAATTATTAAACTTTAATTCATAGTTTTGTAATCATTGTTGTCTGCTAAGAAGCGGAATTCTATTTTTAATTCTATTTTCATGGCTTTTGAGCCACATTTTTGGAAATAATTGTACTCCAATTACTTATAATAAAGTCCTGGCAAATTTGTCAGGGCTTTATTTTTTAATCATCACGAAAGAATGAATCCGTATGCGCGGCAAATCGGGCGTCGCTTCGCGACTGGCTGTAATGCACAACACCTAACAGGTTTCCAAAACCTGTTAGGTGTTTCTATACCACCTTCAACATCAACCTCAAATTCAATCGATTGGTAAAGTTTTTCGAGGTTGGTAATGCTATGTAGATTTAATTTATATGTTTGTTATCTTTTTATCTGTTTCTTTTATCAATGCTTCCAGCAACCCACCATTGCTAACAAATCCAACAGTTATATTCTCAGCCATTTCAATCATCATTCGGTTACGTATTTGGGCTGTCTTTTCAGAAGTACGTTTCACATCTACCGAGAAAGGAGATATAATTAATAACCTGTTTTGATCTAAAGCTTTTTGTAGTTCGGGTTCTAACCGCTTTTTCATTCCACGACCCAACACAACAATAATGGGTTGCGTTCCTTTCAATAAATAATGCAGAACGTCCTTTTCTAACTGAGAATGAAAACCGCTGATGACACAATGTCCCGCATCACGCTGTGCTATTGCCCAATCGTAGCATTTCAACACCACACTGGCAGACACTTTTCTGCTACACAAAAAGGCGGTTTTGGGGAGTTTTAATAATTCATTATTACCGATGGTTTCCATTTTGCTTTGTTTTTTCTTCGCATAGGGTTAAAACCCTACGCTCTATATATCGGTCATGCCTACGGCATTTGTCAACCCCATAGTATGCAAGTCGCATAGCGACGACCGATTTGCGGTGCGTGAGGTTTTAACCTCATGCGGAAGTTATTTCAATCTTCCCCCTCCAACTCTTTACCCATTCGGTACTTAATATCGTAGTTGATGATAAAATCTAACTCCTCTTGCGTAAAACCATAATGCGCTCCTAATACTTTGTCGATTTCGTCAATGATGGGTTTTGACAATGAAGGCCTAAAAATTAACTGTAGTCTATCGCCGGTAGTCGCATAAGATTGCATTTTTGTCTCTGCATTTTCAATCATGTTTTCACTTAGTCTCTTCCCGAGTTTTACTAATTCAGAAATACTTTTGCAATTATCATAGTCAAATGGAAAATTAAACATCATATAATCCTTACAGTTATACATATCAAAATGTAATGTATAATACCACCACCAAATATTAGAGCTTAATACGGCAATCATAACATAAACTTTATACTTTTCTTGAAAGTATTTACTTTTATTGCTTTTGCTTTCCGAACCGAATTCACTATCAATAAAGACCTTGAAGTATCTACCACCAGCAGTTCGATAAAATATTTCTTGGTTTGTCGCTTTTTTTGATGTTTCTAAGTACAATACTTCGTTAAACTTATTGTTAATCGTTTGAATATCAAGAAAATAAACCCGATATTATTCGTATAAGTCATTGAAAATCACTACCTTTATAGGCAC
>JADGPS010000038.1 GCA_017882285.1 Paludibacter sp. | reverse complement strand
ATCCCCTTTATTAATCACTTTGACAATTTGTATTGCTTTGTAAAACAGAGAAATACAAAATATAGTGATATTAAAGTGATTGACCATACAGAATTTTGATATTATAATATAAAGTGTCGTTTTTATTAATTATGCACCAAAGATAATTACAATTATTTGGATTAACAATGGTTTTACTCACTTAATTTCTATTATATCCAGCGGACTTTTTATCTGATCGAAACCCTTTAGTAGTTATACCCCTATAAATAACTGATAATCTTTAAATTTAACTAAAATCAATAACGCATATATTACAAACTAAAATTTCTTTGTATCTTTGAACGTTTTTTTGAAAAAGAGGCAAGAACAAAGAACCGAGAACCAAGAGCCAAGACAAAAGAGCAAATGGAGCTTGCGACATCCCGCGAAGCGGGAGACAAAAGACAAAAACTGTAAGAACAAATAACCAATTAACCAATCAACAGATTAACCAATCAACGAATAAACATACAAAATGAAACGATTCAAATTATTGAACAACACTTTCGGGTGGGTAGCATTTGCTATTGCTGCACTGACGTATTTGCTTACTATGGAGCCAACAGCCAGTTTCTGGGATTGTCCGGAGTTTATTTCATCCGCATTCAAATTTGATGTTGGTCACCCACCGGGAGCGCCTTTCTTTATGATGGTTGGTCATTTCTTTTCTTTGTTTGCAAAAGATACCGCACATGTGGCCATTATGGTTAACTCGCTGACTGCTTTATGCAGCGCATTTACCATTTTGTTTTTATTCTGGACCATCACGCATTTGGCCCGCAAAGTGATCATTAAATCGGAAGACGATTATACCACAGGTAACATCATCGCGATTATTGGTGCCGGACTTGTGGGTGCTTTGGCGTACACGTTTTCCGATACGTTTTGGTTTTCGGCTGTTGAAGCTGAAGTCTATGGATTTTCATCGCTGTTTACCGCGTTGGTATTTTGGTTAATCCTGAAATGGGAAGACGTTGCAGATGAGCACGGTTCGGATCGTTGGTTGATTTTTATTGCTTACATGATGGGATTATCCATTGGAGTTCACATCCTGAATCTGCTGGCTATTCCTGCACTCGTACTGGTATATTATTTCAAAAAGCACACGCCTACCACGAAAGGGATCATTCTGGCGTTGATAGCCGGAGTGGTTATTCTCGGAACAGTTTTATATGGTTTAATCCCGGGATTTGTTGAAGTTGCCGGTTGGTTCGAACTGTTGTTTGTGAACGAACTCGGATTTGCATTTAATACCGGATTGTTTGTGTATATAATATTGACAATTGGTCTTTTAGTCTGGTCGATATATGAATCGAATACTGATAAAAGCAAGTTGCGGATGGCAATTTCTTTTATTCTGGCAATTACCATCGCCGGTATTCCATTTTTTGGCGGTCATGTAGTACTGGGTTTAATTGTAATTGCTGCGATGGCAGGATTCTTTTATTACAGGAAAGGAAATATCAGCGCACGTTGGTTGAATACCATCGCACTTATGGTTACTATGGTACTAATTGGTTATTCTTCTTACGCGGTGATTGTTATTCGTTCAACATCGAATCCCACGATGGATCAAAACAATCCCGATAACGTTTTTTCATTGAAATACTATCTGAACCGCGAACAATACGGTGATAGTCCGCTGATTTACGGTTCCACATATAATGCTCCCGTTAAGCTTCGGGTAGAAGGAAATATGTGCATACCGGAACAAAAACAAGGGGCTCCATCCTATGCACCAAAACCTAAAACATCATCTTCCGAAAAAGATCAGTATATCATTACCGGTTATAAAACCGATTATGTGATGGACGAACGGTTTGATATGTTATTCCCCCGAATGTACAGCAGTACTCCATCGCATATTGAAGCCTATAAAGTGTGGGGAAAAATTACCGGCGAAAGCATAACGTACGATTATTGCGGACAGGAGAAAACCGATATTAAACCGACTTTCATCGAAAATATGCGATTCTTCTTCGATTATCAGTTGAATTTCATGTACTGGCGTTATTTTATGTGGAATTTCAGTGGTCGGCAAAATGACATTCAGGGTTATGGCGAAATAGATCGTGGTAACTGGATAACCGGTATCGGATTTATTGATAATTTACTGGTGGGCGACCAAACAAAACTACCTTCGGAACTCAAAGATAATAAAGGACATAACACGTATTTCTTATTGCCGTTGTTGCTGGGAATTTTCGGGATGTTATTTTTGATTTACGGAGGTAAAAAAGGAGTTGAAAGTTTTTGGCTCACGTTTTTATTATTTGTTCTTACCGGTATTGCCATTGTGGTTTATTTGAATCAAACGCCTTATCAGCCGCGTGAACGGGATTATGCGTACGCCGGTTCGTTCTATGCTTTCTGTATGTGGATTGGTTTTGGTGTGTTGGGAATAATAAAAGTTGTTGATAAATACCTGCCAAAAATTCCAAAAACTGTTACTGCTGCAGTTGCTACGATTATCTGTCTTGGAGTTCCTGCATTATTGGCTCAACAAAACTGGAACGATCACGATCGTAGTCTGCGTTATACCTGTCGCGATTTTGGTGCAAATTACCTGGCTTCATGTAAACCAAATGCTATCATCTTTACCAACGGCGACAACGATACTTTCCCGCTCTGGTACAATCAGGAAGTAGAAGGAAAAGGAACGGACATTCGTGTGTGTAACCTCAGTTATTTGCAAACCGACTGGTATATCGGACAAATGAAACGTGCTGCTTATAAATCAGCTCCGTTACCCATTTCGTGGGAACCAAAAGATTTCGAAGCCGGAAAAAATGAAGTGGTTGGGGTTGAAGATATTCTTCAGAAACCACTTGATGTAAAGACAGTTATGGATTTCATTTTAAGTCCGGATTCGTCAACCAAAATGAATGGGGAAGCAATAATTCCTTCCAAGCAGATGTTTTTGCCAATTGATCCTCAGGAAGTAATTAAAACAGGAACATTACCACTTTCGAGAGCTTCTGAAATCATTCCTCAGATTAATTTTGATTTGAAGAGAAGACTTACCAAAAGTGAGTTGATGATTATAGAATTGTTGAAAGAAAATAAATGGAAACGTCCGATTTACTTTGCAGTTACGGTTGGTGACGATTATTATTTGGGACTGAATGATCATTTTGAATTGACCGGTTTGGCCTATCAGATTTTACCAATCGGTGTAAAGGGTGCCGGCCCCGGAGTAAATGTGGACGAAATGTATAACAACATGATGTTCAAATTCAAGTACGGGAATATTAATAATCCAAAAATTTATTTAGAAGAAAATACGTCACGCATGTGCCATACACATCGCATGATGTTTGCTCAGCTGATCGGTGCATTGATGGCTAAAGATGATACTGTAAGAGCCTCTAAAGCACTGGATTATTGCAACAAAATGATTCCGGGAACAACCGTTCGTCACGATTATTTGTCAACCCAATTGGCTGATTATTATTACAAACTGCATCAACCGGCAAAAGGGAATGCTATCATGGATGCTGTTGCAAAAGATTGTGTCGAATATTTAGACTGGTATTTCAGTTTGAATGTTGAACAACAAAACAGCGTTTCCAACAGAATTGGCCACAATATGGCGGTTTTGCAACAGGTACTGAGGATTTGTGATGATGCAAAACAAAAATCGATTATAGAAAAGTATATGCCTTATTATATGAATTATACCAAAAGAGTTCGCATGTAAATGAATGTGCGGTTTCCGGATTTATTCCGTCCTTTTTTAGGGAAACTCGTCTGGCGCAAGAATTCATCGGAGAAAGTGATTTACCTCACTTTCGACGATGGACCTGCGCCCGAAGTTACGCCGCTTGTCCTGGATATACTGGATAAATACAGATTAAAAGCTACTTTTTTTTGTGTGGGTGAGAATGTTCAAAAGTATCCCGAATTGTACTCCGGGATACTTCAGCGAGGACACAAAACCGGTAATCATACGTTTAACCACCTGAAAGGAATATATGTCTCTTCCGGCAAATATATGGCAAATGTTCATCAAGCTTCGGAATATATAGATAGCCAGCTGTTTCGTCCACCTTACGGACGAATTACCTGTCGACAAAAAAGGTTGCTTCAATCCCGATTTCAAATCATCATGTGGGATTTGCTTACCTGCGATTATAATCGAAAATTATCTCCGGAATCTATTTTGAACAATATAAAACGATTTACCCACAATGGCTCAATCGTTGTTTTTCACGATTCGATAAAAGCAAAAGACAATATGTTGACCGTTTTGCCATTAGCCATTGAATTCTGGAAAAATGAAGGTTATACTTTTGGAATTCTTTGAACCCCAACCCCTAAAGGAAAATTTTTTTTGTTTTGGAGTTTGATTAAAGTATAAGGGTTTTTTTATTTCAGAAGAAAATGTAATATATGTACTATTTTAAATCCCCTTTAGGGGTTTGGGGTTTATGAAAGAATCAATTCTGCATTATGTTTGGCAAAACAAACTGTTTACTGCTCACAATTTGCAAACCACTGATGGTGAGTCGGTAGAAGTTATCGACGTCGGTAAAATTAATACTGATGCAGGACCGGATTTCTTCAATGCCAAAATCAGAATCGGTGAAACCATCTGGGCAGGAAATATTGAAATTCATCCCAATTCCTCCGACTGGAATAAACACAATCATCAATCCGATAAAGCTTATGATAATGTGATTTTGCATGTGGTTCATCGAGCTGATGCAGAAGTTTACAGGACTGATGGAGAACGTTTACCCCAACTCGAACTTGTTTTTCCAAAACAAATTGAAACAAACTACGAACAGCTATTCAGTCAACAAAAATGGATACCCTGTGCCGATAAAATTAATTTAGTTCCCGCAATATTTATTCAAAGCTGGAAAAATGCGTTGCTCACCGAACGGTTGGAGCAAAAAATGAACGCCATTGAACGATTATTGAGTGAAACGAATCAGCATTGGGAAGAAGCTTTTTATATCACGCTGGCTCGAAGTTTCGGTTTTGGAACAAACAGTCAGGCATTCGAAAGTTTAGCCAAATCACTGCCAATTACGATATTAGGCAAACACAAAGATCAACTGTTTCAGTTGGAAGCGTTGCTGTTTGGACAAGCCGGTTTGTTGAATCCGGATGAACAGGATGCCTATTCTGCAAGTTTAAAAAAAGAATTCGATTTTCTGCGTGCAAAATATGAACTGAAACCAATTGATGGTGCGCAATGGAAATTGTTGAGATTACGACCGGATAATTTTCCGTACGTGCGTATTGCTCAATTTGCGGCGTTGATTCATTCATCGTCCAAATTATTTTCGAAAATAACTGAGCATCCGGACATTGAATACATAAAACAATTGTTTGTATGCGAACCATCAACTTACTGGAATACACATTATTTGTTCGCAACTGAAAGTCCATTGAAAAACAAAAAGTTAGGTTCACAATCGGTAAATGGAATTTTAATTAATACAGTTGTGCCTTTCTTGTTCTGTTTTGCAAGTCAAAAAAATAATGATGAGTTGAAAGACAAAGCATTACAGATTTTGGAACAAATTCCACCCGAACGGAATTCTATCATGCAGAACTGGCAAAATCTCGGAATAATTTCAAATTCGGCATACGATTCGCAGGCTTTTTTGCAATTGAAAAAACAATATTGTGACGAAAAAAAATGTTTACGATGCAGGATTGGACATAAAGTATTAACGTATAACTTTACAAACCTTTAAATTTTATGAACTTTCAAACTTTCAAACAAATAATACTCATTTTAGGAATCCTGTTTTTGGTTCATTCCTGTGCAAACAGAGGAGCAGGACCTACCGGAGGACCGAAAGATTCGATTCCGCCAAAGGTGGTGAAATCATTTCCGCCTGTTGGTTCATTGAATTTCAATAAAAAACAGATTCAAATTTTCTTTGACGAAATGGTTTCGGTTGATAAACCAAACGAAAATGTTATTGTTTCGCCTCCACAAATTAAACCGCCTGACATAAAAGCAATTAGTAAAAGTATAGTTGTAAATTTCAACGAAGATTTACTCGAAAACACTACCTATTCTATCAATTTTGGAAAAGCTATTGTCGATTTAAATGAAAATAATGCGATAAAAAACTATTCGTTTTCATTTTCTACGGGAAATGAATTAGATACGCTGCAAATTTCAGGCACTGTAATTAATTCGGAAGATATGAATCCGTTACCCGGTATTATTGTGGGTATTTACAGGAATAAATCCGACTCTGTTTTTTCTGCCAAACCATTTCTTCGTATCGGTAAAACTGATGATAAAGGGCATTTTTCTATCACCAACATGAAAAAAGGGAGCTTTAAGGTTTTTGCTTTGGATGATACTAATCGCGATTACTTTTTTGAACCCGGAGAAGGACTGGCAATGCATGATTCACTCGTTACACCAACATTCCGAAGGGAAGAGATGAGAGATACGATATGGAAAGATTCGACACATGTTGATAGTATCAGAAAGTATATAAGTACACATTTTTTGCCTGATAATCTGACTCTTCGATTTTTTAAAGAAAACAAAAAACGCCAGTACTTTGTAAAAGCAGAACGAAAAGAACCTTTCGTTTTCAATTTGTTTTTCAATACAGTTGCAACAAAACTGCCGGTAATCAAGCCGTTGAATTTTAATTGGGAAGGTAAATATTTGCTCCAGAAAAATGCGACTCAGGACAGTTTGACTTATTGGATTACAGATTCATTGGTTTGGAAAGTAGATACTTTGCAAATGGCAATGACTTATTTAAAAACGGATTCGCTTTTTCATCTAAAACCGGTTACTGACACGCTTAATATTTCCATGCGAAAAGCCCGTGTTAATCCCCGGGCGAAAATCAAAATTGTAAAACCCAAAATCGAACCGTTGAGGATTACGAACAATGTTGCTTCGATTTTCGAAGTATATACTCCGATAACACTAACTTTTGAAGCGCCGTTGTCGGTTATTGATCTATCAAAAATCAGGTTAAGTCAGAAAAAGGATACTACTTTTAAACAAATCCCGTACAAATGGCGGCAAGTCGATTCTACAAAAATGACTTTTAATATTGATTATAAATGGATTCCGGAAATGTCCTATCAATTGAATATTGATTCGGCTGCATTTACAAGTATTTATCACAGAACCAGTACTAAGTTAAAATCGGATTTTAAAATTCGGTCGTTGGATGAATATTCAAGTGTAAAAATGTTACTGGCTACATTTAATCCGAAAGCAGTTTTGCAGATTCTTGATTCCAAAGACGTTCTGCTCGCTTCGAAACCGGCTTCCGAAAAAGGGACATTATTTCAATACCTTCGTCCCGGTGATTATTATGTTCGGATGTTTATCGATGTAAATGGAAACGGAAAGTGGGATACGGGCGATTTGGCAACCCGAAGACAGCCCGAAGAAGTGTTTTATTATCCAAAAAAGCTTACGTTGAAAGCAAATTGGGATTTTGAAGAAACCTGGGATTATAAAAAAGTTCCTTTACTTCAACAAAAACCGGCTGAATTGATCAAAATTTCTGCAAAGAAAACGCCGTAAAATGGATATGCTTAGAAATTGAATACAACATTTTGAGCAAATTGAGGCAAAACTTGCCTTCATTTGCTCAATTTTGTGTTTTAAAACTGGTATTAATGAATCAAATTATTGAACATAAAGGAATAATTCAGAATATTCAAGTTAATCAGATTGATGTCTTAATCAGTCAGCAATCGGCTTGCAGCGAATGTCACGCGAAAAGTGTATGTACTGTTGCCGATAAAGTAGAGAAAATCATTGAAGTTGAAAGCATTGATTCATCGTTTAAGGTTGGTGATGAAGTGATCCTTTTTGGACAACAATCAATAGGACTTCAGGCTGTCTTTTTGTCGTTTGTAATTCCGTTAGTTCTGATTCTAATCACTTTAATTGTTCTGAAATCGGTTATAACAAACGAAGTCGTTTCAGCTGCCATAGCCCTTCTTGTGGTGGTTCTCTATTACATTGTTCTTTCGTTTTTCAATCCCAGATTAAAAAACAAATTCAAATTCGAAATAAAAAAACCGTAACCGATTAAACGAAATGCATTGACTTTTCGTTTATCCATTGAAATAAAACAATGCTAAGCAATAAAAAATGAATACAATCATTTTCTCCATACTTACATTATTAGTTATAAGTGGCATTTCATCTGTAATTTTATTTTTCATCTCCAGAAAATTTCAGGTTTTTGAAGATCAGAATATTCAGGAAATTGAATCGGTTTTACCTGCTGCCAATTGTGGTGGCTGTGGTTACCCGAGTTGTCATGGGTTTGCACTTGCTTGTGTTAATGCCGAAAATCTTGAGAACCTTGTTTGTACTGTGGGGGGTCAGCCAACCATGAAAAAAGTCGCTCATATTCTCGGCAAAGATTCAAATATCATTCACCCAACTGTGGCTGTCATTCGTTGTGGAGGAAATTGTTATCTGCGTCCCCTTATAAATCAATATGATGGCGTCGGTTCGTGTGTAATTGCTCATAATTTGTATGGAGGTGAAACCGGATGTGCGTGGGGTTGTTTGGGGCTGGGCGATTGCGAAGTTTCGTGCAAATTTGATGCACTTCATATTAACCCCGAAACCCGATTGCCCGAAATTGATGAAGAAAAATGTACTTCGTGTAACGCTTGTGTCATAGCCTGTCCTAAGTTGATTATTGAATTAAGAAATAAAGGACTGAAATCACGTCGGATTTTTGTGAATTGTGTCAATAAAGATAAGGATGAGGAAATACAGAGTTCATGCAACGTAGCTTGTATTGGTTGCGGGAAATGCATGGAAGAATGTGCTTTCGATGCTATTTCGATGGCAAACAACCTGGCGTATATTGATTCGAATAAATGTACATTGTGTCGCAAGTGCGTCGCAGTTTGCCCAACGCATGCCATTTTAGAAATTAATTTTCCAACTAAACGAGTAAAAGAATAAAAAGGTCAACTGTATTCAGTTCAACAACTTTAGACCTTGTTTTAAAACTATGAAAACGTTCAAAATGGGTGGAATACACCCGAAAGAATATAAATTTTCAGCCGGAATTCAGATACAAACTGCATCTATTCCGCAGCAAGCTATTATACCACTCGGTCATTATCTGGGTGGGCCGAGTTTGCCGGTTGTCCAAAAAGGAGATAAAGTGAAAGTGGGACAAATGATTGGTCAGGCGAGCGGATTTGTGTCGGCCAATGTTCATGCATCGGTTTCGGGTGTTGTGAACAGGATTGATGTACATTTGGATGCTTCCGGTTACAAAGTTCCTTCGGTTTTTATTGATGTTCATGGAGATGAATGGTTAGAAACTATAGATAAAAGTGCAGAAATTAAACGAGAATGTACGTTGAGTTCTGCCGAGATTATAAAAAGAATTTCCGATTATGGAATAGTAGGTTTAGGTGGCGCCACTTTTCCAACGCATGTTAAACTCTTACCACCTCCCGGCAAAAAAGCAACCATTCTGATTGTTAACGGGGTAGAATGTGAACCATACCTCACTTGCGACCATCAATTGATGATCGAAAAAGGGGAAGAAATATTGGTTGGTGTTACGATCCTGATGAAAGCAATTGATGTTAAACGAGCTATTGTAGGAATTGAAAATAATAAAAAAGATGCAATCAGTTTGATGCAAAAACTGGCAAAAACCTTTGTGGGTATTGAAATTTTACCATTACAGGTTCAATATCCTCAAGGCGGTGAAAAACAGTTGATTGATGCTGCAATCGGACGACAGGTTCCAACCGGAACTTTGCCGATTGAGGTGGGAGCGGTTGTTCAGAATGTTGCTACGCTTTTTGCAGTATATGAAGCCGTACAAAAAAATAAACCTTTGTTTGAACGCATCGTAACAATTACCGGAAAATCGTTGAAAAATCATGGGAATTTCCTTGCTCGCTTAGGAACGCCTTTAGCAAATATAGTTGAACAAGCCGGTGGAGTGCCTGAAGATACCGGAAAAATTGTTGCCGGTGGACCGATGATGGGGCGTGCCTTGAGTAGCCTGGAAGTTACTGTGGCAAAAGGAACTTCAGGAGTTTTATTAATTCCAGCACTTGAAGCTGCCCGAAAAAACATGCAAAACTGCATTCGATGCACGAAATGCGTTGTTGCTTGCCCTATGGGATTAGAACCTTTTTTGCTTATGAGCCAAAGCGAAAGAAGTATGTGGACAGAAATGGAAAATGAAAGAGTGATGGATTGTATTGAATGTGGGTGTTGTTCTTTTGCTTGCCCATCGAATAGACCGCTGCTCGATCATATTCGGTATGGTAAATCAATTGTTGGAAAAATTATACGAACCCGTCAGGCTAAAAAATAGTACTAACTTTAAGAACCTGCTTGCCGCAGGCAAGCTTTCAAACTCTATGAATAAACTTATAATCTCACCTTCACCACACGTCCATAGCGGTGATTCGGTATGGAAAAATATGCGGGATGTCCTCATCGCGTTGGTCCCTGCATATTTAGCCGGATTGTATTTCTTTGGACTGGGCGCATTGATTATAAGTTTTACAGCCATGCTTTCGTGCGTTGTTTTTGAATATTTAATTCAACGTTACCTCATCAAAGGTTCAACCTCTATTACGGACGGTTCTGCTCTCCTGACCGGATTATTACTTTCCTTTAATTTGCCATCCAATCTGCCGGTTTGGATAGTAATAATTGGTTCGCTTATAGCTATTGGTGTTGCCAAGATGAGTTTCGGAGGTTTAGGTAATAATCCGTTTAATCCGGCTTTGGTTGGTCGGGTGTTTTTATTGATTTCATTTCCGGCACAAATGACAAGCTGGCCAAAACCGATCCCGTTTAATCCTGCTTACCTTGATGCCGTAACTGCTGCCACGCCATTGGCAATTTTAAAAGGACAATTTAGCGAGATTCCAAGTACATTAAATTTATTTCTTGGAAATATGGGCGGTTCAATGGGCGAGGTTTCTGCACTTGCCCTGCTTATTGGATTTGTGTATTTGCTCATTCGAAAAACAATTTCCTGGCATATTCCGATAAGTATTTTGCTTACTGTTTTTATTTTCACAGGTATTCTCCATTTAGTCAATCCGGAATTGTTCAGTGTGAGTCCTTTATTCCATTTACTGACTGGCGGTTTGATGTTAGGCGCCATTTTTATGGCAACTGATTATGTGACATCACCCATGAATCCACGTGGAATGTTGATTTTTGGGTTCGGCATTGGAATCATCACTGTTGTAATCCGCGTTTTTGGATCTTATCCCGAAGGAGTATCATTTGCAATTCTGATCATGAATGCATTTACGCCATTGATAAATACACTTGTTAAACCAAAACGTTTTGGGGAGGCGAAAAAGGCATGAAGAAATTATCATCCAATTTTTTGAATATGGTGTCAGTGCTTTCTGGTATTGCAGTATTAGCGGCATTTACTTTATCTTTTGTTTATTCGATAACGAAAATACCGATCCATAATTCACAAACTTTCAAGCTGGAAAGTGCCATTCGAGCTGTGCTTCCACCGTTTGATCACTTCGATTCAAAGCCGGTTCAAATGAAAGATGGTGTTGAGGTTATGAAAGTGTATAAAGCGTATAATAAAAACAATACCTTTGTTGGAGCTGCTGTTGAAGCAACGTCAAATAATGGGTATAAAGGACCTATAAATGTTCTGGTTGGTTTTGATAAACAAGGAGTTATTGTGGATTATGTTGTTCTCGACCAAAATGAAACTCCTGGTTTAGGTTCTAAAATGATGAATTGGTTTAAAACCAGAAGAGGAAATCAGAATATAGTTGGTAAAAATCCTTCTATCGCTAATCTGTCCGTTAATAAAGATGGGGGTGAAGTTGATGCAATTACCGCTGCAACAATCAGTTCAAGAGCATTTTTATTTGCCATAAGAAATGCCTATTTTGCATTTGAAAGCAATTTAGAAACCACCTCCGGAATTTCAACTGTTCAGGCAGATACTCACAAAGTGCTCAAAGAGAAAATTTTCAAAGTCAATAACGTTGAAAAGAAAGGGGAAAAACAATGAAAGACTCCAAATTTAAAATCCTTGTAAATGGTCTGATTACCGAAAATCCCATTTTTGTACTGACATTGGGAATGTGCCCCACATTGGCAACTTCCACTTCTGCAATCAACGGAATGAGCATGGGTCTGGCAACTTTATTTGTATTAGTCGGATCAAATGTTGTGGTTTCAATGCTCAAAAACATCATCCCCGATAAAGTGCGTATACCGGCTTATGTGATGGTGATTGCCACTTTTGTTAGCGTTATCGAGATGTTGATACATGCATATTTCCCTGCTTTGTATGAAAGTCTCGGCATTTTCATTCCACTTATTGTGGTAAATTGTATTGTTCTTGGTCGTGCAGAAGCATTTGCATCAAGAAATACTGTTTTTCGTTCAGCTCTCGATGGAATAGGAATGGGACTCGGCTTCACACTGGCAATAACATTGCTTGGAGTTGCCCGTGAACTGTTGGGAACAGGGAAAGCATTTGGATTCATAGTTTTTCCCGATCAATATGGTGCATTGCTGTTTGTGTTAGCTCCGGGAGCATTCATTGTGTTGGGTTATTTGATTGCTATTATGAATAAATTGATAAGACCCCTAACCCCTAAAGGGGAATAATGAGTTAGAATTGTTTTAAATTTTTAAATCTAAAATTGTACATCTAAAATCTAAAATTCTCATGACTTACATTCTAATCTTCATTAGCGCGATATTTGTGAACAACATAGTCTTGTCGCAATTCTTGGGTATTTGTCCGTTTCTGGGTATTTCCAAGAAGATTAATACTGCTGTGGGAATGACCGGTGCTGTCGCTTTTGTGATGACCATTTCCACCATTATCACTTACATCATTCAGAAAACAATTTTGCATCCATTCGATATAGAATTCTTGCGAACCATTACTTTTATTCTTGTAATTGCAGCTTTGGTTCAGTTGGTTGAAATCATCCTGAAGAAAGTTTCTCCGGCTTTATATCAGGCATTGGGCGTATATTTGCCCCTTATCACAACAAATTGCATTATTTTGGGTGTGGCACTTTTAGTGATTAAGAAGGATTTTAATTTAGTGCAGAGTGTTGTATATGCCATTTCCACGGCACTTGGTTTTGGGTTGGCATTGGTTTTATTTGCCGGAATTCGCGAACAACTCAGTATGATTAAACTACCAAAAGGAATGGATGGAATCCCGGCAGCATTGATTACAGCCGGACTATTAGCTATGGCTTTTATGGGTTTTACCGGAATTGTAAAATAAAAATTCAGGAATAGAAAATAAAACTTCGGGTTTTGATTTACACTTTAAAAATATTACTTACATTTGTATTTCGAAATGTAAAATTTATTCTTTCGCGGCAATAGCTCAGTTGGTAGAGCTTTAGCTTCCCAAGCTAAAGGTCGCGGGTTCGAGTCCCGTTTGCCGCTCAAACAAAAAATCTCATGAAAGTTGTAACGGGACGAGAAGTTTATCCCGATTTTTATCGGGGAGTCCCGTTTGCCGCTCTTAATATACTGTCTAATTGAGAATTTGCGTGTATGTGGAAGGATTTTTTCTATTTCTCCAAAGGTCAACGGATTGGTATTATTGTATTGATCGTACTGATTGTGTTGGCATTAGTTGTAAATTATATGCTCCCCCTTTTCTTTCCGGTGACTGAGAAAGATGGAACAGCTTTTCTGAACGAAGTTGAACAATTTAAGAGGTCATTGGTTTCGCGTGACAGTATTCGTAAAACTGAATGGCAACGTCAGTATGAAGAGAGACAACTTCAATATAAACTGAATTACAAAACTTTTCCTGAAAACAAAAAAAACGAATCATATTCGCTCTTCATCTTCGATCCGAATGCAGTAGATTCAGCCACTTTTGTTCATTTAGGATTAAAACCATTTATCGCCTCTAACATTTTGAAATATAGAAAAGCAGGTGGTCGGTTTAAAACGAAGGAAGATTTTGGCAAAGTGTATGGTATTACACCCGAAAAGTTTAAAGAACTGGAAACTTATATTGCAATTGCTGAGATAAAGCCCATTAAAAATGAAACAGCACCGGTTAAACGAACAGACATAATCGTAGATTTAAATTCTGCTGATACTACTTTGTTGATGCAGGTAAAAGGAATAGGACGAGGTTATGCAAAAGGGATAGTCCGTTTCAGGCAACAAACGGGTGGTTTTGTGTCTGTCGATCAATTGAGCGAAATTTATGGTATGCGACCTGAAAATCTGGAGAAAATCCGACCGTACTGCACGATAAATGCAGCATTAATTCAAAAAATAAAGGTCAATACAGCCACAGCTCAACGTTTAGATGCACATCCGTATATCAATTTCTATCAATCAAAAGCCATTTACGAACTCAGACGAAATAAAGGGAAACTACGTGATATAAGTGACTTGAAAGTCTTGCCGGAGCTTACTGCAGAAGATTTGGTGAAATTAAAACCTTATCTGAGTTTTGAATAATGATAATTCGGATTCCGGTTCTTGATTTTAACGTATTGGCTTTTGGTTCTGATTATTTTTTCCTCCATTTCCTTAAATACTAACGAATAAAAATTGAAAAATATTGAAAGCAATCTCAGGAAACATAGTCGATGTCATATCGGGAAACATTACGAAAGGAATCGTACAGGTAGAAAATGGTAAAATAATTGAAATCATTGAAACGGATCAGGTTGATGATCAGTTCATAATTCCCGGTTTTGTAGATGCTCATATTCATATCGAGAGTTCCATGATGTTGCCAGCCGAATTTGCCCGTTACAGTGTGGTCCATGGAACGGTGGCTTGTGTTTGCGATCCGCACGAAATTGCTAATGTATGTGGCATGGAAGGTGTTGATTATATGATTGAAAATGGGAAACATTCGCCAATGAAATTTTATTTCGGAGCTCCTTCCTGTGTTCCTTCTACAAAACATGAAACATCCGGAGCTATTTTAGATGCATCAGAAGTAGAAAAATTATTGCAACGGGAAGACATTTATTTTCTGGCTGAAATGATGAATTTTCCCGGAGTTATTCATAATAACAAACAAGTACATCTGAAACTTGACGCTGCAAAGCGTCTGGGAAAACCAATTGACGGCCATGCTCCAGATTTAACCGGAGATGATTTGATAGCCTATGCAGCCGCAGGAATATCCACCGACCATGAATGCATGACAATTGCTGACGCAGAAGCAAAAATTGCGTTGGGAATGAAAATTCAGATTCGCGAAGGAAGTGCAGCCAAGAACTTCGATGATTTATTGCCGTTAATCGAAAAAAACGCCGAAAATATCATGTTTTGTTCGGACGATAAACATCCGGATGATTTGATGAAAAACGGGCATATCAATTCGTTGGTTCGTCGGGCGGTTGCAAAAGGTTACGATCCGATTGAAGTGTTGCGGGTTTGCACATTGAATCCAATCCAACATTACAAATTAGATGTTGGTCTATTACAAATCGGTGATTCCGCTGATTTTAATATTGTAAAAAATCTCAAAGATTTTGATATAAAAGCAACTTATATTAATGGAGTAAAAGTTTCTGAAAATGGATTTCCGACGTTTCCGCGTTATATTCCAACAGAATTAATTAATCAGTTCAATGCTCAGAAAATAAGGGTCGATCAGCTTCAGGTAAACCCAAATGGTGAAAAGTTGAGAGTGATTTTAGTCGATGATGGTCAGCTTTTTACACGTGAAATCACTTGCCAGCCAAAGATTGAAAACGATAATATTGTTTCGGATATCGAAAACGATGTGTTGAAATTAGTGGTTTATAATCGCTATCAACCGTCAGAACCTGCAATCGGTTTTATAAAAAATATCGGATTAAAACGAGGTGCATTGGCTTCCACTGTGGCGCACGATAGTCATAATATTGTTGCGGTTGGTACTTCGGATGAAGAAATTGTTTCGGCGATTAATCAGATTATCAAAAGCAGAGGTGGAATTTTGGCATGTGAAGAAGAGCGGACTTGTTTGTTACCTTTACCTGTTGGTGGAACAATGTCTGATGGAGAAGGCCACGTGATTGCACAACGTTATGAAGAAATTGATGAAATGGCAAAAGAACTTGGTTCAACGCTTCATGCACCTTTTATGACGGTGGCTTTTATGTCCTTGCTTGTTATTCCCGAACTGAAATTGGGTGATAGAGGTTTATTTGATGGCAGAAATTTCAAATTTGTGGAATTGATGGAATGAATCAGTTTTACTCATCAGATGACTTTAAGTCATCATAAGGGTAAAGGATAAAAAAAATCCCTTTAAACGAGTGTTTCAAGGGATTTACAATATTTTTTCTATGATTAATGAAGTAAACTCTCAATTTCAATTTTCAAAGCAGGCAAGTGTCTAACAATAATTCCCCATATAATCTCATTATCAATTTTATCGTATCCGTGAATAACTTTATTCCGAACACTTATAATTTGCTTTTTACTTGATATTTTAATGCTTGGTTCTAATTTGTCAATACGGTTAAGAGCTTCACCAATAATTTCAAATTCACGTTCAATAGCTCTACGCAACATCTTGTCATTAAGGTAAATATTGAAATCCCTTTTTTTGCCAAGATAACTCTCAATTGAGATTATGGATTCAAAAATATCGAAAAGAAATTTTTTTATTTCAATTTCCATAAAGCAATGTTTTCGATTTGTTTATTGATTCAATAAAATAGGGATTTGATAGTGATTTTTCAGTTACCAAATCTACCGGACGGTTAAACAATTTCTCAAATTTTTCTGCTAATTCAAAATAGGTATCAGCATAATCGCCAGCTTCCATCGCCTGAAATGATATAAGTAAATCAATATCGCTTTTTTCATTGAATTTATCGGTACATACTGAGCCAAATACATAGAGCTTGTTGACATTATGCGATGCACATAATGATTTAATAGTATTTAAATTGTCCGATATGAGCTTTTGCATATTGATTGTTTTATTCCTTGCAAAGATATAATATTTGAATTGAAAATCAAAACAATCTTTTTGATGCAAAAAAATCCCCTGAAACATTGTTTCAAGGGATTTTCAATTTTATATTGGTCAACTTATTTTACTGAATCCATGTGTGCGATCAAATCCAATACTTTGTTTGAATAGCCCCATTCATTGTCGTACCAGCTTACTAATTTTACGAAGTTGCCGTTCAATGCGATACCTGCATTTGCATCAAAAATAGAAGTACGGGCATCGTGAATAAAGTCTGTAGAAACAACTGAATCTTCGGTATATCCAAGAATACCTTTCATTGAACCTTCAGAAGCAGCTTTAACGGCAGCTTTGATTTCGTCATAAGAAGCCGCTTTTTCCAAACGAACGGTTAAGTCAACAACTGAAACATCAGCAGTTGGTACACGGAAAGCCATACCAGTCAATTTGCCATTCAACGAAGGAATTACTTTACCAACAGCTTTTGCAGCACCGGTAGAAGAAGGAATAATGTTACCTAAAATAGAACGACCACCACGCCAGTCTTTTGAAGAAGGAGCATCAACTGTTTTTTGAGTGTTGGTAGCAGCGTGAACGGTTGTCATCAAACCTTCAACAATTCCGAAGTTATCGTTGATAACTTTTGCCAAAGGAGCCAAACAGTTTGTAGTACAAGAAGCATTAGAAACAATATCCATGTCTTTTGTGTATGAATCCAGGTTCACACCACATACAAACATAGGAGCGTCAGCAGAAGGAGCCGAGATAACAACTTTTTTTGCACCACCTGCTAAGTGAGCTTTCGCTTTATCGATTGTAGTGAAAACACCTGTTGATTCAACAACATAATCAGCACCAGAAGCACCCCAACCAATAGCAGCCGGATCTTTTTCAGCGAAGAAAGCAACTTGTTTTCCGTTAACAAATAATTTGCCACCTTTGTTTTCCGCTGTTCCCTGGAATTTTCCGTGTACTGTGTCGTATTGCAACATATACACTAAATAATCCATGTCTAAGAATGGGTCATTAACTGCAACGATCTGAACATCGTTTCTTTCTTGGGCAGCACGGAAAACCAAACGTCCGATACGGCCAAAACCATTGATACCTACTTTAATCATTTTATTTATATTTAAAATTGAGTTTTTTTAATTTCGCCACAAAAGTACTAAATTCTGTCCGATTGACAAAAATTCATAATACAATAATTATACTTTTTTTCTGATTGTAAAGTAGAGATGGCAAAATGTCAGTTTGGCGTTGATTTTTAGTTAAATAAATAGAAATAAGAACCACAAATTTATTGCCGGAATAGAACTTTTTAAGTTTAAATTATCGAGAATGAAAATATTCATTTTTATTCGATCAAAAAAGACAATCCGTTTACTCTTTTTACACAGATTGTCTTTTTAAAATCACGTTTTATGATTTATTTTTCTTCTTTTTCTTCTTTTTTGCAGGTGTTTATACCAAATAAAGTATAGAGTGGGCAAAAACCGATAAGACTTGTAACTGTTAATACCAGTGCAAGAACCAGCGCAATTATTCCAAGTGTTCCGGTTAATACTTCTTTGTAATAAAGCACAATTAAAGCGATAGCAACAATCAACCGAATTAATTTATCATACGAACCCATGTTTTTCTTCATACTAATTTATTTTAGTGATTATATAACTTTGGATATAAAACAAAATCAAGTGAATTTATGTTCAGTCGGATAATTGATGAAAGAAATTGCAGAAATTAAATCGTTGATAAAAAGACAGTAAGTTCGTTTTTTGACGAAATATTTGAACTGTTCGGAATAAAATCCATTTTGTGCCCCTTGCACTTCATTTTTTCTTGATTATCTTTGCCCATCTAAAATCATTTAAATAAAGCACTAGAATAATGGAAATTTCAGGAAAAATTATTGCCGTGTTACCTTTGGCAAGCGGACAAGGAAAAAACGGAACATGGCGTTCGCAGGATTACGTGTTGGAAACTATCGATCAATATCCGAAAAAAGTATGTTTCAATCTCTTTAACGATAAAATTGATCAATTCCCCTTGGCTATTGACGATCAGGTAAATGTGAGTTTTGATATTGATAGTAAAGAATACAATGGCCGTTGGTTCACCAATATTCGTGCATGGAAAATCGAAAAAGGTGCTGTAAGTGCTGCTCCGAATGCATCTGCTCCTCTAGCTTCGTTTGACGTTGCACCGGGTGCAGGCGAAGGAAGCGATTTGCCTTTTTGAGTTTAGTTTATTAGTCAAACAGTTAACTGGTTAATTAGCTTTAGCTTTGTCGTATTATTTCAAAAATTACGAACGAATTAACCTGTTAACTATTTAACCAATCAACCAAAATACTATTAGGTATGAGTGGCGGCACCGACAGTTCGGTTGCTGCCATTCTTTTATTGGAACAAGGCTACGAAGTCGTGGGCATAACGTTTCGTTTCTGGGAAGAAGGTGAAAATACTCATTTGAATGATGCGATTCAGCTGGCAGAACAGCTTGGAATTCAATATATAACCTATGACACTCGCTAAGAATTTCGAGAAAAAGTGGTTGGTTATTTTGTGGAGGAGTATTTGTCGGGTCGCACGCCATTTCCATGTGTGAAATGCAATAACGAACTCAAATGGAAACTGATTCTGGAAGAAGCCGACCGGCTCAGTTTTCTTGAAAACGGAAAAGCAAAAGTAGAACTCGCCGAACCGCTCGAATCCATTACACCCAGGCAAACAGCTTTGTTTTGTCACGAAGGAAAAGTATTGGGAGGTGGATTTATTAGTTGACAATTAATATCGTGACCGAAGGGAGCAAATATCGACGAAGGCAAATAACGCGAAGCAAATATCAAATTTTAATTTCCCAAATCGCCACAAAATGGCAAATACTTCCACCCAACACAAATAAATGCCAGATGGCGTGCATGTATTCAATTTTTTTGAAAGAATATAAAACCGCGCCAACTGTGTAAAACAAACCACCACCAATTAACCACCACATAACATTCATGGAACCGGTTACTGATAGTGAATCAGTTAATGGTTTAAAAGCAACCACAACCACCCAACCCATTGCCACATAGCAAATTGTTTCAAACTTGCTTCCGTCTTTTAGTTTCAAAAAGCTCAACAAAATTCCAAGTGCTGCGGCTGCCCAAATAACACAAAACAGCGACCAACCCCACGCTCCATTTAATCGCAATACTACCAGTGTGAAAGGCGTATAACTTCCGGCAATTTGTGCGTAAATGGCTGCATGATCAAACTTTCGACGAAGCGGTTTTGATTCCTCATTTTTCTCAGCATGATAAAGTGTTGACGAAGTGTACATTAAAATCATAAAAATGACAAAAACCACATCGCTCACAATTGCCCAATTATTTCCGGAAGCAACGGCTTTCTGAATTAAAAAAGTGCCGGCTATCAGACCGAAAATAATTCCGATGGCGTGTGAATAAGTGTTGGCTTTTTCTTCTTTGACTGAATATCTCATTCCAATTAATAATTGACAATTAATAATTTTGAAAAATGAATTCTTAGTTTATTCTATAAATCAACTCAATGATATGATTTTCTAAAAGTTAATTGCTAATTAAGCGAAGAGCCCGATCAATTACACTGCTTTCAAAACCACGACTTTGTGCAAAACGAAACAATTTTCCTTGTTTTTCGTATTCGTATTCGTATTTCAAACCGGCTAATTTTGTTTTTAAAATTGATGCCAGCATTTCTTCATATTCACCCTCATCTATCGAATTCAAAGCAGTATTAATCAAGTCGTTATTGAGTCCTTTTTGCTTCAAAGCAAACGATATTTTTATTTTCCCCCATTTGTTGAACCGGAATTTGTCCTTTACAAAGTAAGTACAATACCGTTTTTCGTTGATAAAATCTTCAGCAATTAATCGTTTGATAATCTTGTTTTTATCATCCGATACAACTCCCCAGGCATTCAGTTTTTCTTCCACTTCCGACACACAATGTTCGGAAATAGAACAATAGGAAGCAGCTTTGTGCAGCAATTCCTCCAGTGGATATTCCTTTTTCATAAAATAATACTTACGAGTTAAGCAAGTGAAATTAACCCACAAATGTAGTTATTTTTCTTGTTTTTAATCTGATAATTATGCAAGCAAGAAATATTTTTCATATAAATAAAAACTTTGGGTAACAAAATGTTGTTTTGTAAATAAAAATTGTAACTTTGCCACGAAAAATGTATCCTTTGCCTCAAAATGAAACGTACAAAAAAAGAACAATTAGAGTTTACAGCTACAGAACTTTTCTGGAAACATGGATTTAAGAAAGTCAGTATTGATGAAATTTGCAAAAAAGCAAACGTCAGCAGAAAGACTTTCTATACTTTTTTTGAAAATAAATCGGCTTTAGTAATTCATTTAATGAAGAAAATGACAGATGAAGCCTTTTTGGAATCACGAAAAATTATTGAAGGTGAAGGAACATTTGCGGAGAAAGTGGAGAAATCGCTGAATCTGAAATTGGAACGGAATAAAAATATGTCAATTGAATTTGTTGCTGATTTTTACAATCCCGATTCTACTGATATTTTGGACTGTTTTAATTTAATAATAAAAGATTCAATGTCGATGTTGACAGAATTTCTTCGAAAAGCTCAGTCAACAGGCGAAATGAACCCCGACTTGAATTTGAATTATGTTCTCTGGTTGATGCAAAAACAAATTGAGTTTTGCAGTTCGCCTGAATTAATGTCGATGTTTCCTGATGTTGATACAATAACCAAGCAACTTACACTATCGCTTATTTACGGAATTTTACCGATAAAGAAATAGAATAATGAACTCAAAGTCGAAAATAGTTCTATTATTACTGTTAAGCACCTCATTCTTAATTGCTCAGAAAGATTCATCAAATTTATCTTTCAATGGTCAGGTGACAGCGTGGGGAATCGGTCAATTTCAAAATCCGTTCGGCATTCAGTTTGGCGGACGTTTTGTGCCGACTTTGTTGGGAAACTTTTCATTATCTCCAAATTCCAAAATAGATTTTGAGGCTTCGTTGAATATAAACGGCTCGGTTAATTTTACCGGTTTGCAATACGATTCGGTTATGGGTCAATTGAAACCATACCGTGTTTGGGCTCGTTATTCTGGTCAAAACTGGGAAATTCGTGCCGGTTTGCAGAAAATTAATTTCGGTTCGGCAAAAATGTTTCGTCCGCTGATGTGGTTCGATGGTATGGATATTCGCGATCCGTTGCAACTGACCGATGGAGTTTATGGAGCATTGGGACGCTATTATTTTCCGAACAATGCCAATGTCTGGCTGTGGGGTTTAATTGGAAATAAAAATCCGAAAGGGTATGAAATGTACGGCTCTGAACAATGGAAACCGGAAGTGGGAGGTCGTTTTCAAATGCCTGCCGGACCAGGACAAATTGCATTAAGTACTAATTATAGAAAAGTTTTGGTGCCAAATCTGGCATCAAGTATTCCAACTAATGACTTTCAGTTGAATGAAGAGCGTGTGGGTTTAGATGGAAAATGGGATATTGGCATTGGTTTGTGGTTTGAGTCGAGTGTTACGCTGACTGATACTAAAAATGTTTATTCTCCTACTTTATTCAAAGTTCAGGATGCATGGAACGTGGGCGCCGATTATACGTTCGGAATTGGAAACGGACTGGGAATGACGGTCGAATACTTCCGGTATCATGTTGGTGACCAGTTTTTGGTAAAAGGAACTACTTTAAATCTGATTGGAAGCATGTTTACGTATCCGGTTTCGATGTTAGATAATCTTTCGGCAATGATATTTTATATACCGGGACCAAATTTGTGGCTCAATTATGTAAACTGGAGTCAAACTTACGATAACTGGAGTTTATATGCAATTGCTTACTGGAATCCTGATAATTTCCAACTGCTTAATTCACAATCGCAGGGAAGAAATTTATTTGCCGGAAAAGGCATTCAGATAATGGTGAATTATAATTTTTGATAAATACGAATTTCACGAAATAAGACGAATTACACGAATTTAATAACGTTGAAGACAAATAACAACAAATAACGTCGAAAACAAATAACAATTAATAACGCGAAGTAAATAACTATTAATTACATGAAAACAATCGTTGAAGTAAAAAACCTCGTAAAAAACTTTCCAATCGGAAACGGATTTTTCACAGCATTAAAAGGCGTGAATCTTGAGTTTTCGGAAGGTGAATTTGCAGGATTAGTGGGTCCAAGCGGATCAGGTAAAACCACTTTGTTGAATATTATTGGTTCGTTGGATGTACCGTCCAATGGCGAAGTGGTCGTGTTAAGTAAATCAGTCGGAAAATTGAAGCCCAAAGAAGCGGCACAACTTCGAAAAGAAAAACTTGGTTTCATCTTTCAGAATTACAACCTGTTGCCTGTTTACACGGTGTTTGAAAACGTAGAATTTCCATTATTGCTTCTTAATATGAATGCTGATGAACGGAAAAAACGTGTTATGGAAACCCTGTCCTGGGTTGGATTAACAGACAAAGTAAAATCGCGTCCGGCACAATTGTCGGGTGGTGAATGCCAGCGTGTTGCCATAGCCCGTGCCATGGTAAAACGACCATCATTGGTTTTGGCTGATGAGCCGACTGCAAATCTGGATTCTGCAAACTCGCACAATATACTACAGACTATGGAGAAGTTGAATAAAGAATTGAAAACGAGTTTTATTTTTGCAACGCACGATGAAAAAGTAATCAGCTATTTGAGAAGGATTATTCGTCTGCAGGATGGTAGAGTGGTAGCTGACACCAGCCCCCTAAATCCCCCTAAAGGGTGACTTTCAGATTTACAAAATAACGACCAATTTATCAGAAATACGATGAATAATAAACAATATATACAAAATTCCCCCTTCAGGGGGATGGGGGGTATATTCCTCTTTAAAACAGCTTTCAGAAGCCTAATAGGAAACGGTTTGAAGACCTGGCTCAATGTATTTGTACTCTCAATTTCTTTCGTGCTGATTATTCTTTTACAAGGGATTTTGAAAGGTTGGAGTACTCAGGCTGTAGATGATACCATGAAATGGGAAATTGCCGATGGACAATATTGGCAATCAAAATATGATCCGTTTGATCCGTTTTCACTTGATTCGAGCACCGTTGAAATTCCTGCGGTTTTTAAAAAAAATATTGATAAACATTTAATAGAACCCGAATTGATTTCTACCGGAAGTATTTATCCGGAAGGAAGAATGCAAAGTGTACTATTAAAAGGAATACGACCAGATCAGAAATTGCTGAAAATCCCAACCGAAAAACTCATTTCTCAAGCTCCCCTTTCGGGGGTTGGGGGGTCTGAGATTCCGGTTGTTTTGGGGGATTTTATGGCAAAGCAAACCAAGCTCAGAATGAATGATGTGGTTACATTACGCTGGCGAGATAAAAACGGAACTTTCGAAGCAGCCGATATTCATGTTGTAGGAATATTTAAAACATCAATTCCTACAGTGGATAATGGAATATTGTGGATTCCGCTCGATAGACTTCAACAAATGACTTTACAACCAAATTGTGCCAATTTACTTATAAAATCATCTCTTATAGGTGTTCAAAATGTAAAAGGTTGGGATTTCAAAGATGTAACTAATCTGACTGCATCAACTATGTTATTAGTAAAAACAAAATCAATTGGTACCAGTTTTTTGTATATCTTATTTCTACTTTTGGCTATGCTGGCTATTTTCGATACACAAACGCTGGCAATTTTCCGCCGTCAACGCGAAATAGGAACATTCATTGCACTTGGTATGACTCAACGGCAAGTGGTATGGCATTTTACGCTCGAAGGAACAATTAATGCATTATTAGCTTTTGCTTTAGGAGCTGTTTGGGGAACACCAATTCTATTTTATATGGTAAAATATGGTTATTCCTTTAATATGGATGCCAGCGAAATAGGGGTTCCAATGGCTGATACGATGTATGCAGCCATTACACCCGGTTTAGTGATTGGAACAATGATTTTTATACTCGTTGTTACAGCTGCAGTAAGTTATTTGCCGGCACGCAAAATTGCTAAAATGAATCCGACGGATACAATAAGGGGGAAAGTTCAATAGTTCATCAGTTGATTGGTTAACTTGTTCAGGAACTAGTCAACTTATTCACTAATTAACCAATAAACAAATCAACAAAATGATAAAATTCTTATTTAAAGGATTATTACGCGATAAAACCAGGAGTTTACTCCCCATTATAGTCGTTTCGTTAGGAGTGATGATGACGGTTTTTTTGCAAGCGTATATGGGTGGTATTTTTGCTGATAGCATTGAAACAACTGCCAATTTTTCGTCGGGACATGTAAAAGTTATGACCGAAGCATACAAAGAAAATCAATCGCAAATTCCGAATGATTATGCAATCATGGGAATAAACGATGTGATGAAAAAATTAAAAAACACTTATCCTGATATGACCTGGATAGATAGGATTCAGTTTGGCGGACTGCTGGATGCTCCCGATTCGAAAGGAGTGACCCGTTCACAAGGCAATGTGATGGGAATGGGCATTCATTTGTTAGGCAATCAGGATGAAATTAACCGGATGGATTTGAAATCTAAATTGCTTACGGGTCATTTCCCTCAGAAAAAAGGTGAAGTCATGATTACCGACGAGCTTTTTAGAAAGATGAATTTAAAGCTGGGTGACCGGGTAACTTTGATATCCAACTCCATGTATGGCGATATGGCCATGTATAATTTTGTGGTTTCGGGGACTATTCATTTTGGAACATCTGCTTTGGATAAAGGCATGATTATAGCCGGTATTGAGGATGTTCGTGTGGCGTTGAACATGGAAAATGCAGCCGGTGAGGTGTTGGGTTTTTTCAACGATTCACCTTATGTCGATTCCAAAGCTAAAGAGTTGTCTGCTGAGTTTAATGCCGGTAATACCAAGAAATCTGATCAGTTTTCACTGGCCATGTTACCCATGAGTGGTATCGGGGGCATGGATTTTATGATTGCTTATTCCGAAAATGCCCAGTATATCATTATCTTTATTTTCGTTTTCGCCATGTCCATAGTGCTTTGGAATGCCGGTTTGGTTGGCGGTTTAAGAAGATATGGAGAGTTTGGATTGCGCATGGCTATTGGTGAAAGTAAGCACGAAATTTATCGTTCGCTTATTGGTGAATCGCTTTTAGTTGGGTTAATGGGATCAATTATTGGTATAAGTATCGGATTGACTTTTGCCGCAATTTTGCAAAAACACGGACTCGATATAAGAGATATGATGCGCAATTCGAACATGATGATGCCAAGTATTATCAGGGCGCAGATTACCACCACCACTTATTTTATTGGCTTTATTCCGGGCGTACTTTCAACCGTAATCGGATCCATGTTAGCCGGAATTGGAGTTTATAAACGACAAACAGCAAATCTGTTTAAGGAGTTGGAAGGATAACAAGAATTTACAATTTATTCATTTACAATTTACAATTGAAATATGAGAACAATCATTTTCTTTTTAGTGTCAGTTCTTTCACTGACAGGCTTTTCCCAGAATTACCCTTCGGGAAAATCCATACTCGACAAAGTAGACAATAATATGTCGGCAAAAACACGGATAATTACTGCAAAAATGGAAATTGCCGATTTACGGGCTACACGAACCATGGTTTCAAAATCGTACAGCATTGGCGATAAAAAAGGGTATACCGAATACCTGGCTCCGGCGCGCGAGAAAGGGACTAAAATGCTGAAACTCGAAAATCAGTTGTGGATTTATTCTCCATCGACAGATCGGACAATTCAGATTTCGGGACACATGCTCCGCCAGTCGGTTATGGGAAGCGATATGTCGTACGAAGACATGATGAACGACAAGCCTTTGCTGGAGCAATACAAAGCGGATGTAACAGGTGAAGAAACGGTTGATGGAAGAAAATGTTGGGTTGTTTTACTGACAGCCATAATTCCCGACGTAAGTTATTTCACCCAAAAAATGTGGATCGATCAGGAAAAATTTGTACCGTTAAAAATCGAGGCATTTGCTAAAGGAGGAAAATTGTTGAAACGAACAACGCTTACCAATGTACAAAAAGTACAGGGGAGGTGGTTTCCCATGTCGATGGTGTATAAAGATATGCTGAAACAAGGAGAAGGAACCAAGATGACCATTCAGGAGCTACAAATGGATGCCAGTATTCCGGCAAGTTATTTTAATTTGGGGAATTTGAAATAAAATGAAGGTCCCACATCTACACCAAAATTGAGATAGCTTATTTTAATAGACCTTTTTTTTTGTTTTTCTACCATTTTATATTATTGTGTACTAGAAATAGACTATTTTTGAACTTTAGGTCCAAAATTATTAGAAAAAATTGTGATGTTACAAAAAAACTTATAAATTTGTGGCAAATTTGAATTTATAAGTAACGTCGTTTTTGTATGAAATATTAGTTACTTTTAAAAAAAAATATTTTAAGACGAATGGGAATAGGGGAAACAGTTAAAGTATTAGTTATTGATGATAATCAAAATTCTGTTGAGTCGGTATGTAATTATTTCAATGGAATACCCGAGGTAGAAATCATTCGATGTGAAATCGATGCTTCTAAAATTAAAAAAGCCATCATAAGCCATAATCCTAACATTTTGCTTCTTGAAGTTGAAAAGTTGAGTGAGCTGGATGCCGGTATAGTTGAAGAAATAATGAATTTAAAGAGTTTAAAGTTCAACGTAATTTTATTCTCAAACAATAATATAATTCATTTGTTTCAGAGTCGTACCATAAAAAACACAACTAATTTATTGACTTCAAATGAGTTGATAATTACAATTCGAGATTATATTAAAGATAAAGATTTGCAGAACAGTTCTGTGAAAAGTAGTTTAAAAACCGACAGTGGTGTAACTTCTGAATTTATCGCTTTTCAGACTTTAATAGGATTACGATTTATAAACAAAAGGAGCGTGGTTTATTTTGAATATACTAAAGATGAAAAATCAGAACGAAGTCTTTGGGAGGCTTATTTGGATAACGCTGAAATCATCAAGTTAAAATTAAACACGACTTCAAAAGATATCATGAAACATTTTGGAAACCACGATTTTATTCAAATAAGTCAATCAAATATAGTGAATATGAATTTTTTCAGCTCAATTGAATTAAAGTCAAGGAAATGTATCCTTCATCCTCCTTTTGAAAACAAGGAAATGATCATGTCCAGAGCCTATTTGAATGAAATAAAAGGCAGATTTGAAATAGATTGAACCAAATAGACGAATTTATTTAAAATTTTATTATAAAATATTGCATAATTCATTTTGTTATTATACCTTTGCACGTAAAATAAGAGGGAAATAGCGAGTTCGTAGAAGTTTTGTTTTTGATTGAAGCATAGAAAAATGTCAAAATAACCAGTATTTAGGCTATTTTCACGCATTAATCAAAAAAAAGAATGCTATTTAAGCGTTATTTTTGACCATATAAACATCTATTCGACCGGATTCTAAAAAAACAGTGTGTTATCATTTTTTTTTTAAGAATTATTTTTTCAATTTTGCATCGATTTTTATCATATAAAACAAAAAATGAGTTGTAATTATTTAAAACTAATAAGTATGAGAAAAAGCTAATCCATGAACGTGATTCTCACTAAACCTATGGTGGTGATTGAATCTGACTTATTTTATCATGTTCTTGTAACAAAAAATAACTATAAAACAATTTTAATTATTTAACAAAAAAATTTTATGAAAAAAGTATTTCAAACAAAATTGAAAAATATAACCAAGATACTTGCTTTGGTTATAGTTGCTTCTTTAGCAACATTTATGGGATGTAAGTCATACGACTCAGACATCAGCCAATTGAACACTGATATTGTCACGTTGAGAACTGATTTAACAACACAAATGAACAATCTCAACTCAGCAACTACAACTGCAGTAAATGCACAAATTGCTACTCTTACTACACAGTTGACAGCGCACCAAACGCAATTAACTTCATTGCAAACGCAATTAACGGCATTGCAGGCAAGTGCAGCTACAAAAGCACAAATTGATGCACTTCAAACACAAATTGATGTACTTAAAGCTACAACTGTATCACAAACTGCATCTATAGCTGCTTTGCAGGCTTATCAAGCAACGGCTACAGCACAAATACTATTACTTCAAACACAAGTTGCCGCTGCAGCTAAACCAGCTGATTTAACAGCTCTTCAAACTTCAGTAAACGCTCAAATATTAACGGTTACAACGGGTCTTAGTAATTTAGGTGCGACTGTTACTACTTTAAGCGGTACAGTTACTGCAATGAACGGAACTTTAACTACAGCTGTTAGTGATTTAGCTACTCTTAAAGGTAGGGTTGATGCTCAGTTGGCTTCTATTACCGGATTGCAAACTGCAGTTGCTGCATTACAAACTACAACTAATAATCAGTTAGCATCTCAATTAGCTTTAATTAATGCTAACACAACTAGTATTACTAAGCTTCAAACAGATTTGACAGCATTACAAGCCAGCGTTACCGCTTTGCAAACCAGTGTAAACACAACTACTGCTGCTAACACTGCTGCTATTGCTGCTCTTCAAACAAAGTTTGCTGGTATAACTGACAATTTCAAAGCTCTTGCTAATGCCATGAGTTTGAATTTTGCTGCTTTAAGTAGCCGATTGTCAAGTTTAACGTATGTACCTACATTCTATGTAAATGGTATTGAAGCTATGAACTTTTCATCTCTTACTTCTACATGTTTAACTATTACTCCTGCGGTAACTGTGGTTTACAATTTGAATCCTTCATTTATCAAAGCAGAAGACATTGAAACAACTAACATGACATTCGCTGTTATTCAAAGTTCAAACATGCAGTTCGTAAAAGGAATTAACAAAGTTACTGCTGCAACTCCACAAGTTAAAGCAATTTTTCAAAAAATTGTAAACGGTAAAATTTATGTTGATGTTTCTATCGTAGACTATAATATATTATTGAAATCAGTTAATGATAACAGTACTAATTTAGTTCTTGGTGGTCCTACCGAACTTTTCAATTCAATTGCTTTACAAATTCCGCTTTCACAAAAAGCTGTTCAGGAAAATCAAATTCAGTTTGATTCTAATGGAGCTGCCGTAATGGTTGGTAATACATCATATCCTGCTGATCGTGTTGTTACAGCTCAATATGTACGTTTGTTTTCTAAATCATTGGCAGCTCAAACTGACGTTTATTTGGCCAAAAATATTTCGTCTTTTCCAAAATTACCACAAACTGTTGCTGCTGCAAAATTGTTAACTGTAGCGGGGGTAGATGGTAATACTGTAACTTCTAATACAATTGTAACATTGCCTTTTGGTAAAACAATTAACTTAGCAGATTCAGTTATAGCTATTAACAATTCAGTTGGATTTGATATATTAAAATATGGCTTGAAATTTAAGTTTGATTTAATTGATCCTTTAACGGGTGTACAAATTGTTTATAACAGAGGTACAAATAATACCGATCAGGAACAATTTATCCAAATAAATGATGCTGCAAAAGGTTCAATCGTGGCTAAAACATATACTCAGGCTCAAATTGATGCAGCTCAGGGTCGTACTCCGATTGTGCGTGTAACAATGTACAACGATCAAGATCCAACTTGTCCGGTATTGACGTCATTTATTAAAGTGTATATGGCTGATAAAGCAGAACCTACACCATTAACTGCTAATCCTCCTGTAATTTCTGATGCGGTTGCGTCTTGTGATTCAGCTGTTTATAAAGTGGATGCTCAATATATGAATGAAAAAATTTATAATTTAGTTTCATTGGGTAAAATAGATTTCCATACTATTTATAAAACAATTACATATACAGGAGATGGTCTTGTATATCAAATTCCAGATCCTTTGACAACTGGTTCTTTCGTACTAGCTTGGTCAATACAAGCTGTTGATATTTGGACTAAATTGGCGACTTCTAATCCTGCTGTATTTACGGCTACCGCAACTTATAAATCGTCAATTCCATCGACTTATCCAAATATTATCGTAACGTTGACACGTAAATTTACATTACCAGCAACATTGAATTTGACATCAACAATTGTTAATTATTGGTATCCTGTTGCTCCTAATGTAACAAATACTCCTTCAACGAGTGCTAGTACACCAATGCCTTGGAATTATGTAAAACATAATATTTATGTTCCAAATGTAGGTGAAACTAACGGTGCATTGGCTATATTTAGTAACAATATCAATCAGGCATTCGAACAAAATGCAAATAAGAGCTTGTTAGGGTTAGCTAATTATGAGTACTATTTCATACCAAATACAGGAGCAGCAACTAATGGACTATATTTAAATGATAATAGTCAACCAATTATGACTGTAAATGGTGTAACA
>JADGPS010000037.1 GCA_017882285.1 Paludibacter sp. | reverse complement strand
CTTTAACTCTTTATCAAAACCAATTTTATGAAGCAATCCGTTGTTAATTTCCGCGTCCCAGTTTTCGAGATAATATTGCATCCATTTAATAAAAAATTCTGGTGTTTTGCCTGTTGGCAATGCCACAACTCCACCCGGGTTAAGGGCTACCCATTCCAAAAAACGTAAAGCTGTTAATTGTCCTAAATTGATATAATTATCAACTTCTATAGCTTTAATTTTCTCGTCTGTTTTGTTTACTTTCGAGTTTTTGAATTGTTTCTCGAAAAAAACCTCTACTTTGCTTCCGACCTTGTACTTTCGATTTTCCATATTATATTATTTTTTGATTGAAATATTGTTCTGAATTTTTCAATAGTGTGTTATATTTATAGTTAAATAATTGAAAATCAATCAATTATCTTACGTTTTTATTTGGTCAACTCCCTGAAAATCAGTATCTTTATAGACTATTCAACTAAACAACTGATAGTCAGTTTATATTTACATTATTTTTTAAACAGTTTCTAAGAGTCTTCATCACTTTGAAACCGTCTATGAAACTCAATTGAATTCACGCCAATATATATTCCTTTCTCCATTTTGCAAAGGTATAAAACCTCTGCGCTCTAAACGCCTATACCAAAAACTATATTTAAAAGTGATCTTATTGGTTTCGTATTACTTACTTCTCATAAATTTGAGAACAAAGCTTTTTGATTATAAAGTTCTTTGATTATTCCTTTTATTTCTGGGTTATTCAATCCCTCATTATAAAAATATATTTCTCCATTCGTTTTCAGTTCCCGATTAATAAGAACTTGTTTTTTCAACTGCTGAGCATCTGATATTTTACCATTTACCATTAGTATAATCCCTGTGGCAAATAGTTGTTTGCTACGTGTATGCGGTTTTATAAATGATTGAGCCTGGGTTACCGTATTACGGTACCCAAAGCTGTCATTCCGGTAACATTGTACAGCCAAGAGGTCACAAATGCCTGAACTGACCCATTCAGGCCATTCCTGCAAGAGGTTTTCTTTGCACCATGGATACGGATTTGGAGCAAAACTCACCATTACTTTTGGACTAATGTTTTTTACTTTTTTATAAAGGGTTTTCCCAAAGGCATTCAGAATATCCAAGCGCCAACGTACCCAGGCAGAATCCTTGAAATCAATGGGCGGTTCAGCCCCATTGTGTTTTGCCTTATATCGTTTCACAGTAATAGGATCGTAACCCGAATTGATACACATTGCAGGCATACGGTCATCGCCCTGAATGCCATCCACATCCGGATAACGATTAATGCCTTCAGCTATGAGCTTTAACAGGTAGTTTTGAACAATAGGGTTAAACGCATTGAAATAATAATCATGGTTATTGTAGGAGGCCGGTTTCCCGTCATTGCCAATACCTATCCATGACGGGTGTTTAGCAAGTATCGGGTTGTTGCCGGGTGAGGCTGGTTTTATATCGGCCATAAACCCAAATTCGTACCAAAAGAAGACCTTGATATTGCGTTTATGCGCTTCACTAATTAAGTCGCGAACTGGATCTCCACTTGGGCTAACAACAGGGTTGTTATAAGCTGCCCTAAAAGGGGCAAGCATATTTGTGGAATCAATGTGGCTGTAATTTGTGTTTTCCAATAGTACCTGACTTGGATAAAGCGTTTTACTAAGTGCGTACGAGACGACATAAACCGAATTGAAATTCAATGAATCGAGTAAGGATACAAAATTCACCACGTTTTGGTATGATTTTAGCACATTGGTATATTGAGGATCAGGAACCCAAACGCCACGTATTTCTTCTTTTAGCGGAAGGGCTTTGGCAGAATTAAATAGCATGAAAGCCAGGCATATCATCAAAAGTTTTTTCATCTTAATCTGATGTTTGAAGTTTTATTCCTAAGTGGAGAAGTGGCAGCCAATCCTTAAAAAAGGAAAAACCTGTTAATTAAACAATTTATAGTAACCGAAAGAAAGCAAATGAGCAAATTGGGAAAGTTATGAAACGGTTAATCGTAAAATCTTTCAAACTCTCAATAGAAAAACCCTGGCTTTTCAACCTTTCATCTTGTATGCTTTTATCCATTTTGGGATAGCATTGGAAAATACTACACAGGCGCAAAAAATTATTACGCCTGATAACGTTAGATTTATAATGCCCTGTACAAGAGTTTCACTTTTTAGAACTTGTGGTAAATAAATATTTATAATGTTTGTAAAGCCGGCATAGAGAGTTGTAAATCCTATGAAAACAAACGGAACAATTGTAATCCAGGCATATTTTATCTTTCCACGGTTAATAATATACGACGTTCCGACTGCCAATGCAATGGATGCCAGAAGTTGATTGGCAGTTCCAAACAATGGCCAGATAGTGGATACGCTCCCTGTATAAATAAAATATCCCCAACAGAAGACTACCAAAAGACTTGAAATAATATTCCCCGGCAACCAGTTCGTCCTTCCAAACGGAGCATACACCTTCCCGAGCATTTCCTGCAAAACAAATCGTCCGATACGTGTTCCGGCATCAATAGTTGTCAGAATAAACAAGGCTTCAAACATAATAGCAAAATGATACCAATATGACATTAATCCATTTAATCCGGGGATTGAAGAAAAGATTTGAGCCATGCCAACGCCCAATGATACAGCACCCCCGGTGCGACCTACAATTTTCTCACCTACTTCAGTCGAGAGTTGAGTAAGGTTTGAATCTACAAATCCCATGGCATGAAGTTTTGGAAGTATAGCTGCAAATTTTTCGACAGGTACGTTAATCGCAAAATAATCCAGGGGCAACAAACTGGAAGCAGCAATCAATGCCAAAATGCTGACCATGCCTTCCACTAACATGGAACCCGCGGCAATACTTTTGATGTGCGATTCTTTCATGATCATTTTAGGCGTGGTGCCTGAACTCACCAACGCATGAAAGCCTGAAATAGCACCGCAAGCAATGGTAATGAACAAATACGGAAATAATGTTCCCGGAATTATAGGTCCTCCACCATGAATAAATTCTGTAAAGGCAGGCATTTTCAGGGTAGGGGCAACGATAATTATCCCGACTGCAAGCATAGCAATTACTGCTATTTTCATGATAGAACTCAGGTAATCGCGTGGTGAAAGCAGTAACCATACAGGTAGCACTGAGGCTGCAAATCCATAACCTATAAGAAGTATAGTTAACGTCCTATGATTGAATGTAAACCAGGAAGCGAAGGGTGAATTTGGGATATAACGACCCATAATTACTGCAAGTGAGAGTAGGATAACTCCTATAATGGTAGCTTCAACTGTTTTTCCTTTCCGGAATTTAAACATCCAAATGCCCATAAACAAAGCAATTGGAATGGTAGATGCTATTGTGAAAGTTCCCCATGAGCTTTCGGATAAAGCATTTACCACAACTAATCCTAATCCGGCCATTGCAATCACCAAAATTAATAAAATGGCAATTGAAGCGGTAAACCCACTTACCTTGTTTATTTCAACCCTGGCAATTTCAGCCAATGATTTGCCATCCGATCGGGTGGAGGCATAAAGAATAATAAAATCGTGAACTGAACCCGCAAAAACAGATCCTACTAACATCCATATAAATCCCGGGAAATAACCAAACTGAGCAGCCAAAACCGGACCAACCAGGGGACCTGCACCGGCTATTGCTGCAAAATGATGACCGAATAAAACCCATTTGCTCATAGGAACATAATTCTGTCCATCATACAACCTGTTGGCAGGAGTTTTTCTACTGTCGTCTATTGTTGCCAATTTGGCTACAACAAAACTAACATATAACCGGTAAGCGATTATAAAAAATAAAATTGCACCAATTACAAGAGGCATTGCATTCATAAGTTCATAATATAGATTTATTTATTCTTTTATAATATGAAGTCATCTTTCGTTGACCATTTTGTAAAAGTATCACTTCTTTTTCACAAATGAAACAAAAGCGGCAACAGCACGTTCTGTACCGTCGGACGGGCTGTTTAATAATTTCCCGTTAGCAATCATAGCTGTTGAACCGCCACCATCAAGATTTAGAACATTTACACAACCCAATGCTTTCATAATCTGAACCTGCTCAAGCAAAGTAGCGCCATCACTTTGAGATTGCCTGCCATCGCATATGAATAAAACAATCCTGTTATCAGTCGTACTGCCAATTAATGTTCGTGGAGGACGAATGGTTGGGGAAAAAATATCTGATTGTAATAACTCATAATTAGTCATGTAATGACCTGAGGTTGTAGTCGTAAAATCGAATGTAGGTTTTCCATCTTTAATCAAAATAGGCCCGCCTCCAACTGCGGTATAAGGATTCCAATGTTCGGCAGTTGTTGGAAATGTTTGGCTTGTACTTGTTTGAGGAAATTCGCCTTCCACGTTTGGACTTGGAATCTCGTAAGCATAGTCATCCGTACACCATTTAATCATAGAGGTCTGCGTCTGGGTTACACCAAATGCACCTCTCGATACAGGATATGAATAACTTCCACGAGCCAGGGTGCCTATATTATCGGCTTTCTTCGCCCCACGGTCGACAACCAAACTATATGAACTTACTCCACTGCCACTGCCACCAAAGTATCCGCCATTTGTCATTACATAAGTTGTTTCGCCGGTTGAAGCTGCAATAACCTGGCTTGGCTTCTGAGCTGTTGCAGATAGAGTCGCTTTTAATTCTATATTTCCCGTGCTGAGATCAGCTATGGCATACCAGGCGTGAAATGCTCTTCCGTTTAAGGTTGAAGTTGTACTGTATACTCTGATTTCAGAGGGTAACCCCGCATTTATACCCGACATAAGAATACACAATGTCAGAATACTAGCTCTATTATCGAGCTATTTAACTATCAAACTATTATTATGTATTTTACCGCCTTGATCAATTATCTCTACCAAATAAAGGCCAGACAAGCCTGATACAGATATTTGATTAGTATTAGTTACTTTTGCCACTACCTGACCGGAAAGCGAATAAATAGTAGCCTTTTTCACTCGTTGAGTAAAGTAAACATTGTTATGTGCAGGATTCGGATAAACCATAGACACCTCACTTGCAACTACATTTGAGAGCCCCGTAATGGGAGTATCGGGTGTGCCAATTGTATATGCCGCAACTCCTTCAGAAGGAGAGAGGAAATATACTTTTATTCCGGATGCCGACACATACACTGCTGCGCCATCGGTTCCGTTGCCATTAACACCTGCCCCAAAGTTAGTTGGTGTGCGACAAAATTCTACTCCATCAGCACCTGCTGTAACGTTTATTATAACACCTTCAGCATAATAACCGTTTCCATTTGCATAGTCAACCAAAGCTAACATACGTTTCCCCAGATAAGTAAATGGCACAGAAGTGTTACCAACAGCATTTTTTGTTGCGGCACCTACAACGCCCACATACTTATTTTGATAAAAAAGACGTGGTCGAACAGCTGAACCGTGAATCCACAAAGAATCGGTACCCGCAGGATAAATACGCGGATAGCCTCCCAAATTGATATATTGAGTTGTTCCATCAATGTCATAAAGTGTAACCACTGTCGGTTCGGTGTTAGTAATAGTTCCATTAGTTACAGTCCACATAAAATATTTTCCTTTTATTGTATGTGACATAACACGAATAATACCATTGGTCATTGTTCCTTCGAAGCTAAAACCATCGCCAAAGCGATTACTACCGGTACTTGTCCCCGAGGCTACTGAGCCAGTAAAAGTAAGCAATGTTGTAGGAGCAGCACTCAAATTATTTGAATCGTATACATATATTTTAAAAGGGGTACTTGAACTAACTGCGGTTGTAAGATTACAAACTAACACTTTACTATCTTTAGTAGTAACAGACTCACTAATAGTCCATGTTCCTCCAGATACACCTGTCATACTCAATGTCTGAATATATTGGCCGGTATTTGCATCCACTACACGTACTCCGTCACCATTAGCCCTGACAGGAACATACACGTATTTTCCATCGGTGGCTATTGAGCGAGCATTTAAATTTGCGGGAAATCCCCAAGTCCAGTTAGTAGGGCTTGGAAGAATGCCTGATGTTTGAGTAAAATTCCAAAGTTGAGTAAAGCTTGGAGGAACAACTGTAGCTTCTCTTTTAGCAAACATAACAGCCGAAGGTATGGGACGTTGTGCACCGTCAGAAGGGTTATTCAGGCAAGTGCCAGCAGCAATCATCGCCGAAGAACCACCGCCATCTAAGTTTAAGGCATTGGTACAACCCAATTCTATCATTATCTGAGCAAGTTCATCCAATGAAGCCCCCTCGCTGACACCCGGATTACGACCATCGCAGACCAATAAAACCATTTTCCCATCGGCTGTATATCCTATAGCAGTTCGAGGATTTAAAACTCCACTTCCATACACATCCGATTGTAACAATTCGTAATTGGTGGAATAGTTAATCAAACTTGTGCTATTTTGCACTAAAAGAGGGCCACCGCCAACAGCTGAATAAGCAGTCCACTTTTGTCCACCGGCAGGGAAAGTAGTGCTCGGAACTGCTTGTGGTGTAGAACCTTCCACATTAGGGCTTGGAATCGGATAAATCCAAGGCACTCCAGATAAGCTATAATTCCAGCCACACACTCCAGCTTGATTGGCATCCACACCCAATGCTCCACGAGTGGGATAATACGTTAGAGCGGAACGGGTTACAGATGCAATATTGCTGGCAGCTACAGAAGTTCTGTCAATTACCAAGCTATAACTGGTACCTGATGTAGTATCAAAAAACCCTCCATTGGTACATACATAGGCATTGGAGCCGTAATCACTCACAAATTGCGATGGTGTTTTAAGTGTTGGGCTCAACAACGTACGAAGTTCAATATTTCCAGTACTCATATCGGCAATTGCATACCAAGCGGTGAAAGCACGGCCATTAAGAGTTGAAGTAGTTGTGTACATACTTACTTCAGTAGGTAAACCGGTGAGATTGGTTTTTTTTGTCCACGAAAGATTGTATGGTTGTGCTGATAAAGTACTTGCAACCAGACAATACAACAAAAGAGATACAAAGTGTTTCATAATAGTTTGTTTTTTAAAATTAATATTAGAAAATTAGTTAAATATAAAATCTTATCACTTAAAATTACTGCCCCCATCAATTAGCAAAGACTCTCCCCCTACTTTATCTTGTTCGTCAGTGGTTGAGATGATAAAGTATTTAGAATCGGGACATCGCATGTCAGTGAAACGAGTCATGTGCATAGGAGCTTTTACTATATCTCCTTTATAATTGCGATAAAGATAGGTAGAAAGCCACTTAGCACCTGTCACTTTGGTTTTCGTTGCCTGAACTGGCTTGCCCTCATTCGATACTTGATCAATTGCATTTACTCTTTTAAATATCATATATGTATTCAACTGAAATCCATCAGTTTGAAAATCACACTCATACTTTTTCCCAGCACCTTGTACAATAAAATGAGTGTTTCCAGTTGTCGTAACCTGCAGCGACATAGTAATTGTATCACCCTGATACCAATAATAATCAGCCACTGCAGGCGCATTCAGATAAGTGGCAGCCTGTCCTGTTGTCGAATAGGCAGCTCGGCGCAAAAAGGGCCTAAAAGCGCGACGATCTGCAGAAACATTTCCATTGGCATCTTTAATCACCTCCCAGGTCATACCTATATCTGTTTCTTGTCCATTTGCGGTGCCACCCATATATACAGATGGATTATCTAAATACTGTCCTGGCTTAGCAGGATTGACCCGTGCAGGGTCGAAAATAATTGTAGGCAAAATAACGGTTCCAGTAATACCCAACCAAAGATCTTCAGAACTCATAGCTTTACGATAATAGGCGCCAGCAAAACATCCTGAATAAATTGGTGGTTTAATTTCTCCAGTAAAAAAAGTGTTGATAGGGTCTGGCACTGTAATAACAGGAACTACAAGTTTATCCGTTCCGCATCCTATCAATATATATGTACAGAGTGAGATAACGAAGAAACGATTGAATTTTAAATTGAACATAATAGTAATAATTTTAATTAATTGGAATAGTGTATTATTTTATATAAGTGCGTGCACTTAATTAGTTTATACTTCGAATTTCAACAAAATGCTGAAATTGTGATATTTAGCAGGAAGTATTAGTATAAACTAAATTATCATTAGTACTTACAATAAATAAGCAATATGTATCTTTAGGGCGATTAAGTACGCCAGAACCATTTTAGCTTAGTAAAGAACATTGTCAAAAGAGTTACTAATGCTGTAATAATAACACCATGGAGCAAACCCTGCCAGGCATTCTGTGTCAGCATGTCTATATATTTCATCAATCCGGTAATTTGTAATAATGGGCAAATCACTACAGAAGAGCCTACATAAGCAATCATCGGATTTTGACCCGACATGGTAAGAAATGCAGTAGCACGTTTCCAACTGAAAAAGTCACATAAAATAGAGAATGATGTCAATGCCATAAAGGCTAAGCCAGAGGTTACAAAATAATAACTAAAAGTAGAAGTGTCTTTGCGAATGCCTCCCTCAAAAGCCTCAAAAAAAAGTCCCAATAGCAATAATAAGCTCCCTGTTACAAACATTTTTTTCCAAAACTTAATATAGCTTGTTGTGACATTATGTAACAATATCAATCCTACAGCCAACAAAGCAATGCTAACAAACAAGTTGAGAACCAATTGACGAGTAAAAAGTCCGTATAAATTCCACACAATAAGAGACACCGTGATGCTCAACAAAAGAATAGCTATCCTTTTTTCTTTTTGCTGTTGCTCAATGCCCGATTGTGTCGAATCACGCAACCATTCCATGAGATATTCTCCAGCTATTGTCCCTGGTATAATAATAAACAAGTATTTTAAATAGTAGAATTTGTATAGCCAATCGAAAGGTGTAAAATCGAACAATGCTTTTTGCCACGATCCATCAAAATCGCTGGTTCTACACAAGAAAATAGCCATAATAAAAGGAAGAATAGCTATTCGCCACCAACGATTATGAATAGTAAAGATATAAGCTAATGAACCGAAAATAGCCATATTGGCTAGTACCAAAATGATGATATTGCTATTCGATAAGTTAAACGTTTTTCCATTAGCATAATTCAGGGTGAGTAACAGCAAAATTGCAATTCCGTAAGCTCCTGCTTTAATAACAAATCGTAACCATTGAGGCATCTGCCAGGGCAAGCGCATAAACATAGGAAAAAACAACAAAAAAGCTCCCAAAGTAATAAACCATGCACGATAATCTTGTGGATTGGAAAGTGACCATGGATAAATATGCTGTAGAAATATAGCAAAGAAAACCAATTGTAACCCTCGAATAATACTGTCGAATGATAAGTGCCATACAGAAACTCCCTGATCAAATTTTCTTCCCAAAGAAAACGGGAATGCAGCTCCCATCGCAAATAGAAAAAATGGGAAAACCAAATCGACCCACGTTATACCGAAGATGGTTGGTGTGAAAATATGGTCGGGCGGCGGTACCTGAGCATGGTACATCCAACGGGGTAGTGTATTAGCAATTGTTCCAGACAATACCATTGTCAGAATTGCATAACCACGCAATGCATCTAATGAAGATGCTCTTTTTTGTTTTATTGTTTTTATCATATTTCTTTGATTTGTAAAAATCAATCTTCCAATTCTAAATATTGATACAAGAATATTAGTCTATATAATAACACTTCATAGATGCAATACCGCGTTAACGAAACTACGCAAACAAAGGTAGATGTCATTTGGTATTTGAATCAAATCTATTTTTAATATTTCAATACTATAAAGTCTTGTATAACTTATTCTTTGCTATAATTTTCCTTGTTCGTATATCACAAAAAAAGCAGGAAATTTTTTCAATCCCTCAAAAAACCAGAACGCCTCACCTGAAAAACCAGAACCACGATTACTTTGAATCATGCTCCTCAAAAACTCTTCGGTTGGATTATATGTTCCGTTTTGAAGCAAAAGACCAGGATAAAATTTGGTTTTAGTGGTCGTATCCAAGTACGAAACTTGTTGAGCCAAAGTCGATTGATAAGTTGATATATCATACCGGTATATTTGAGGAATCACCAAATCAACATATCCTTTGTTTAACCATGAAGGCCAATCTTGCAAATATTCATCACGACCCCAAGGATAAACACTTGGTGCACTGGAGACAGTTACAAAGGATTTTATTCCTTTCACCGTACTATACAGTCGTCCCATAAACTCTGTCAATAAAGCAGTGCGCCAGTTCAACCAATCTGCATCTTTGTAGTTAGTGGGTGGCTCAATACCATTGTGTTGCTGTTTATAGAGATTGACCGTATAATCATCGTAACCTGCAGTAGATGGAAGAGCCGGCATCCGGTCATCACCTTGGACACCATCCACATCGTAATTACTTACTACTTCTGAAACCAAATCAAGCATAAATTGCTGTACATCTGGCAAAAAAGCATTCATCCAATCGAAGCCGTTTTTCACAACTAAATTACCATTTTGGTCTTTAGCTGCCCACGTAGGCTTTGTTTGCAGAATTAGCCCGCCTTTTTGACTGTAAGATGTTGAAAAACCATATTCAAACCATGCATGTACCTTAATATTTTTTTTGTGCGCCTCTTCAATCATCTCCTTTAATGGATCGCGTCCCGCATATTGACTCGCGATTTCTACACCAAAAGTACTTTTCATCAATGTACTAGGATAAAAAGTTTGTCCTTGATTCCATACTACTACAAAAATATTGTTGATACCACAAGCATCACAAACATTAACAGCTGCTCGAATGCTATCGCGCGATGAAAGCACCTGACTTGCCGCACTAGTAATCCAAGTTCCTCGAAACGATTTATTTGTGGTGAACTGGAGTGTTGGCTCATCTTTTTCTGAAGCTCCACAACTAACAATAGATACCACTAAACAACTAATCAAAAGCCTTAATGATTTGAAATTCTTCATATAAACGACACAAAAATAATGTATTGAAACTCTGCCCGCTTTTCAGCGGGCAGAGAAAAGTTTCTCTGATCAGGTACTAATTTTCTAATTGATAGATACGGGTTCCTATATTAGTACAGGTAAACGCAACACATAATTTACTGTTTATTACTTGTAAATCTGCATCCATTGTGGCATTACCATTAGATTGAGTAGAAGGCATTAATACATCCATAATTGGAGTTTGGAATGAATTAGCTTGCCCATCAGTAATATCGCAAACACGGAAACGCGCTCCAGAACCTGATACATAAGCTGTATAGGACAAATAAACACGGCCTTTGTATGCATATACATCACAGTCGGTCGAAACCATACCTGTCTGACTCGAAATTTGTGCCAAAGTAGATGTAAAGTTGAAGATACCATTGGTAGAAGCAGTTACTATAGCTCCCACATACCCCGGTGTACCTACAGGCATTGGTTGAATACTGTTATAGTTGCCCGGAGTGCCTGAAACAGTTACCGATAAAATCGTTGGAGTTGGCGATGTCAAAGTGCCATTGGTTACCGTCCATACTAATACATCTGTATGCCCCGTTATTGGTATAGTTATAATTGCATTACCTGACAATGACCCTTGAATATTAATTCCTGCTGAACGAGGAGCATATGTAAAGCCAAGTGATGTCTGTGAATAACTGATATATACAGAAGGTGCAGCATCTGTTACATTGTTCCATTTGTACACATTTAACACTTGTGTTGCTCCTGCACCTGCACCTAATTGAACACCTAGAATTACTCCATTGTCATCAGTAGCTAGTTTACGAATACCTGTAACAGCACCACCATCAAGGGATGTACCTGTTTTACTTAATATATTAACCCTATTGCCTGATAAATCATAGTAATTTGGCCCAATTGGTGTTACACCTCCAGTATTGTGGTTAGCCATCACGAAGTATTGACCACTTAATGCGACAGAACTTCCAGCATCTGAACCAAAGCCAAAATTTGAATATGGCATTGATAATAATGGAGTTAATGAAAGTTTTGGAACACCGATAGTAAATGTTTTTTGAATACCATCAGATCCAGTAACTTTCACTGTGGCCGTACCAGCCAATAAATTAAGCCCAGTTCCTGTAAATGAAGCGTCAACTATGTTACCATAACCGGCAACTAATGTGACAGTAGAAGAAGAAAAATTGGATAAACCTTTCACATAAGGCGTTACAATATTTTTTGTTGCATCGGTCACAACTACCGAATCTGTAGCAATACCATTGATTGTCATACTTTTGATAACTGCAGGACCAACAGATTCTGTAGTGATAATAAAGTTATAAGTATAAACAGTTGTTCCATCAACTCCCAACACATGAATAGTAAGTGGAGCTGTGTAATCTTGCACTGTGCCATTTGTAAAATCTTGCACTGTGCCATTCACAAAATCCATTGTCGCTTTCAAAGCTTTAAGATTAGTTCCTTTGGGAACTTGTACAATCAAACTGGAAGTTCCAAAATGCACATCCGCTTTGTTTACGATCAAACCCTCAATAGCAAATGTAGAAACCAACGGGGGCGATTGTATTTTTAGCGTCCATGGTGTCACCGTTCCGTCGTCTCCATTGACTGTCAATGTTAAAGGCTTACGACTATCCATTTGCGTTTTGTTATTAAAGTCTTGAATCGTTCCATTAATGGCCAAAACTTCCACTTTAGCATTACTCAAGTCAATGCCCGGTGCTAACACAATAGTAGCCACATTATTTGCATTGGTAGGAAGATACAGCACATCGTTTACCTTCACTCCCACAATTTGAGCTCCTTCAGACAACCGATTATCGGTGATGTCTGTACAAGCCATAATCAGAAGTTGCACAATCGCAAATATTGCGAAATTTACTTTTTTCATTGTTTTCATAATATGTATTTTAATAGTTATAAACTTATTTTTTTCTCAATGCTTGTTTCATTTGATTGAGAAAATCATCCCAATGCACATAGCAAAGGTCGAAAATCATCAATCCTGCAGATTCAGACAAAGAAGCTTTAAAAACCTCACTACGTTGCTCGTCTTTGAGTTCAGTGAGACTCATTGATCCCAATAATGGTAACTGTCCATTTGTTAATATATTTCCCAGTGTGATATATTTATTTATCTCTTTCCTTGTTTTATAATAGGTACCTATCATAAGGAAATCTAAATTGCCCAAGTAACTGGTTTTATAGTATTTTTCAGTATAAATTTTGCTTTCGGGGAATCCTAATTTATCATTGTAGATAAAATCGGAGCTTGCCCAATTCACGCCATTTTGATAATAAAATTCGTACCATGACCCAACATAGGCAGCCATTTTCAATTCCGGATTTTTTGTACTTTTATATTGATTAACTAACGTTCTTATTCTATCAGTAAATGATTTGATAGTTTGTGAACGAAAAGTAACCCATTCTAGAAAATATTTTCCTTGTACAATATTGCCTTGATCATCAATATGAAAAGCATCATTAGGGAAATTGGTCAATTGTTTACCTTCAGCACGGAGATAATCGGAAAAAGCATTTCGGGTTACATAACCAAAATCGGCATAAAAATTATCATATCGGCAACGGTCTAACACAATTCCATCCACAGCATAGTTTTTCAATACTTCTTCGACACGTGATAATTGAAAATCCTGTACATCCTTATTTGCAGGATTTACAAAGGCCAATACCAAACGTTTGCCTAATGCAGCTTCTTTTCCTACAGTGCTTTCTGAAATGCGGAACAAGTTACCTTTATCTTCAGGTCTCTGTACAATCTCTTCCCAATCTTTGTGTTGCTTCAGTACCGCATAATCGCCTGATGTTACATTCCCTTCTGTAAAAAAGTTGAAACTAACAAGCACCTTTAATCCCAATTTATGCCCTTGTATGAGCATAGATTCCAACAAGTCAAATTCTGTATCTGCGACACGCTTGTCAGGATTAATCATTTTCGTAAAATAGGGTGATTTTGACAACTCATTTTTACGATAGGAAACGAAACCCTCAGGTCCTTTCACATCTAAACCGATAGTTGTAAAACCTGCTTGTTTGGCTTTTTGTAACATTGACTCTATTGCATTATCATCTGTCAGCATTTTAGCATTTGGAAATTGTTCAACCCAAAGTACTATTTCAGATGGCTGACTGTTCTTCTCTTTCCGGAAAACCACCAAAGATTTTTGATCAATAACTTGTCCATCTTCCATCAATTTTACATCAAAGTAGTTAACGCCCTTAGATAGTGTTATTTCCCCTTTAAAATATCCTTTATTGTCAATTTTCAAATTACTATTTGCACCTTGTCCTGAAACTATTACTTTGTTCACCTTATGTGAATCTAAATGTATAATATGTCCTGAAACTAATTGTCGATCACTCAATGAAGTTAACATAGGATCAATATCCAGCTCAAGGGCTGATTTTTGTTTTCCGGTTGCCCATTCTTCTATATTTGCTAAAATTACAGGTTTCCCATTCATTCGTAATTTCAGTACATCGCCTTCATGGAAGTTTTCTGCCAAAAATTTCTTATATCCTCGTGTTTTATAACTATCATCAGAAGCCACCAGAATAAAACCTCCTTCAGGAATAGAAAGAGACAACACTTCTGAAAATAAAGGAGTTTGACCTCTCTCAGAGTAGTTAAGTACCTTTGTTACTTTCATTTTTACATCCACTTGAACAGCTACAAGATTTGTCCTTGAATCTTTTATTTCTTTACCATAAGCTGAAGTAAAAAGCATTATTGCATTATCTGTTTTGCTCCATTGCGGATTATTTACCTCATTCACTTCCTTTTCGAGACCTCTTACTATTAATGTTGGGTCAGGGCTGGCAGCTTCGATAGTTACTCTATCCGACTTCTGAGCTAACAATGTTCCAAAACCAGAAAATAACAGAAGAAAATACAAATATCGTTTCATGTAAATATATTTATTTTAATATTAGGATCATCTGAACCGAAGGTTTGCAAAGCAACACTCGTTTCGCCTTCGGAACTGATTTCATCTCAAAAACATAATTTTCAAGAAACCATGAAGCTCTTGCCTTGTTTAACAAGAGTTTCATAGGTTTCAAAAAATATTACTGAGGATAACCATCATTTTGAGTTAACCAAGGAGCCTTTTTCCGTTCAGTTTGAGGTATAGGCCACACATAGTAACGGTCGTCCCAGCTCGTAGGTCGGGAAACATCTCTCTTTCTCAACTTAGTGGCATACGAGGCATACGAGGCAATGTCATTCATGTCGCTAGTGCTACCGGCTGTTCCATAGGAAGGTACCATGTCTGAAGTAACTTGTGAATAACCGTCGGGATAGGTGTTTGTGGCAGCATTCACTCCTGTTGCAATAGGATACCCGTAAGTAGGTTCTGCATTCTGCAAAGCACCAATTCTCCATCTACGCATATCAAATAAAAAGAGTGACTCTTTGATAAGTTCCACTTTGCGTTCACGACGTACAACTTGTCTCATTTTTTCCTGATTACCGGCTCTTGTTGGATCTGCAATAAAAATTGAAGGCATACCTACACGTGAACGAACTTGATCAATTGCATTAGATACAGTTACATCTAACTGATTCAACTCAATTTTGGCCTCGGCAAAGGTTAAAAGAATTTCAGCATAGCGCATTAACATGAAATTATAAGTAGGAACAAATATTCCCTCATCATCGAAATGGTCATACTTTCGCCATAAATACCCCACACCACTTTGTATATAACCATATTGAGCTACCGATCCGGTATAGTCCAGGTTATCAATCATCGTTACATTCCCGACTGCATCAAACGATTTTAATTTTGGACTATACAACTCCATTAAAATTTTCGATTTTTTTGTTCCAGTGTTTCCAATAATTGTATCGTGTTGAGTATAAATAGAATATTTCAATCGTGGATCACGATTTGCAAATGGATTCTTTGGATCATATCCAGAGGTAGGATCATCAATACGTTTACCGTTTGAACTCTCATAAGTATCGACCAATTGTTGTGTGGGGAAGCGTCCGCTCTGACCTCCAACCGTTCGACATACTTCGCCTGCCGAGAGATAATGTGTTTTAGTAGCACCTTGGTCGGAAAAGATCATCTGCATAATATTTTCGTTTTTGGCGTCTGTAGTCAACTGTCCTGCACGAGTAAACAGTTTATTATAATCGGAGCAAAGACCTCTGCCACTTTCATCCATTACTTTTTTAGCTGCCTCGGCTGCTATAGTAAAATACTTTGTAGCATTGGCTGCATCTTGAACTCCACCTTTACCAAAGCCGAATTTACACCAACTGCCTGCATACAAAGCCAATCTTGCTTTCATTCCATATGCAAACGATTTGTCAATACGCCCCCAATCAGCGTCACTACTCTGCTTCCAAGACAAATTATCAACTAAGCCGTCAATATCGGTTAGCAAACTATCCACCACCTGCTTCCAGGGAGTGCGTGGAATATTTTTCAACTGATCATCGGTTACTGAAGTAGCAAAATAAGGTATATCGCCATACAGAGAGACTAATTCCCAGTAGTAATAAACTCTAAGCATTTTGGTTTCCGCAAAATATTGTTTTGCTTTACTACCAAGCCCATTAATATAAGGGGTAGCTCCATCTAACACAGTATTACATCTTGCCACTGAAGTGTACAAGGTAGCCCATGTATATTCCACAGCATAATTAGTAGTTAAATCGATATTACCAACACCAATTGAACTATTGTCTGCGCGTTCGATACCAAAAGGAGTGTAACAATCCCACAATACCATCGGGGGAATACTACTGTAACTCTCTAAATTTTGATATAGCATTTGATAACATCCTGAAGCACCCTCTTTTATAGCTTCTTCATTGTTGAAAAAATCGGACGATAGGTATTGACTCTTGGGAGTTCGCTCCAAGTAATCACTACACCCTGACAACACTATCACTAAAGTAGCTGCAAGCAACAACTTAGGATTGATCTTGTATTTTATTATATTTTTCATATTTCAATTTTTTATTTGAAATGAGTTTTTCAATGATTATTATTTAACATTCTTTCTGTTCTGGATTAAAATTTTAAATCAACACCAAAGGTGTAAGTTTGCATAATAGGATAAAATTCTCCGCCGATAGATCCTCCATAGAGCACTTCAGGGTCATATCCTTTGTAAAAATGGCTCAATGTAAATAAGTTTTGACCACTTAAGTAGATTCTAACACTTCCCAACTGTGCCTTTTGACACCAACTTTTTGGTATATTATACCCTAAAATAAGATTTTTCAAACGTGCGTATGAACCATCTCGAACCCACTTATCCGACATTACAAAGTTGTCAGCAGAGTTTGCTTCGGGTAATAAGATAGGATAAGCTGCATTTGGATTATCCGGAGTCCATGAATCCAACTGGTGCGTAAATAGATTGGCTCCATTTGCAAATGGTTTTAATCCCACACCACTCATATAAGCTTTGCGTTGACCTACACCCTGAATAAATATTAACAGATCAAACCCTCTCCAGGCTCCGTCCAATTTTAGTCCATACTCAAAATGAGGATAAGAATCGCCTAAATAAACTCTGTCTTTTGAATCAAGTACACCATCTATGTTTGCATCCTTATATTTTATGAAACCTGGACGTGCAGCACTACTTAATCTTAAAGAATTAGCAACATCGTTCGCATCTAGAAAATAACCATCAGACAAATATCCCCACATTCCATTCAAAGGATAACCTACAGTTTGTGCATCGGTAGGTGTTTTTCCATTAAGATTGGTTATTTTATTTTGATTATCGCTTAAAGTAAAACTAGCTCCGTACGAAAATTCTCCAATTTTATTTTTATGCGAAACTACAACTTCCCATCCTCTATTTATCATATCCCCTGCGTTAGAATAAGCAGGTTGCATTCCGGCATAATAAGGCAATGCAAATTGCATCAACATGTCATATACATCTTTCATATAATAATCCGCAGTAATACTGAGTTTTCCATTCCATAAAACAGCATCTATTCCAACATCTGTTTGTTTCGATTTTTCCCATTTAATATTGCTGTTAGCCAAGGCTGTTTGAGCAACACCCGAAGAGAGTTGTTTGTTAAACCAATAACTATAACCAGTGTTTACTGTTGCTGTATAGGGATAATTACCTATATCTTGATTTCCTAAAAGACCATAGGATGCTCTTAATTTCAATTGAGTGAGATAGGATTGTGTGTTTTTCATAAATGATTCCTGAGAAATTACCCATCCTGCAGATATGGACGGAAAGAATCCCCAACGATTTTGAGAAGTAAAGCGAGAAGAACCATCATAACGACCATTTACTTCTACTAAATATTTTTCATCAAAATTGTAGTTAAGACGACCATAGTAAGACTGCATTGCCCAATCGCTGGCACCGCCGCCATCAGAAGCAGTACTTCCATCTCCATTATCTAAATAATAGCGCCCTAAATTATAACCTTGTTTGGAAGCATAAAAATTAGTACTTAAATTATCTTCGACTTGTGTTCCCACCAATAAGTTGAATTTGTGTTTTGCAATATCATAATTGTAGGTAGCTTGCAGGCGATAATAGTTACGTGTAGTTTCGCTCAAACTTTCCATTCCTGCATCTACAGGAGGATATTGACCAAGGTCTATGCCTTTTAGAGACACTTCGTAAGGCTGAGTATAATTACTTGAACGTGAACCTGTTTTGCGAAGTGAATATTGACCTGAAATATCTAAATTGGTAATGGGGGTCACAGTTAATGTACCGCTCAAAGCCACTTCAGATCCTATATTTGTATTGGTGCCACTATTTTGGGCTTCAGCAACAGGATTTAGTCCATTTTTACCGTATCCCCAATTACCATCCAAATCTTTCACCCCTGAAAGTGTTGGCAAAAGGTACAATGCTGTATTTATGATAGCTTTAGGCGATGAAACACCCGGAGTTATACTAACTCCCTGACGAACATTGCTTTCGAGACTAAACTTTGCCCATTTGGTTAATGTTGCATCCGCATTTACACGTAAAGTTGCACGGCTATAGTTATTGTTGGCAATCAAGCCGTTTTGGTATAGATAGGAGCCTGCAGAATAGTATTTCAAGTTGGCATTTCCTCCACTGATAGACACTGTATGATTTTGCATTAATGCCTCATTTTTCAATGTAGCACTTTTCCAATCTGTATCAAAGCGGTTCCAGTTGTCTGGTTTATAGTTTTTTTCATCTTGAATTAGTTGCAACCGCTGTGTCCGAGTATCTGGTGTAACGCTAATTCCTGCATTATCCCATGAGTCTAACTCAGATTGCAAATATTGCCAGGCAGGTACAGGCTCTGGCATATTGACAGGGCGTTGCATTGTTGCATATCCGTTATATGTCACATTTATTTTACCCTCCTTACCTCTCTTTGTAGTAATAATGATAACCCCATTAGAAGCTCTTGAACCATAGATTGAGGCAGAAGCGGCATCTTTAAGTACAGAAACACTCTCTACAGTACTCATATCTACTTGGTTAATATCGCTTGTCTCAACACCATCAACCAAAACCAATGGAAAAGTAGTTGAATTGATAGAACCAATACCACGAATCCGGATATTAGCACCATCAGCTCCTGGTTCTCCTGATGTTTGTTGAATGGTAACACCCGGCATTGTTCCTTCGAGAGCTGTAGAAAGTGATGCCACAGAGCGTTCTGTTAATGCAGCTCCTTGCACAGAGGATACAGACCCGGTTAATGTGGCTTTTCTTTGTTTTGCATACCCTACTACTACCACTTCACTAAGGTCTTTGTTTTCTTCTTGCAATCTAATTGTTAGATTATTTTGCCCTTCAATCTTTATGTCTTTCGTTTGAAAGCCAACATAACTAACTGTTAAAATTGTAGTATTAGGAGCTATCTTCAACAAAAAAATGCCATTTGCATCAGTAATTGTTCCATTTCGAGTTCCCTTTTCAATCACGTTAGCTCCGATGATTGGATCACCGCGCTCATCTAATACTTTCCCCTTTACTGTTTGCGCTGACACTTGTGCGGCTATCAACACAAAACAAGCAAAGAAAATTCCCATAATCTTCCTGATTTTTCTCATAAGTTTTAAATTTTAAAGATTTTGTAATTGTTTTACATAAAATTTATCTATCTACTTGCATTGTTATTTTTTATTTTATTTCTGAAATATATTGTTTATCAATGTGTTCCAAAACACATATTTTAGCGACTTCCCATTGTTAGTTCAAATAAACCTCCATATCTATATCTCTGTGGATGATATAATTTCTATCGTATGAATTTCAGTACAAAGCTGTATGTTATTAACAATAATTTATAATTGAGTTATTTGAAACTTTTAACAGTAAAAGTTCTCATTGCATACGTAATAAAATCTTATTAATAACCCTCCGTCACTCCTTTTTTGAGGGCATCCCACCATCCTCTCTCAATAACATGAACAATATCGAATACCATTACACCATCACTTTCTTTAAGCGACATTTGCAACGCTTTGGCAAAACGTTCAGGATTTTTGTACACATTCACTAAAATACCTCCTGTAACCGGCACATCTCCCATTATAACCTTTTTGGTCAATTGAGCACCACCCTGAACGGAATACCAGTAATCGCGATCTTTCCCCATATTAGCTTCCATCCTGTTTTTGGCTGCCGTTTCGTTCATTGCAGCTACTTCGTCGGTAGTTATTTCGTTGTAATAAAGCCCTGTCATGTAAATATCAAGCAAACTTGCATAACCGCTGTTCTTGTAAGCCGGAGTTGCCCAATCATAGTCTTTCGAAGGATCATATTTGTTGCTGGCCCAGTTTACTCCCACTTCATAATAAACCGGATACCAGGCACCCGTGTAGTCGCCAAAAGCTAATTTATGGTTAATCTTTTTTACTTCATTTCGTGCATCTTTGAAAAAATCACTAATGATCCCTGCACGCCATTCGATCCACTGCTTGAAATACTTGCCACGTTCCCAATTCCATGATTTACCGTTCTGCTTCCAGATTATGATATCTTCCGGAAAACGCTCCACTTTAATGCCTGCATATTTTTCAAATTCAGTTTTCGAAAGTTCGCTGAAATCTGCATCGATGCCATCGAAACGTACCCTGTCGAGGATAACGCCGTCTAACTTTTTGTATTGCGACACAAACTCTTTCAATATACTCATTTCGTAGGCTCGTACATCTGGATTTGCAGGGTTGACCATACCGTCGTATGCCCATTTTTTTTCTGAAATTGGCATCAGTTTCCCGTTGATATACACCACTGATTGCCATTCGGGATGTGACGAAAAGATGATTCCCCTGTCTATAAAGTTGTGACCTCCACAAAAAATATTAAGTGCGGCATGAATACGGATACCCATTTTGTGACCTTCTTTGATGAATATGCCCAACATATCATAGTTCGGATCACGTTTCACGCCTTGAAACTCACTCATAAACGGAGCTATTTTGCTTTTATATACAACCTCTCCCATGATGGTTTTAACATCTACTACAGCATCAGTAAACCCGGCTTCCTTTATTTTTGTGAGATAGTATTTTATTGAGTCAGGGTAGCTGAGCCGCTTGTAGTTGGCTTCGCAATCGAACCACATATATTTACGTTTTTTGATTGTTGAAGCAGATAAACAACTGGAGAACAACAAAAAAACTATTAAAATTATAAATGGTGACAATATGTTTCTTTTCATACTATATTATTCTATACAAGTTTGTTTGATACTTTCACGTTAGAACGAGATTTCATTCAATAGAATTCCCAAATTCTTACATATCTATCTCATTTATTTATTTTATTGCCGAAGTAGGTCGCTGCTCAATGTGAGTTCCAAAATTTTTATTTGGACGACTGCCCATTTTTAATTCAAAAAATCCTCCATTTTTTATATCCTTGTGGGTGATATAACTTTTATCGTATGGCTTTCCATTCAAAGTTGCTGATTGTATGTACTGATTTGATTTTGAGTTGTTTTTGACTTTTATAACAAATGTTTTTCCATTTGGCACTTGTATTTCAGCTCTATCAACCAATGGACTTCCCAGCACATAAACACCATTTGACGGATTAACCGGATAAAATCCTAATGCTGAAAAGATATACCAGGCCGACATTTGCCCACAATCTTCATTGCCACACAAACCGGAGGGTGTATCATTGTAAAACAACCGCATCACTTGTCTCACCTTTTCTGCAGTTTTCCATTGTTGCCCTACAAATGCATAGAGATATGCAATATGATGGCTTGGCTCATTTCCGTGTACATATTGTCCTATCATACCGGTCATATCCATCGAACCTCCAGCAGCCACATTCGAACTCGCTAAAAATAAATTATCTAAATGACTTATAAATTGATTTGGCGAATCATATAGTTTAATCATTCCTTCTACATTTTGTGGTACCAACCAAGTATATTGCCATGCATTACCTTCAATATAATCATCGGCTGTATGCAAATAATGCGAAGGATCAAAACCTGATTTGAAAGTTCCATTACTCAATTTAGCTCGCATAAACAAACTTTTTTTATCAAAGTAAGCAGAATAACCTTCGGAGCGTTTACTGAAATGAGCATAATCTTTCGTCTTCCCTAAGGCTTTAGCCATTTTTGCAATACACCAATCATCTATACAAAACTCAAGCCCTGATGAAACCGATTCAATTTCCAGATCGGCAGGAATGTAACCATATTTTTTAATGAAAGGCAATCCTCGCAAATTAACGTTTTCATATGACTTCATCGCTTCATAAGCTTGCTCTACATCAAATCCTTTTATGTCTTTGAAATAAGCATCGACAATTACGGGAATAGCATGATAACCAACCATGCAATCAGTTTCATTACCTATCAAATGCCAAACAGGCAAACGTCCCTGCTGCTTATAAATAGCAATAAATGAATTAATAAAATCGCTCACTCGCTCGGGAGCCGTCAATGTAAATAATGGATGTGAAGCCCTATAGGTATCCCACAAGGAGAAAGTGGTGTATGCTGTCCAGCCTTTTGCCGTGTATACTTTACCGTCAGCACCCCTGTAATCGCCATTGACATCTGAAAATATTGACGGAGCTATCATGGTGTGATATAATGCTGTATAGAAAGTACGTTGTTGATGCATATCTGCAAATGTGGCGCTAATATTTCCTAATACTTTATTCCAGGCAGCAGAAGCATCATTAACAGTTTTTTCAAAATTCCAGCCCGGAAGTTCTGCATTCATATTGTTTCGAGCATTTTCGCAACTCACATACGAGAGTGAAACTTTTGCAACTATCTGATTGCTAACCCCAAAATCTAGAATCGCTTTTATACTTTTACCGTCTGCTGATCTGGCAACTATAAGATTCCCGTCCTTTTGTAATTTTACAAAGCTAAATGGATGAGAAAACTTGGTCACAAAAAATAGTTTTTCATCTTTTGCCCAACCCCTCGAAAATCTGTAACCTTCTATTGTAACAGAATCAATTTGATGAATAGATGAAGCCAAGGTTGTATCAACTCTATCTCCAAACCCAGGTCCTATACCTTCTTCCAAATCAATGACCAAACGATGCATTCCATTATTGAGATATGTATACCTATGCATGCCTACACGCTCAGTTGCTGTTAGTTCCGCTTTGATATTGTATTTATTCAACACCACAGAATAATAACCGGGATGCACAATTTCTTTTGTATGTGAATATGTAGAGAGATAACCGTTCTCCATATCGGTTATTTTTCCTTTGAAAAGAGGCACATCTTTCGAAACCGGCATAAATAAAATATCACCCAAATCGCCTATACCTGTTCCGCTCAAATGTGTATGCGTGAACCCGATAATTGTACTGTCGGAATAGTTATAGCCGGAACACCAATCCCATCCGGTTAATAAATTAGTAGGCCCAAGTTGCATCATGCCAAACGGACGACTTGCACCCACAAATACATGTCCATGACCGGCACTGCCAATCAAAGGATCCACATAGTGGGTACAGTCTTCCGCACTGAGTTTATTAAACCCAAATGAAACCAACCAAACAAAACACCAATAAATTAATTTATTCATACAATTCAAAGTTCTGTCCTACTTATTAACCAATACTTGCCCATTCTTTAATGAATAAAATCACCTTTAATATTCACCGGCTTGCGATTGAACGGGTCCAACAACTGATCAATCAAAATTGCCATTTCCTTACGAAGAATCACGCGTTGAGGAACTAAATTTGTAATACCGAATTTTGTGAGAATTTTTAGAGTGGCATCTTTGGGCAAAATTATTTTTTCTGATTTAGCAATAGTTTCTATTAGGTTTATTGCCTTTTTCAACGTTATTTTTTCATCCGACAAGACGATATTGACAGAAGGGTAAATGTCGTTCAATCCAACTAATTCTTTTTCAATCATCGGGTCATCGGCTCGAAACCAAGTTTGATTTGACCAAGCGACGTTTTTCCCCACACCCTTGAGTATACCGGTTGCACCTATCCGTTGCAAGGATAAAAAAAGCGGATCAGTTGGAGGTACATCAAGATATGGCATAATATAACCTTTTGCCTTCAAGAGTGCATTTTGAACATCTCTAACTGAAATTTGAGAGACATCGATATGATTTTTTATAGCTAATGCTGCTACCGCACCAGCTGCCTGACCTATTTGAATAACAACGGGTTGTAATCGTGTAGTACCATTGGCAAGGTTCGATACAGAAATGGATTTCTCGGCTACAATTAAACCTTTCACCGACTGGGGTAACATCACTCCCAAAGGCAAACAATAGGAAGGTATCGGATAAAAATGTAAATCCGGCAATTTTTCCCATTCATGATAACGGGTATGATGATGATCTACCGGATAGTCACCCACAGCTATTCCTGTTCGGTATAATTTCTCCGGCTGATCGTATGGCTTGGTGATATAGTTAATATTGAAGCGAACCAATCCATGTATGCGACGTGACTCCCGATAATATGCAATAAAAGGCATCTTATCCGAGGTAGGAAATTCATCATCAGCCAAACCTAAATTTTTAAATCCCAATTCAGTTTGCAAATAATACACAAAATTGAGAGTGAATTGTTTTGCTTTTTGTAAACTCAAAACTCTTTGCCCTTGAGTCATCTCAATAAGATTCAGATAATAATCATTTCCTTTTATAGGCCAATTAATCATGTACTTATTATTTGGCAATTTACCATAAGTAATTAGCGAATCGCAGACCCATAGTCGCTTTGCCTCTTTTGGATGAATACAATTTGGTGACTTACAACTGCAATAAAATGGAGATGGATCATACCCTTCGGGCTTAGGAATCGTTTTATCAGCACCTTTTCCATAATCTTTAAGAATAGCCACATAAGTAAGATCTTGAACAATATCGTTTGCTTTGTCGGGTGCAATATCTTCTCCACTCACCAACTTAGCTTCCATACCAATATCGTACTTTACGCCACACGCCTTTGCCACATCACCAAGTTCAGTAGCATCTATTAGCACTTTAGTTTTAATATTCCGTTTTTCTCCATTCTTAAAAACTAATACATTCCAACCATTTTTTATCTTTTTGGCAGAAATAAATGAACTTTTAAACCAAACGTGAGCTAAAGGTTCATTTTGCACCATATTGAGTAAGATATGTGCCCCAACTGAAGGCTCAAATAAAGTGTTACTCACCCAGCCCGTTTTCAGTTTATCAACTCCTCCGTATCTCAATGCCAGGCTGTCACGAAACTCACCCCATAACCCTCCTGGAAGTTTGTTATTCCCATCAATGGCACTTACACCGGCTGATGTCAGCATACCACCCAACCAGTCGAATTCTTCAACAATCAGGGTATTTGCCCCTAATCGTGCTGACTGAACGCCTGCAGTAGTTCCACTGGCACCTCCACCAATCACCAATACATCAACTTTTTGCGTAACACATGAGCAAAATAGTAAAGATATTACAGAAAAAATCAATATATTTATTTTCTTAATCAATAGCATATAAAATTCTTTTTGTAAGGTGTTTGTCTTTTTTTATTTTTTCCAACACTTGCCAGCATTGGTACATACCACGTGGCACATGGAAACATCCTTTCCATTTTCCCCCTTTTAAATCAATTAATATTTCCCCCTGGCGATTTAAATAACCAAACCATTCTGGATATTCGGTGTCTTTGAAGTGTGACCATGTGTATTTATGTAATTTCAAAAACCAGTTTAAACATTCTTCTGATCCTGTCAATTGATAACCTTTTAACATTGTAATCAATGTTTCTACATGTACCCACCATAGCTTCTGGTCCCATTCCAATTGTTGAGGTGGACAACCTAACCTATCCATAAAGTAGAAAATACCTCCGTGTTTTTTGTCCCAACCATATTCTACCATCTTCAAAGCGATATCCGTGGCTTTTTGTGTTAATTCAGGACGATGCAGACGTTCACCAAGGTCCATGATAAACCACATTGCCTCAATTGAATGCCCTGGATTGACAATCCTTCCTTCAAAAGTGTCGGACAGTTCACCTTCCAGCGTTACATTTTCTACTATAATTCCCAATTCAGGGTGATAAAACACCTCCATCACCTCTTTTATGCATGTGTCAATTGTCTCGTCTAAAAATTTCTTATCCAGTAAATGTTCTATTTCTATAGCCAGATTGCAAAGTATCATTGGCAGGGCAAAGTTTTTCAATTCCCTGGTACCTTCATGTGCCTTATTCCATTTACCTTTTGGATTGTCAACTTTTGAAATGATTTTTTCAAATGTCGTTTTAGCAATTTGCTCGTATTCTTTGTTCCCCGTAGCTAGGCTCAACTGACCAAATGCCATCGTGGCAAATATATACGAGAAAATATTGTAAGGGTCAACAAGAGGTTTTCCTTCGCGGGTTAATGAAAAATACCAATTGTAATCCCCATCGTGTCCGTACTTCTTCAAAAATTCACCACCCTGAATAGCACAATCCAACCATTCCTTGCGTTTCTCTACTTTATTATAGAGCATTGCAAACATCCATACTTCGCGTCCCTGTAGCCAAACAAATTTATCTGTATCATATACATTCCCGGTCCTGTCAAGGCAGCTGTAATAACCTCCAAATTCTTTATCCTGTGAGTTCTCAAGCCAGAAGGGAATTACATTGTTCAATAATTCGTCCTTATACTGTTCTGCCAATTTATTAAAATCCATCGTTATCTTTTGTTTTATTGATTTATGTATTCCCGGTAACGGTTGTACAAATGTCCTGCTTGTAAATATGCCGATTGTGGACTCATAAAATGCGAAAACTCAAATGTAATGGCATTCTCAATTCCTGCCTCAGCAGCAAATTCTAATTTTAATTTCAGTTTTTCCCATTTAATAGGTAAAAATTTGATGGGCATATCCCGATCGAATGTTTCGGAATTCGTCCAGCATTGTAAACCGTATTTATCACAAAGTCTCTTGTTGATTTTCAAAAAGTCTACTAATTCATCATAGTCTACATGACCATCCTGAAATGCAACAATGTCTACTGCACCTTGAATTCCTTCAAAAATCTCACCCCATTCTTTTTCGTGATTTTTTAGTGTGACCGCCTCTGTTTTTGCCGTTTCGGCGGTATATTGGCTAATGTTTTTCTTCCCATCTATATAAGGAGAGATCATTACAGGCAATCCACCTGAAACAGATTTGCAATACAATCCTAATTGAGAGAACATTTCAATTATTTTTCCATTATTTCGGCTGCATTCCTGTGATAAATACCAACCGGCAAATGATTTGTAAGATCCGTATTTCTGCCACACTTCATCAATCAGTTTTCTGTTTACAAGCACTTCGCGTTCGTAATTGCCATTCATCCAAAAATCAACATCAACCCAGTATCTGCCTGAATCATACAAACCAAAATAAAACTGCATATCATATTTGCCACTGAGCTCAAGGAAAAGCTTTACCAAATCAATAGGAGGGTTATAACACTTTTCTTCTTTGCTTAAAACCTTTGATGGGAATGTTTGCCAACGCTTATATCCCGATCGGATAAGGACTACCATCTCTATTCCTATTGCTTTCATATTTGCAAAATCTGCATCCCATTCAGTTGCACCCCAGTTTTGATGAGGTATGTCATGACTGATTTCGTCTATAAATGTTGCTTTGATTTTCATATTCTATAAGTTGTTCTTACTTTAATATTCTAGTATAAACCTGTTTTATATTTCTATTATAATGTACTTCTCTTATAAATAGTGTAAATCGCATATTATATCTTATTCATTCCGCTGATACATATCTTTCAAAATTTCAACTTATTTTCTATTATATTAGATACGGCGAGTTGATATTTTATTAATTATTTTTTATCTGTCGTACTTCAATATTATCTATTGTTTTAATAATGGTGCAAACATAATTAAAATAATTTATTATATATCTTTATTTATTGATATATATTTACCAATATGTTGTATAACATATTTTGAATATCAAAACAAACGTTCCGTTTTATTTATATTGTTCATTATTTTTGAAAATGTGCTCTATTAACAAAAAAAAGATTATATTTGCAGCTTGATTATAAAATTATTTTTTATGGTACGTACATTAATTGAAGAGATTGAACTTGGATCAAAAAATGCCCTGCTTAAAATAAACATCATCCGATACTATATCAATAATGGTGAAAATACATTAGCTGATTTAGGTAAGGAAATGGATTTGAGTGTGCCAACGGTAACAAAGTTGGTTACTGAATTAATAGAAGAAGGGTATGTGGTCGATTTTGGTAAGCAGGAAACTACAGGCGGCCGAAGACCCAATATATATGGTGTAAATCCTGACTCAGGTTATTTTGTGGGGGTGGATATAAAACACATCTGGATAAATATTGGCTTGATTAATTTCAAAGGGGATATGGTTGAATCAAAATTCAGTATCCCCTTTAATTATGAAAATACGCAGGATAGTTTTGATAAATTATGTATTATCATTAATGATTTCGTGGATCATCTATCGATACCAAAACCTAAAATTCTAAGTGCGGGCATAAATATATCAGGACGTGTGAACTCTGAGACAGGCCATAGCTACAGTATTTACTTTTTCAGTGAAAAGCCGTTAAGTGAAATATTCCAGGAACACCTTGGCATGCATGTCACCATTGACAATGATTCCAGGTCAATGGCCTATGGTGAATTTATGAGTGGCTTGGTCAAAGGCGAGAAAAATATATTATTTGTGAATGTAAGCTGGGGCTTGGGTCTGGGCATTATCATTGATGGCAAGTTGTATTATGGTAAATCGGGATTCTCTGGTGAATTTGGACATTTAAGTGCATTCGATAATGAAGTCCTTTGCCATTGCGGTAAAAAAGGCTGCCTTGAAACTCAGGCTTCAGGTTCGTTCATCTATAGGCGGTTTTTAGAAAAAATAGCAGAAGGTAATTCTTCTATTCTTGAAAAAAGAATGAAAAAAGGAGAACACATTATTCAGGAAGATATTCTGGAAGCTGCCATGAAAGAAGATATGCTTGCTATCGAACTTATTGAAGAAGTAGGTAACACACTGGGAAAACACATTGCCGGACTAATTAATTTGTTTAATCCGGAGTTGGTTATCATTGGTGGAGTGGTTGCTCTTACGGGCGATTATTTGCTTCTTCCAATCCGCAGTGCTGTTAAGAAATACTCATTAAACCTTGTGAGTAAAGATAGTTCCATAAAACTTAGCAAACTTGGTGATAAAGCCGGTGTTGTGGGAGCATGTATGCTTGCTCGGAGCAAAATGTTAGGGTTGATTTAATTATAAATTGAACCCCGGTTCAACTAAATGTATATCTATAATTCTATAATCACTTTTCAATGAGTTTAATAAATTCCAATAGTAAGAATCCAGTGTTTTGGGTGCCTTCCGTCTATTTTGCCATGGGACTGCCATTTGTCGCTATTGCAGCCGCTTCTTCATTGATGTTTAAAAACCTTGGAATTTCCGATTCCCAAATTGCATTCTGGACTTCATTGATTATGATTCCCTGGACGCTAAAACCCTTATGGAGTCCTCTGTTGGAAATGTTTAAAACAAAAAAACACTTTGTTGTGGGGACACAAATGGTTACCGGCATAACTTTTGGACTTGTTGCCCTCTCACTCCCCTTGCCCAATTTCTTTACATATTCCATTGCCATGTTAGCTATTATTGCCTTTAGCGGGGCTACCCACGACATTGCCACTGATGGAATTTATCTTACTGAACTGACTCCCCGTTTACAGGCAAAATATGTTGGTTGGCAGGGTGCTTTTTATAATACTGCTAAAATACTATCCGGAGGTGCTCTGGTGTATGTTGCCGGTCAGTTGGAAGTGCGGTTGGGAGTTGTTCATGCATGGATGATTGTGATGGCAATTTATGGAGTTATAATGATTAGTCTTGGATTGTATCACCTAAAGATGCTGCCTTCGGGTGGCACTGCTACCGAAGTGAAAACATTTCACGAAGGAATAGAGACATTGAAAGATGTAGCTAAAACATTTTTTCAAAAAAAGAATATAGTATGGTGCATCTTGTTTGTCATTTTTTACCGCTTTGCTGAAGGTTTTGCCATTAAAATTGCTCCCTTGTTTTTTAAAGCTGCCCGTGGACAAGGAGGCCTCGGTCTCACAACTTCTGAAATTGGAATTGTATACGGCTTATTTGGTGCAATAGCTTTTGTTCTTGGCTCTATTTTGGCCGGGTATTATACTGCTAAAAAAGGATTGAAGAATACATTGATGATTCTTTGTTTCTGTTTTAATGTCCCTTTTGCAGTTTATGCTTTCCTGGCATTTACTCAGCCCGATAATCTATATATTATAGGTGCTGCAGTTGTATTGGAGTATTTTGGGTATGGTTTTGGTTTCGTCGGGTTGATTTTGTTCATCATGCAGCAAATAGCTCCCGGTAAATATAAAATGGCACATTATGCTTTTGCAGGTGGAATAATGAATCTTGGTTTTATGATTCCCTCCATGTTAAGTGGCTATTTAAGTGATTTCCTTGGTTATAAATTGTTTTTTGCCTGGGTGTTGCTGGCTACCATTCCATCATTCCTCATAACTTATCTTGTTCCGTTTAGCAATCCCGAGGTTATGGAAGAAAATGCTTTATAGGAACATTAATTGTTTGTTGAAACTTTTGGACAATCTTACAAATAACCTACAATCCGAAATTGCACGTCTTGAACCATTTCAGGTGATAAGCAGAAGTGTAGTTAAAACAGAGGAGTTTACAAAGTTTGTGGCTGAGCCATTTTATAAGAATTATTGATATGTAGATTATCATTTTATTTAGAATTAAATTCCTATGTACAGCCAACTTATATAATCCCTAATAATTATGATATTATGTCGTATTTAATGCTGTGTTATAGAAATATATAACAAATGACTATATTTGCATAAAACTACTATAAATGGGAAAGTTTATTGTTAATACATTTCTAAAAAGAGGCATGGCCGTTCATCGATTAGCAGATGAGCTAAAAATTCATTGGACTAACTTACTTAGATTTGATGGGAATTGAAACGTAAAATACAGTCTAATATATTGTAAATCAATAAATAATTAATAAAGACTATAATAGTATAAACTATATACTTTATCACGAAGGTGTTCGTGAATTAGTTCAATAGTTCCTTTATGCTTCCAAACAGTGAAATAGTAATAAACTGTTTCCCAAGGTGGAAAACAGAGTGGAAGCATACGTCATTGACAGCCCGTTTTAAGCAAATAGAAGATGCCATCAAATATATCTCGAATTTCATATTTTCGAGGGCGTTTGTCTTTTAAAAGGTCATCTACTATG
>JADGPS010000036.1 GCA_017882285.1 Paludibacter sp. | reverse complement strand
TATTTTCCTTACTTCATCTGAAAAACGAGTTGGACGAGATAAACTCCTTGAGTATATTGAAAAGATAAATAAAAGCTTAAAATCAATAGTTTAAGACGGCACTTTGCTTAATTCACAAATAAGAAAATTCATGTTTTAAATTCAGTTTCAAAAAACCATCAGAATTACAATTCAAAAAAAATAAACACAAAAAAGAGTGATATTATTATTAAATAAAATCATTCTGTTTCATTTCGTAACCAACAAATAAATTACAAAAACGATTATCTGCAATTAATTCAAATTTCAATCATTATAATTAATTTTGCATGATCATAATGACATTAATATATTAAAAATGAAATTCACCAAAATGCATGGAACCGGCAACGACTATATTTACGTGAATGGTTTCGTAGAAAAAATTGACAATCCGACTGAATTTGCTATTCGTTGGAGCGACAGACACAAAGGAATAGGCTCAGATGGTTTAGTATTAATCTTACCATCAGAAACTTGCGATTTTAGAATGCAAATGTTGAATGCCGATGGCTCTGAAGCTGAAATGTGTGGAAATGCTTCACGTTGTATCGGTAAATTTGTTTATGATAAAGGTTTAACAACAAAAACCGAATTAACATTAGAAACATTGGCAGGAACAAAAAAATTGAAATTATTTTTAGGATCTGACAATATAGTGGAAAGTGTTACTGTTGACATGGGCGAACCCATTTTGGAATCAGGTTTAATACCGACAACCATCGAAAAATCAAGAGTTGTAAACGAACATGTCATTTTCGACGATTCGATTGAATATAATATTACCTGCGTTTCAATGGGAAATCCTCACGCGGTAATTTTCACTAATGACATTGACAAACTAGATTTATCAAAAATCGGTCCCAAAATTGAAAATGCACCCATTTTTCCATGTCGCACAAATACAGAATTTATTGAAATAATTTCGAAAGACAGGATGAAAATGCGCGTTTGGGAACGTGGTTCAGGTGAAACAATGGCATGTGGAACAGGGGCTTGCGCATCGGTTGTGGCCGGAGTTTTGAATGGCTTGTCTTCTCACAAAACCACAGTGGAGCTTATTGGTGGTGAACTGGATATTGAATGGAACGAACAAAACAATCATGTTTACTTAAGCGGAAGTGCGACAACTGTCTTCGAAGGTGAAATATGACCCCTAACCCCTAAAGGGGAACAATAATAGTTTTTTCTCACATTTTTCAACTTAATAAATAAATTACTACTAACTTCTCTGATTCCCCTTTAGGGGTTAGGGGTTATCTCTAAAAAATTATGGCTCAGATTAATGATAATTTTATAAAAATTCCGGCAACTTATTTGTTTTCGGAAATTGCAAAGCGAGTAGCGCAACACAAAGAAGAAAACCCAACAGCCCCTATCATTCGTATGGGAATAGGCGATGTTAGCCTTCCCCTACCCGATGCATCGGTTGATGCAATGATTAAAGCAGCTGATGAACAACGCAATGCTGAAACTTTCAGAGGTTACGGGCCGGAGCAAGGTTATGCATTTTTACGTGAAGCAATCGTAATTAATGATTTCACAAACAAAGGCATCGACATTGCTGAAGATGAGATATTTGTAAGCGATGGTGCAAAAAGCGATACCGGAAATATTGGCGATATTTTCGATGTAAACAATCGTGTTGCCATTACAGATCCAAGTTATCCGGTTTATGTTGACACAAATGCCATGGCAGGACGTGCAGGTGAGCCAACTGAAAGCGGCGCATGGACAAATTTGGTTTATTTGTCGTGCAATGCAGAGAATAATTTCGTTCCTGCTCTTCCAACAGAAAAAGTTGATTTGGTCTATTTGTGTTATCCTAATAACCCAACAGGAACAACTTTGACAAAAGAACAACTGACCTTATGGGTAGAATATGCCAAAGCTAACAAAGTGATTTTACTTTTTGATGCTGCTTACGAAGCATTTATAACCGAAGAAAATGTTCCCCATAGCATTTATGAAATTGAAGGCGCCAAAGATATAGCCATAGAATTTCGAAGTTTTTCTAAAACTGCCGGATTTACAGGAACACGTTGTGGTTATACGGTTGTTCCGAAACAATTGATGGGTTATTCAAAAAAAGGAGAGGCTGTTGCATTAAACAAACTGTGGAATCGTCGACAATGTACTAAATTCAACGGAACTTCCTATATTGTGCAACGTGCAGCAGAAGCTACCTACAGCCCCGAAGGCAAAAAACAGGTAAAAGCACTGATTGATTTCTATACTGAAAATGCACGCATTATTCGCGAAGGCTTATTGAAAGCCGGATATACTATCTTTGGTGGAGTAAATGCACCGTATGTTTGGGCAAAAGCTCCGGCAGGAATGGGTAGTTGGGAATATTTCGATTATTTATTAAAAGAAAAGAATATCGTTACCACTCCCGGAGCCGGATTTGGCGCAAGTGGTGAAGGCTATGTACGTTTCTCGGCTTTCGGTAGTCGTGAGAACACAATAGAAGCTATGAAAAGACTGGAAAAATAAATCTCAGTTATACATATATAATACTAAAACGTTCGGGATTTATCGGACGTTTTTTGTTCGATTATTCTGCCTAATCACAGCAAAATCTTTTTTAATCGGTATAATTATTCTCTTTCAACTCATTTATTGACAAAAAGATAACTGTTCTAATAAAAACCATTAAATTAAGGGTGATTTCAAGAAACCGGGGTTGTACGATACAAGAAAAAGCAGTACTTTTGCACAAATTTGGACGAGAATATACTTATGCAAAACTACAAACCTTTCCACTTGGTGCTGGAAGATGGAACTGTTTTTAAAGGAAAATCATTTGGTTACGAGAAACCGGTAGCCGGTGAAGTTGTTTTTAATACCGCCATGGTTGGTTATCCCGAAAGTTTGACCGACCCATCCTACGCCGGTCAATTATTGACGATAACGTTTCCGTTGGTTGGAAATTACGGCGTTCCGAATGACACTATCCAAAACGGACTTTCAACTTTTTACGAATCGGAAAAAATTCAAGCAACCGGCCTGATTGTTTCCGATTTTTCTTTTGAATATAGTCACTGGAATGCAGGAAAAAGCCTGAGCGAATGGTTGATAGAAAATGAAGTTCCCGGGATTTTTGGTGTGGACACCCGTGAGTTGACCAAGTTGGTACGTGAAAAAGGGACGATGAAAGGTAAGTTTGTTTTCCCCGATGGCGAAGATATTGAGTTTATCAATCCTGATGACGAAAATCAGGTTGCAAAAGTAAGTTGCACCGAAGTTATTACTTACGGAACCGGAAAGCACCGTGTGCTGTTGGTGGACTGTGGCGTAAAACACAATATTATCCGTTGTCTTTTGAATCGTGACACTACGGTAATTCGTGTGCCCTGGGATTACGATTTCAACCACATTGAATATGATGGATTATTTATTACAAATGGTCCCGGCGATCCGGAATACGCGAAAGACACCGTTCGCCACATTCAAACTGCCATGCTCACCAACAAACCAATTTTCGGTATTTGTATGGGAAACCAGTTACTTTCCGTTGCCGGAGGTGCAAAAACCTACAAACTGAAATACGGTCACCGCAGCCACAACCAACCGGTACAATTAGTTGGAACGCAACGCGCTTTTATCACTTCACAAAATCACGGCTTCGCTGTTGATAATAAAACATTGGGAGCTGACTGGGAACCGTTATTTGTAAATATGAACGATGGAACCAATGAAGGAATCCGTCACAAAACAAAGCCGTGGTTTTCGGCACAATTCCACCCCGAAGCTTCTTCCGGTCCTACCGATACGGAATTCTTATTCGATGTATTTATTAAAACGCTCGAAGGAATTAAAAAAACCATTCCACAATTAATTGAGGAAGAATGTGTTGCCAAACTCAAAACTACTCATGAAGATAAACAAATCAACAAGGGTGAAATCAAAAAAGTATTGGTTCTTGGTTCTGGTGCATTGAAAATTGGCGAAGCCGGTGAATTTGATTATTCTGGATCACAAGCGTTGAAAGCGTTGAAAGAAGAAGGCATTGAAACGGTGCTTATCAACCCCAACATTGCCACCGTGCAAACTTCGGAAGGAATTGCCGACAAAGTATATTTCCTGCCAGTTACACCAGATTTCGTTGAACGTGTTATTGAAAAAGAACGTCCTGACGGCGTTTTCCTATCCTTTGGTGGACAAACTGCATTAAACTGTGGAGTTGCATTATTTAGAGATAAGATTTTTGAAAAATACAATGTACGCGTTCTTGGAACGCCCGTACAATCGATTATAGATACTGAAGATCGTGAAATTTTCAACCAAAAATTATCGGAAATTGATATAAAATATATCCAAAGTGAAGCTGTAAATGATCTTGAAAATGCGCTCCGAGCAGCCAACGAACTGGGTTATCCGGTCATTGTGCGAGCTGCTTACGCGTTGGGCGGTATGGGTAGCGGTTTTTGCGACAACGATGAAGAATTGAAAGAATTGGTTGATAAAGCATTTGCTTACTCTTCACAGGTTTTGGTTGAAAAATCGCTGAAAGGCTGGAAAGAAATTGAATATGAAGTGGTTCGCGACAAATATGACAATTGTATTACGGTTTGCAACATGGAAAACTTCGATCCGTTGGGAATTCACACCGGCGAAAGTATCGTGGTGGCACCTTCGCAAACACTTACCAACCGCGAATATCACAAACTTCGTGAACTCGCTATCCGCATTATCCGTCATATAGGAATTGTGGGTGAATGTAATGTGCAATATGCTTTTGATCCTGCTTCGGAAGATTACCGTGTGATCGAAGTAAATGCCCGTCTCAGCCGTTCGTCGGCATTGGCGTCTAAAGCAACCGGTTATCCGTTGGCTTTCGTGGCTGCAAAATTGGGTCTTGGTTACGGATTACCGGAACTGAAAAACTCGGTGACAAAAAATACTTCGGCATTCTTTGAACCGGCTCTCGACTACATTGTTTGTAAAATTCCTCGTTGGGATTTAGGTAAATTCCAGGGCGTTTCGCGTCAGTTGGGAAGCAGCATGAAATCGGTGGGCGAAATTATGTCTATCGGACGTAATTTCGAAGAAGCTTTCCAGAAAGGATTGCGAATGATTGGATTAGGAATGCATGGATTCGTTGCCAACAAAGATTTTTATGCAGATGATGTTGACACCGCTCTCTCCAAACCCACAGACAAACGGGTATTTTATCTGGCACAGGCTTTACACAGCGGGTATTCAATCGATCGTTTGCATGAGTTGACCAAAATCGACCGTTGGTTTCTGTATAAATTGCAACGAATTGTTGCATTGGAACACAAACTTCATACTTTCAATTCTTTGGAAACATTGCCAAATGAATTATTGGCAGAAGCAAAACTAACCGGTTTCTCCGATTTCCAAATAACTCGTTTGGTTACCAAATGCAGCAACGACGAAATAGACGAAAAAATAAAACTAACCCGCAATCACCGTAAAAAACTCGGTATTGTTCCGGTGGTTAAACAAATTGACACGCTGGCAGCCGAATATCCGGCTCAAACCAATTATTTGTACCTGACTTATGGCGGAATAGCCAGCGACGTGAAATACCTTGGCGATCACCGCTCTGTGGTAGTACTTGGTTCGGGAGCTTACCGTATCGGTTCGTCGGTGGAATTCGACTGGTGCGGTGTAAATGCACTGATGACCATTCGTAAGGAAGGTTTTCGATCGGTTATGATCAATTACAATCCCGAGACAGTTTCGACCGACTACGATATGTGCGACCGGCTGTACTTCGACGAACTCAGCTTTGAACGCGTGATGGATATTATTGAAATGGAAAATCCCATGGGAACAATCGTTTCTACCGGAGGACAGATTCCAAACAATTTAGCATTGAAGTTAGCCGGCGAAAAAGTCACGATTTTAGGCACACAAGCCGTTGACATTGACCGCGCGGAAGACCGGCATAAATTCTCGTCGATGCTCGATGCCTTGAAAATTGACCAACCACGCTGGAAAGAGTTGACCACGTTCGACGATGTAAATGATTTTGTTGAGGGAATCGGTTATCCTGTGCTGGTTCGTCCGTCGTATGTACTTTCAGGTGCTGCCATGAATGTGTGCTACGATGCTTCACAACTGGAAAACTTTCTGAAACTGGCAACCGATGTGTCGAAGAAACATCCGGTAGTTATTTCGGAGTTTCTGGAACGTTGCAAGGAAATTGAAATAGACGCAGTGGCCAATAAAGGTGAGATTTTGGTCTATGCCATATCGGAACATGTGGAATTTGCCGGAGTTCACTCAGGTGACGCTACCACGCAATTTCCTCCGCAAAAAATCTATGTGGAAACCATTCGCCGCATAAAAAATATTGCCCGCGAAATTGCCAAATCGCTGAATATTTCGGGACCGTTCAACATTCAATTTCTTGCTAAAGAAAATTATATCAAGGTAATTGAATGCAACCTGCGTTCGTCGCGCAGTTTCCCATTTGTTTCGAAGGTTCTGAAAATAAACTTTATCGAACTGGCTACCAAAGTAATGCTTGGTTTGGAGGTTGAAAAACCTGAGAAATCGGCTTTCGATCTTGATTATGTTGGTATCAAAGCTTCGCAATTTTCATTCGCACGTCTGCAACAAGCCGACCCTGTTTTGGGTGTGGATATGGCTTCGACCGGTGAAGTAGGTTGTATTGGTGACGATTTTTCGGAAGCAATTCTTAAATCATTGCTTTCGGTTGGTTTCCGCATTCCGAAAAAAAGAATTCTGATTTCGTCTGGTGAACCAAAATCGAAAGTGGAACTGTCGGATGCTTGCTTGCTATTGCAAAAGAAAGGTTACGAACTTTATGCCACACGAGGAACTCAACGATTTTTGAAAGAAAATGGAGTACACGCCACAGCAGTAAGTTGGCCAGATGAAGAAGGTGAATTTAATGTAAAGAATATGATTGCCAACAAAGAATTCGATTTGGTTATCAATATTCCGAAAAACACCACAAAACGGGAACTTGCCAACGACTATATAATTCGTCGCGGTGCAATCGACTTCAACATTCCGTTGTTGACCAATGCCCGTCTGGCTTCCGCCTTTATCACTGCCTTCTGCACCATGAGTTTTGAAGACATTAAGATTAAGAGCTGGGACGAATATTAAATAGTTGACAATTGACAGTTAACAGTTGATAATTATAACAGCCGGTTGCATTGCTGCAACCGGCTATTTTTGTTTTCAGGAATAAATCTCAATTAGATAAAATCTATTTTTTATAAAGACAAATTTGAAACTTAGAGTGTAATTATTCCCAAATTTGTAGAAACACCAAGAGTAACTGCCACACCGGTTTTTGTAACCGGGAGTAAAGGAAGATCAGGTGTAACAGTAACATCATAAGTGCCTACAGGTAATCCCGCAATTAAAAACTGACCACTAGTATTAGTTACGGAAGTGTATGTAACCCCATTTGTTGTAGCTGTAACAGTTGCAATTACACCCATTAGCGAAATGCTACCTTTAATTGAACCGTTTATGGCTGTATCAATTGTTCTGATAACCGGCTTCAGTTGGTAGGAACCGTTGCCTAACGAAACAATAGATTTATTTGCATCAAAATCAAGCTTTATAATATAAGAAACACCCGGTTCAAATGTTTTATTAACCTCAAGCTTCAGTCCCGACTGCATTGCACTCGGTGTACTAAGTGGATATACAACACCGTCCAACGTTACCGTATTGTTGGCTCCTAATATCAATCTGATTTGCGAAATTGTTCCGGGTTCTAAATCGCCAGTTGCTAAAAGCGTATCTACTCCATTCGAGAAATTCAGAAGATTATAAATACGATTGTTTGTGTTGAGTACCACTGTATTTCCGCTATTACCTTTAACTTCCACGCTTTGTACATCTACCATCACTGCATCATAATTTCCCGGAGCATCTGTCAGGCTAACCGAAAGATGCGATTTGTCATTTTCATTTTTACATGAACTTATAAATAAAAATTGTAATCCAAGAAATAATACAAAAATAATCCTTTTCATAATTATGATTTCTCTTTTTTTGTTTTTTACCGAATACATGTCGTTTGTTTTTAAATGAATACTGATTAATTTATTCAGCAAAGATGAGGATTTTTACAGGGAAAATGTTACACAATCTATGAAAGAAGTTACATGATTCACATGCTAATGAAGATTAAAACACTGTTGAATGGACTGTCAAATGTTTTGTGTACGATTCCATCACCGTCGCCCTTTAAAAGCAAGAATCTCCATATCTGAAGTAAACAAGCAATCGGCTGAATTTCTAAAAGATGTTCAGCCGATTTATTTTCTACTTCTCAAACAATTTCTTCAGTAAATCCGGTCGTTTCAAGCGGTTTAAATCGCGAATTATCTGATTTCTATATTCACTTTTATACCAGAAAAAAAATTTCCGCTGTTCCAACTTTTCGTCTTTGCTTTTAGCTGTGAAAACCGGTTCCAATGTATAAGGATGATAACCCGAATAATAAATCTCGGTAGCCAAAGTCATGGGCGTTGGGGTGAAATCCTGCACCTGTTCCAGCTTAAAATCAAACTTCTTGGTTATCGAAGCCAGTTCAGCCATATCTTCGTTGTGACAGCCCGGATGACTGGAAATAAAATACGGAATCAATTGCTGATTCAGTCCGGCTTCACGGTTTATGCGATCGAATTGCTTTTTAAACTCGCCAAAGTATAGAAATGACGGTTTTCTCATCAAATTCAGCACGTTGTCCGAAGTATGTTCCGGTGCAATTTTCAACCGGCCCGAAACGTGATTGGTAATTAATTCGCGAATATAGTCGGAATGACTTTTATTTACCTCGTTATTTTTGGTGTCGCTCAACAACATATCGTAACGAATACCACTGCCAATAAAGGATTTTTTGATTTTAGGAAGCTGATCAACCGAACGATAAATATCGAGCAACGGATTATGATTGGTATTCAAATTGAAGCAAACTTTCGGAAAAATGCACGATGGTTTGTTGCATTTTCGGCATATTTCCATGTCTATTCCACGCATTTGGTACATATTTGCCGATGGCCCACCCAAATCGCTTAAATAGCCTTTAAAATCAGTCATTTCGGTTATTTTCTTAACTTCTTCTAAAATAGATTCCCTGGAACGCGATACAATGTGCTTGCCTTGATGCGCCGAAATAGTGCAAAAAGCGCAACCGCCAAAGCAACCACGATGCAGATTTACCGAAAACTTAATCATTTCGTAAGCCGGAATGGTTTTGTCTTTGTATTTCGGATGTGGAACGCGGGTATAAGGTAAATCGAACGAAGCATCCAACTCGGTTTCAGTCAGTGGTTCGTAAGGCGGATTGACAATTACCCAACGATTTTCGGTTTTTTGTAACAAACGAGCGGCATTGTATTTATTGGATTCTTCCTCGATATGCTTGAAATTGGAAGCATACTTCTTTTTGTCCGTCAGGCAGACTTCGTGTGAAACCAGTTCAATATCTTCCCATTCAGCATGTTGTGGAATTTCTTTTGTCGAAAATGATGTTTGTGGAATATCGGTGAGTTCTGCAAATGTTTTTCCTGCAGCAAGTTGTTGAACTAATTCCACTATCGACTTCTCTCCCATTCCGTAAATTAATAAATCGGCTTTTGTATCAATTAAAATGCTTGGCATCAATTTATCCGACCAGTAATCGTAATGCGTAAACCGGCGCAAAGAAGCTTCAATACCGCCAATTACCAACGGAACATCCGGATAGAGTTTTTTGATGATATTTGAGTATGTAATGGTGGCATAATCAGGTCGCATACCCGGTTTTCCTTCCGGAGTATAAGCATCGTCAGAACGCAGACGTTTGTTGGCAGTATAATGATTCACCATCGAATCCATATTGCCGGCCGAAATGGCAAAAAACATGCGCGGACGGCCCATTTTCTTGAAATCGCGTAAATCGTCGCGACAGTTGGGTTGAGGCACAATAGCAACTTTCAAACCTTGTGCTTCCAAAACCCGTCCAATCACCGCCGAACCAAAGGAAGGATGATCAACGTACGCATCGCCACTAAAAAGTACCACATCCACTTCATCCCAACCCCGAAGCTCAAGTTCTTTTTTGGTGGTGGGCAGAAAATCGGTGAGTTGATATGTGTTTGGTTGCATAGGGTGTTTGCGGATAAAACGCTTTTGAGTTGCATTGGTTCAAGAGTAGCGTTTTGTGGTACAAAGGTACTGAAATAATCCTTTTCTGAAATACTTCATCTTTTATACAAACATGGGTAAGTCTTTCAGGCTCTCATACAACAAAGTTTTTTTTTAAAATCAGATAGCATATCTCATCAAAAATCAATCGATTTTAGTCGTTTTTACAACAAGAAATATAGTATTGAAACATGTTATGTAACATAAAAATATATAACAAGCTAATTGACATACGATTAAATAGTTTTATGTAGTATAAATGTTGAGTTCTCTAAGATTGAAAATGAGTTTTTGTGTATGAATAAATAAGGATTTATTTACTATAAAGAATTATATTTGCATTCTTTTAATTCGATCCTGTTTAAACTAATTTATATGATGAATAAGAAATACTCGGTTCTACTTCTGTGTCTGGCAATAATGAGTGTATATACACAATTATGTGCTGGTTTAAATCAGGAAATAAAGACATACACAAGTCAAAAGGCAAAAAGCAACATGCTTGAACAACAGAAAAGCGTGGAACTTATACCGGATATTGAGACTGAAAACCAACTTATTAATATTTACCCACAGGTTAAATATCAGGAAATACTTGGTTTTGGAGGCGCATTTACGGAAACTTCAGCCTATAATTTTGCACAGGTAAGCGATTCGGTTAGAAGAAAGATTGCAGAAGCATATTTCGATACAGAAAAGGGATTAGGTTTTAATTTTTGTCGTACCCATATTAATTCCTGTGATTTTTCGATTGCAGAATATACTTATGTCGCTGACAATGATCGTGAAATTAAAACATTCAATATAGCCAACGACAGAAAGTATATCATTCCTTTTATCAAAGCGGCGCAGAATTTTAATAAAGATTTATTCCTCTTTGCTTCCCCTTGGAGCCCGCCGGGATGGATGAAAGACAATAAAAGTATGATTCATGGTGGAAAATTACTTCCGGAACATTATGATACCTGGGCCCGGTATATGACAAAGTTTTTTGAAGAATACAAAAAAGAAGGAATTAACTTCTTTGGATTAACCATTCAAAACGAAGCAAAGGCTGTTCAAACATGGGAAAGTTGTATTTACAACGGCAAGGACGAAGCGGTATTTGCTACTCAAAATTTGAGACCAGCACTTAATAAAGCAGGCTTCAACAACCTTAAGATTATGATTTGGGATCATAATAAAGAACGTGTGTTGGACAGAGCCACAGAATCATTTGCAGTAAAAGGTGCAAAAGACGCTATTTGGGGAATTGCATTTCATTGGTATTCAGGCGAACATTTTGATGCTTTACGCATGACACATGAAATGTTTCCCGATAAACCACTAATATTGACTGAGTTTTGCAGAGGAGGAAGTTCATCAAACGGTTCTGAAGCAAAAGTTCCTTATTCCGATTGGGGTGATGTTGAAGCTTATGCAAATGAAATGATTGGTGATTTCAATAACTATATGGCAGCATCAACAGATTGGAATATGATTGTTGATTTAAAAGGTGGTCCATATCATAATCGCGATGGTGGTGTTAAAGCTCAACTGATTGTGGATAAAGAAAATAACACCTTTACTTTAGGCAATATCTATTATGCGGTAGGACATTTCAGTAAGTTTGTAAAACGTGGCGCAAGGCATATAGGTAGCAGTTCTTATAACGATTCTCTGCACGTTACTGCATTCCAAAATCCAACTGGTGAAGTAGTGGTAATAGTATTGAACAAGGCCGAACAGGCATTTTCTCCAAAACTCAGAATATATGATTGTACGGCAGATCTTGACATTCCGGCCAAATCTCTTACTACCCTTGTTATTCCAGCCAAACAATGATTGAATACCTGATTCAATACAACAGGTTTGCTAAACGGATAAAAACAAAACTTACCGGACTAATCTGAATATATATGTCTGTTGAGAGTAAAAGAAAGTGAAAACAATAAGGCAGCATCAAAAGTGTTTGTTTAAATAATTCTACCCTGTCCTTGCGGATATGTCCTTCATTAAATGAGAAAATGGTGGTGCTGGTTGGTGAGATTTTTTTTAATCCCACCATTTGTACTATGAGGAATTGCATTCCGAAAAATAAATAAAAGTCAAATGGATATAAAGAATCGCATAACCTGTGAAGTTTATTTCGTTACCGATACGGTGGTAGATTGGGTAGATATTTTTTCCCGTCCTGTTTATAGATATATCATAATTGAATCCTTGCAGTATTGTCAGAAAGAAAAAGGATTAATTATTTATGCATGGGTATTAATGACCAACCATTTGCATGCAATTGTAGGTAGTTCAAGTGAGAACAAAGTTTCGGGTACGATTTACCGAAATAATTCCCTGTTCATTAGCTCGATGGTTTTTATCAACGCGCTTTCCGATCTGAAATTCAGGTGGTTTTTGCTCAGAAGTTTACTGATGACTTTTCGTTGATCCGGAAATAATTTCAGGAACGAATGACGCGTAATCCTGCCAGTTACAAAATATGTTCCCGAAGGCAGCTTGATATAGTACAGCGGTTTTGGCTCAAGAACATCGATCGAATAAGTTTTATTATCTTCAATGATATTCTCAGCTTCCACTCTCATAATCCGGCGCTGGATAAAGAATGAAATTTTTCCTTCTACAGCTGCTTCTGCAAACACTTGTGAGTGATGTCCGGTTGCAGATTCAACTATATCGATTCGTCTGAAATGAACCTGTTCGCCCTTCATATTAACGTACCAGAATTCGTTGAGAGATAATTTGTCAAGTATGACTTGATTGGAATTCACAGGATTAAGCCACACTACCTGATCCAGCAAACCGTTATATTTTATATCCTTTTTATGTACAATTTGTCCGGTTGCAAGCAATATTTCACTTTCCATCCAATCGTCCGTAATAAACGGATTACCTTTGAACCGTTTAAATTCAGTATACATTTCGCCAGTTAGTCTAGGTGCGAAAACCGAATCAACATTTGTAAGTCCAACGGGCAAGTTGATCTGGCCAAGTGCCGGAATGCAAAACATCAGAAGTGTAAAGAAGATTGTATGTTTCATTTGTCGGTACTGGTTGGTTGGTTAGTGACTTTGATACGTTTACTCACACTCACCGGCGTTCCTTTTTCCGAAATTCCTTCCGCCCTGATAACGAAATCCGCTGTATTGTCGGAAGTATAGAATTCGAAACCGGTCGTGCCTGTTTCATTCAATTCCAGACCGGGATTCCAGTAAAGCAGCTGTTTGAAGAAAGGAGTCGTCGTGTTTCGCAGTGAATCCAGATGAACCGTTACGAAGCTTTTCCCGCCTTGTCGTTTTTCATTTATAATCCGTAATGACTGCGGGGCAGGTGTTGTTTTCAGAATTTCGTTCGATTTGCTGGTTATGGAGATAACTCCATTAAAAACCAAATCCCCGAAAATCCTTTCGGCAGCAAGCAAGTCGATTTTTTTAATTTTTTCAGAACCAAATCCCATTATTTTATTGGCATCATCCACATAAACGCCGTCGAGAAAGATAACCGGCTCGGTGTAACGGTATCTGGTGGCATTCATCAACAGCACAGAATAGTTATCTTTATTCTTATTGACCTGTATCGTTGGGAACAGCTCAACTACAATTTCCGGAAAATCGTTCAACTGAACGAAATCCGACAACAAGGTGGTTTTTACCGGGTTATAGTAAAACCGCGGGCAAACCGAACTCTTTTCGGGCGTGGGTTCTTCTTTTACATCATTGTTCAATTGATAGGTTTTGTTGATATAAACAATTTGCTGGCTCTTGGCAAGTTGCGCTTTGGAACTGCCGTTATTCAAAACCGTCGAAGGATTCCATTTATACGGCAGCTCAAAATCATCATCCAACCTGATTTTCCAATGCTGCCCGGCCGGTACATCTTTTATGGTTAAGAATAGCTCTTTCCCGTTGTAATAATCGTCAAGCAGCAACTGGAAAACTCCGTTCCGGTTCGTGTTGGCATACTGCAAATCGGGAACACTGTCCACGCGTGATAACAAAACAACTGCATCCGGAATGTTTTTTCCGGTCAGTTCGTCCTGTACTGTGCCACGAAGTATTTTTCCGCTGCTTTCAGGTAAATTAATATCTTTGGGTTGAATTTTAATAGCAGTATCCGAGGATTTGGTTAGTGCTTTGACAATCGTTTTGTCTGGAATAGTGTTCGTTTCTTCGCTGACCGAAACGGCAAGGGTTGCCTTCGAATTCAGTTTACCCAGACTGACCTTTACTTTTTTGCGTGGGCCGTATTCCGTTTTGTCGGTCGTAATGACGAAAGTAGAATCTGTTTGCAGAGCTTTGAGCGTATCGGCTGGAACGGGAATGGTGAGTTTAAAATTCAGTTCTTTATCAAAACGGTTGACAATCACAATTTCCTTATTGAAGAGCAGCGCTCCCTGATTTTTCATTATACTTGTAAACGCCACCAGTTGGTACACACCCGATATTAACGAATCGGGTAAAAAAATCCGTCCGTTGGATATTCCGGCAGTAATATCCACCTTCATTTTAAGAACCGGATTTTGGTTGGCTGCTCTGATCAGGATATATCCTACTTTGCTTGTATTCGATAGTTTTCCGGTGCCGGCATCGAGTACGTAAAACTTATAATAAACCGGTTCGCCGGCAATATAAGTCGTGCGGTCAGTTTGAAGATATGCCGCTTCCTGTCCGGAACTTTGTGCATAAACATTTCCCGAAACCAACGCAACGATTTGTAGTGCCAATAAAAAGAAAACTTGTTTTAAAAATCTCATCATGAATTCATATTAATTAATGATTCCACCAACTTGGGAAGGGAATTTTAATAAACGCCGAATCTTTCGGAGTGGTTGAATAGCTTTTATCCCATATTTTATAACTTACGCCGCCAATATCAGGTATATCCACATAAGCCCTCTTATATAATACCACTTTACCAACAGATCTTAACGTGCTGACAATAAAAGCAGCCCGCGTGACCGATGAAACTTCGAACAACCCGAGTACAATTTTAGAAGGATTGTTGATGCATTTCATATTACCGTACAGTTGCGCCGTCACCGGATCGAATAACTTGCCGCTTGAAGCCAGCTGGCTGTTAGCTCCTTTGTAAAAATTATAGGAATCCATGTTTATGGTGTACTGATTAAAACGCAGATAATAGTAATTGACATACGTCAGTGGGGGCATTTCAAAACCGTAGCTGGACATTCCGAACGGTACAAAACCAATGGAATGATTTTTAATTACAGTACCGGGTGCGACCGATCGTTCATCGGTAATGTTTTCATTCGAGTTGATATCAAATTTTTTCCAACCGAAATAGAACCAATGCCAAGTAGTGGTATCGGTTGTCGCATCCTCATAAGTATATTGCACGGTAACATTGACATTGAACCTGCACAAGGGCGGTGATGCCGTCTTCGGAACAGAATCGAAAAGATCGACACGGATATCGCCACCGTCCGTTGATTTGTAATTATTATCCGGATCCATGTAACTCTGCGAAGCATAATAACCCCGGATGCTGTCGAAATTCTGCGGCGGCAGAAGAGTTTCAAACCCCGATTCATAGATATTGCCATCGGTTGTTTCGACATGTAATTTATAAGAATTGCCAATTTTAGACTTGAAAGAAGCGGGAAGAATATAATTTCCTCTGCCAACATCCGAAAACGTAGTTGTGCTGGTATATTTATCAGTAACCGTCACTTTTGCTCCGGTAACGTCCCTCGAAATAGAAACCGAATCGAAAGGAAAAGGAACCGCTTTCGACAGTTTAATGGTGAAGGGTCTTGCTTCGTTTGTAATCAATCCTTCTACAATCAATGCTTCCGTATTTGAATTAATCACCGGATTGTAAATTTCGGTGCACCGGCTGAAAACCACTACCAGCATTATAATCAGAAATATATTTTTTAGATGAATCATTTTCTGAGTTTTTAAAAGGTAAAATTGTAAGTCAACGTTGGAATAGGTTTCTCAATAATGAACATTTGGTACATGTTGAAAGTTTGGTAAAATTTCGATTCCAGTTGCGAAGTTGATTTATAAAAAACCGAATACGGATTTTTCTGCGCGTACACGTTCAGGATAGAAAACGTCCAGCTTCCTTTCCATTTTTGTTTCAGGCGTAATGTTTCATCGTGTGTAATAGCGATATCAAGGCGGTGAAAATCGGGAAGCCGGTATTTATTCCGGTCGGAATAATAAACGTACTCTCTTCCGTCGTAATTATACTTCAACTCCGGCAGTGTCACCGGTTTGCCGGTATTGTATGAAAATGTGCCTGACACCCACCATCTCCGGGTCAGATGGTAATTGCCCATGACTACAAAGTTGTGCGGTTTATCGAATGGTGACGCGTAATAATTATTTCCATTGATCTGGTCCAACGCGTAAGAACTGGTGGTGTGCCTCATCGAACGTGAATAGGTATAACTTGCCCAACCCGTCAGGCGTCCGGTGTTTTTCTTTACGTAAAATTCGATGCCGTAATTATATCCCGAAGCATTCAGCAAATCGGTTTCCAGCGAATTATTTACCACAATCGATGCTCCATCGCGGTATTCCAGAATATTATCCAGTTTTTTATAATAAACTTCAACGGAAGCTTCAACTGCATTCTGACTGAAATTGCGGAAATAACCCAACGCAAACTGATTACAAACAAGCGGTTTCACATTCGGACTGCTCATTTTATATACATCGGTTGGCGACATGACGGCGGTGTTGGTTATGAGGTTGATAAACTGGCTGATTCGGTTGTAGCTGAATTTCAGCGAACTCAGGTTGTCAATCGAGTAACGCATCGAAAGTCTCGGTTCAAGGCTTGTATACCATTTTATGACTTGATTGTTTCCATAACTGAGCGTATCCATTATGTTTTCTGACGTGTGGGGCGCATTCTGATTGAAAACGAAAACGCTTCCCGGTCCGAGATAAGCATAATTAGTCAACCTCAAGCCGAATTCCCCGCTTATTTTTGGTGTAAAAGTGATGTTATCGCTGATATAAGCTGACATTTCCAGCGCTTTTTCAGGATTGGTCGACAATGGGTTTATATTTGATGTTGTGGTGACCGGTGTAAGTTTACCCGGTTGCAAAAGGTACTGGATGGCATTCAAACCAAAGTCAACCGCATGTTTTTCATTCGGCTGCCACGTGAAATTAAGTTTGGCGTTATTGTAATTGATGGAAGAATTTATTTTATAGGCATCGTCCGGTCTCACCGGGTCCATGTCAATAAGATCGTTGCGGTAACGGCTCATACCCACTAATAACGACGAATACAGTTTGTCATTAAACACATGCGAATAACGGACGGAAGCCAGCGTATTGTCGTAATGATAAGGCGATGATTTGGAAAAAGCAAACTTATCATCGCTGAAATAACCGAAAAGAATCAGACTGTTTTGGGGATTAAACCTGACAGTGAGTAAGGCATTCAGGTCATAAAAATCCGCGGAACTATTCTTTAAAGACGCATCGGGCAATAAATGCAACAACCAGTCGGAATACGAAGTGCGTCCACCAACCAGCAAAGTGACTTTCTTATTGAAAAGCGGAACTTCGAGGTTCAACCGTGAATCCAGCAGACCGATACCGCCTTTGAAAGACAATGTATCGGGATTACTTGCCAGGCGGATATCCATTACCGACGAAGCTCTTTCGCCGTATTTGGCCGGTATTCCCGCTTTCAGAAAATTGACGCTGTTTACGCCATCCGGATTTACCGCCGAAGTCAGCCCGAACATGTGCGACGAATTAAACAACGGCACATCTTCAACCAGAATCAGGTTTTGATCGGCACTTCCACCGCGTACAAAAAATCCGGTTCCGAATTCGCCGGTCGATTGTACACCAGGAAGCAACGTAACACTTTTAATAATATCCTTTTCGCCCAAAAACATGGGCAATTCCTTGATGGTCTTCGCATTCAGCCTGATCGAACTCATTTGTGTGCGAATGAGGTTCAAATTGGCGGCTTTATCGATCACCACTACTTCTTTCAGTAATATCGATTTCTCCGCCAGTTCAAAATCAACAATTCCATTTCCGCCCACTTTTATGGTCTTGTTGTTTTCTTCGAAACCGCCGTAATTCAGTCTGATATCGTATTCGCCTACAGGAATTGTAAATTTGTAATTTCCATCCCGGTCGGTGGAAGCGGTAACATTGATTTTGTCAATATCTATTCGGGCACCAAATAGCGGTTTACCGTTTTTGGCATCAATGATTTTTCCTGATAGGGTGGCTTTTGTGGCATTCCCGAAATCATTTTCGTCGCCGATAATCAGTTTTCCCTTGCTGTCCTTTTTATTGGAGTAATTACGGACTTCCACCGGAGTAAAGACATAACTGACCGGATTTAAAGCGACACAATTCAATTCGGTTAATCGTTTGACAATAATCAGGCATTCTTCCAGCGGCAGTTCGGCAATCGATTCCCTGAACCGTTTATTTTCGAACCATTCAGGCTCGTAATACAGTTTTATGTGATTGTTCCGTTCAATTATTGGAGCTAAGGTGCTGAATGATACCAACCTGGTGGTATCTCTTGTTGAAACTTCTTTTTGTTTCGCGCTTATCGGGAAGAAGGCGGGTTGGGATGCTAAAAAGAAAAATAACGAAAGGAATGAGAGTAAAGTTTTTTTCACGAGAATACAGATAATCAGATAATTTAACGGCAAACATTGTAATTAACGGAGATTTTTAAAAAACATTGCCTTTCAGGAAAAAGAAATATTCATTTTTTCTCTTATTCCGCCTTGATTTGACGTAATATTCTCCTTTTTTGCGTTTTACATTCTTCGCTTAGTTTGAATTTAATTTCAATAGAAAAAAATAGTATTCTACTCCCTCGTTTAGAAACGAGCGAAAGGAAAAATATTTGGAGTTTTAAATTAATAGTTTTACATTTGAAGTCTGAAAAATCAGCAAATAAAAATCAGTAAGTCATGAAAAGTAAAGTAGCATTAGTTCAATGCGGTTCGTATGAACCGGACGAAGTCAGGAAGGCAGTTTCCAGGGGTTTGGAACTTATCGGCGGTGCATCAACATTTGTAAAACCTGAAGAAAAGATTCTCTTAAAAGTCAACCTGTTGGTAGGCGATATCCCCGAAAAATGCGTGAATACACATCCGAATGTATTCAGGGCGGTGGCAGAATTGTTTGCTGCCGAAGGTGCCATACTACAATACGGCGATTCTCCCGGTCATGGAGCACCCCTTGCAGCGGCTAAAAAATCGGGAATAGCTACTGTTGCTGAAGAAATGAATATTGAGATGGCAGATTTTAAAGATGGACGTGAAGTTTTCTTTGGAGAAGGCAAGCAAAACAAAAAATTCTTTATCGCCAACGGTATTCTCGATTCCGATGGCGTTATCAGTCTGCCAAAAATGAAAACCCATGGTTTGGAAATGTTTACGGGCGCCGTGAAAAATCAGTTTGGTTGTGTGGTGGGAATGCGAAAGGGTGAATTTCATGTAAAACTGCCCGATGCTACCGACTTTGCCAAAATGCTTGTAGACTTAAACAGCTTCGTCAAACCCCGGCTTTACATTATGGACGGCATAGTGGCCATGGAAGGAAACGGTCCGCGCGGCGGCACTCCCCGGCCAATGAATGTATTGCTGTTTTCAACTGATCCGATAGCACTCGATGCCACAGCCTGCCGCATGATCAACCTGAATCCGCTCTTTGTTCCGACTACATTAGTGGGTGCTGAAACCGGAGCCGGAAACTACAAAGAAGAGGATATCGAAATCGTGGGCGATGTGCTGAAAGACTTTATCTGCATGGACTTCAACGTGGAACGCTCTCCGGTGAAAACCGTTAAGAAAGGAAAAATGATGCAATTTTTAAATGACCGGCTCGTACCAAAACCCTTCATTCTTATCGAAAAATGTACACAATGCGGCACTTGTGTAAATAGTTGCCCTGTCGAAGGGAAAGCAGTAAATTGGGCTGATGGCGACAAAACCAAGGCTCCGGTTTATGATTACTCTAAATGCATTAAATGCTACTGCTGCCAGGAAATGTGCCCCGAAAGTGCCATCTTTTTAAAAGATCCGCTCATAATCAAAGTAGGTAAAATATTTTAAACATTGCTTTTATTTTACGATTATTTAAATTCAATCAAAGTCCTATTTTGAAAAGAAATTAATTTGCAACGCATTTGCTCGAAGCCGGAACTGATTTGCGGTATATTCAAAGTTTGCCAGGGCACGGAAGCAGCAAAACCACAGCGATTTACCACTTATTCACACGAAAAGATTTGATCAGATAAAGAATCCTTTGGATAAGTTGGAAATTAAATAGAAAAAACTTTGTTTATGTGAAATATAGTTTTTATCTTTGAAGCAAAATTATATAGAATCAACAAAAAATCAAGAAAGAGGCATTGACTTAAATTCTGCTCTAGTTAACCATATTAGTGTTATTTGTTTCGTATTATGTTATTATACAGCAATATACAAATAAATAATCAACAGTTGATACAGCGGATATATGAGCAATAGCTTATATATTGATGTTAGGCGTCAGTGAAGAAAAAAAAGTTTCTGACTAACTAGAAATTATTTATCACGACAAAACTCTTGATAGGGAAAAAGAAAAAACACGATTCTCATGACAAAAATACTTCAAAAAATATAAAAATAAACCAACATGGAACACAAAAAATCATTTTATACATTTGCCCTAATTATTTTAAATTTTATTACTTTGAGTTGTGGTGATGAGAACTTATCTACTCAATATCCTCCTTCTCCAGTCAATATTCCAAATGCAATAATATTCAACCCTGAATTAAAATATGATACGGTTTCAGATATTGATAGAAATATATATAAAACAATAGCTATTGGAAAGCATACATGGATGGCTGAAAATTTGAGAGTCACAAGATTTCGCAATGGAGACAAAATACCTCATATTCCAAGCAAAAAAGATTGGGCACGAGATTTTAATAATATTTATTCAACTTCAGTTTTGGGTCTGTGTGTTTATGACAATAACAATAATAAAGATTCAATAGCAAGATATGGTCTATTATATTCTTTGTCTGTTATGGATGACGAACGTGGTATCGCTCCAGTTGGTTGGCATATTGCTAATAGCAGCGAATGGTTTGAATTAAATTATTCTTTTGGCGTCTATTCCCCTGACATCGAAAATACTGGTTTTACACCTTTATGTGCAGGTAATAGAGATCCAGATGGAAGTTATTCAGGAAGAGGAGAATCCGAAATGTGGGTTGCAAGTGGTCTTGACTATCGCTTTATGTATTTTAAAAAAGGTTCAGGTTATAATACAAATATATTGACAAACATGCTAGCATCGGGTATGCTTTGGAGAATTGGAAATGGTATGTTCTATGGTTATCCAATTCGTTGCGTTAAGGACTAAAAATTACTAATCAAATTTATTGAAATATATAAATTTATGCTATTTCCACGATTTAAATGTGGAAAGTGCGATAGTTATAAGGATTCAAAAGGATAAATCTTTTTGAATCAAACGAAAAAATCTTATCACCGAACGCCTAACACACGCCTATGGGCACTGGCTGGCTGACGTGCATTCCGCAGGTTTTGCTCCCGCATTCACTTTGTCGCTGTCTCGACAGTGAACACTCCCGCAAACCGCCAAATGCCCATAGCCTCGGTCGTTAGGCGGCAGTGTAGAAAAACAAAGAAAAAAGGAAGAAATGCCGAAATTTATAACGAAAGAAAGCATTTATTTTTCACGACAAAACAGGAAAAAGACATAGAAAACGCTTCGCGTGGAAAGTGCAACTTGAGAAGTGAAATACATAAATCTAAAGTTTGATTAAATGCTTGGGGGTTAAAAGATAAAACCGACAACCCGGGTGAGTTATTTCAAGGGTGAAACAACATTCCTACTGAAGTGTGAGAGCTATTTCAAGGGTGAAACAACATTCCCATCCAGTCGGATATATCTAACACTGATTAAATGTGCAAAAGATCAGGCTTGGTTGTTGGGATTTTCTTTTAATCCCACCAGTGGTAGCGCGACTTGAAGTCATCAGATGAGTAGAATGAAATTAAAACGGATAGCCGATTGCAATATTTAAAATAAGGTTTTGACTTCTCCAGGTTGGATCTCCAACGTTTATTTGATTTATCACCCATTTTTGATTATCAGGTAACCATGGTTTCCGTAATGGCATGGCTAAGTCAAATCGCAACACAAAGAATGAAACATCCACCCTTAATCCGAATCCGGCTCCTACTGCCACTTCATTCATAAAACTTGAAAAAGCAAACGGAGTTCCAATATTGGCAGGATTTGATTTTTGTAACCAAACATTTCCGGCATCAACAAATAAAGCACCTTTAATAAACCGATAAATTCCAAAACGATATTCTGCATTCGTTTCCAGTTTAATATCACCGCCAAGTTGTAAAAATCCGATCGTAGCCGAATTCTGAAGATAAGTTCCCGGACCAACGGAATTAATCTGAAATGCGCGAATACTGTTAGGTCCGCCACTGAAAAATTGTTTGCTGTAAGGTAAAGTAGATGAGTTTCCATACGAATTGGCAACTCCAGCAAAAAACCGCAATGCAATTTTATTATCACCGCTGAAATTGTAAAAGGCACGACCATCCACACTTAATTTGGCGTATTGCGAATAGATAGAACCGACTATTTTTGATGGATTATCCGGTGTGGGTTTTTCGCCGACAATCAGTTTTGCTAATGAAAATACGTTTCCGGCAGTCTCTGCAGTGAAGTGTAAAAAGTATTGCAGCTTTTTGTCGGGGATTACCTGTTCGTTATACGTGTAAGAATAATTTCCACCGGCAATAAATTGTTCTTCATAGCTTTTTTTCAAAAAAGGATTGGAAGCCAGTAATTCGGTGAATGCAGTTGATTCATTTCCTATAGTAGTATAACTTATACTTATGGGATTGAATTCATGTTCTATTCTGATATCTTTTTTCCATTTAAAGCCATACGCAAATTGAAAAGTATTCATATCAAAATAGTTGACTCTTTTCAAATAGTTATATGAGAGTGAGAAAGTAGTTTTTGGAACATAAATGCTTTTTGATGGTTTAATGTTGAATGGAACCAGAAAGCGTGGAAAAGTCAATTCAATCTGTGGATTCAGGGAATATGAAAATAAATTTTTGTTTGCTCCACTCAATTGTGCCTCAAACGATCCGGCCATTATTAGATTTAATAATTCAGCACCTTTAAACGCATTTCTGTTCAACATACTCAAATTCATTCGTGGTCCCGTAAAATTATTTGATTTTGTTACCAGGTCAAGTTCCGCCCTGAATGTGTAATTTGTCATGGGAGTCATTAAAATAGTCACATCCAAAAATCCTGTAGCAGTAGTATCGCTGTCTGAAAATTTCACCTGAACAAATTTGAAATTACCCATTGACATCAAACGGTTCAAGGTAATATTATGATTTTCGCGGGAATAAATCTCATGTTTCTTTAAATAAATCGATCTCATAATTACGCTTGGGTGGATATTCATTTCCGATTCTTTGCCCAGAAACACAGTGTTTTGAAACATCAGCGTATCTTTCGTGCTATCAGCAGCTTCATCTTTCAATGAATAATTCTGATCGATAAACACTTTGTTGATGCGATAAACTGTCAGTGCATTTTCCGGGATACTATCTTTTAAAGTAAGAACGAATGAAATGGTATGATTTACGGCTGAAGTATCCGCTTTAAAAAGCAAATAATCCGGGTTGAAGTAGAAATAACCCTTATTTTTTAAGGAAGCATCGATTCGTATCCGTTCGATTTTTAATTTATCGAGATTATAATCGTCTCCGGCTTTTATAATTGATTTATCTTTTCCGGCAAGAATCAGATGACTTAAACTATCATCTGAAATGTTATAAATAAGACCTTTAACAATGTAGGGTTTATGGATATGACTGGTGTAAATAACGCTGGCGGTAAGCTTCTTTTCAACGATTTTGAATTTAGTAAAACTGTTGAAGATTCCCAAATTAAACAACTTTGCATCAATCACGGCAGATGTGGCTACCGGATTTACAGCACTCATTAATACCGGTGCTTCTCCTATTTTTTGAAGCCATTTTTTAAATTTACCCGTTGGATTGTTACCGGCTTGCATGTACAACCACAATTGAGGACGCAACCCTAAATAACTTTTATTGGGTATAGGGCGAACAGCAGCTTGTGCAACTGCTTTAATAAATTTTTTGTTTACTTTATCTGTTGATTCCAGTCTTATTTCCGCACCCGTATAAAGCCGTTCACCCTTGGGCAAATTCTTTAAACCACTGCATGCTGCCAGAAGAAGGCAAATAAAGAGAACCCCTAGCCCCTGAAGGGGAACTAAATAACCCCTAACCCCTAAAGGGGAATTTGAGTTAACCCCTAACCCCTGAAGGGGAACTGAGTTACTTTTGTTTTGTATGTTATTCTTTTTATTCATTACTTTTTCTTTTCTGTGATTATAATAATCAGGGCTAATTTAGTTCCCCTTCAGGGGCTAGGGGTTCTTTTCTTTTTCCCCTTTAGGGGTTCGGGGTATTCTTAATCTTCTGTTTCTTCTCCGGCTTTATAAAAAATTCTTTCCATTTATTGAAATCGCGCACATAAACCACACCGGCTCCGGTTTCGACTAACTGACCATCAATGGCACCTTCGTATTGATTGTGCCTGAAACCTTTCAATCGGTAACGACCATCTTTGGTCAATTTATATTCTACGGTAACATCGCTGGTAATATTGCTTGCCGAATTTTGCTTGGCAGCTTCACCTTCAACATCGACACTACCACCAAGTTGTACGGATAACCGGTCATTGAAGAGTTGTTTTTTCAACCCAATTTCTACCTGTGTTCTTCCTTGTGCCTGCCCTGTTTGATAATCGTCATACGATTGAACATTAAAGTTTAAATCCACACCCTTCACAATCTTTGAACTCAACTGGTTTAACTGCGCTGATAAGAAATTGCCTACTGTTGAACGAACCAAGGTAGAAGTTCCTCCCGATTCGGTTTGTAATGGATTTTCCTGCACAAACCTGCCCAATACCAATAGAGCAAAAACCTGTTTGTTTAACAACGATGGATCTTCATTAAGCATGATCAATTTTTGATTCACCGCACCACCTAAAATTCCTTTATCTTCGGGTGCCAATTGTATTTCAAAAGTAATTTCGGGTTTTAAAATCGCACCACGCAGTTTCAGTAACACCAGAAATGAGTACATTTGTTTGTAACTGCCTTTCTCAATATCACTTTTATCCCCCATTTGACCAGCTACAAGGTCATAAGGCGCAGCCCGAACAGCATAAGTAGCATTTAAAGATATTTCGGCATCCAACGGATCACCATTCCAAATAATTGTACTTCCGGGAATAATATCAAATTTTCTTTTAATGACCGATTCTAACGAAATGAGATAACTGCCTTCATTCAAATTGTATGCACCGGTAAGACTCATTTTCCCGCTTCTGTCCATAGTCAAACTTAATGCTGCCTCACCTTTCACTACCAGGGAATCTGATGAAGTCGGATCCATTAATAAGCGCAAAGTCGCTTCTTTATCAATTTCAATAATGGAAGTAAGATCAAAGCCGGTGAAGCCGGATTTTTTGATCACTTTTTTATCAGTTCTGTTTAGAATTGAATTGATATTTAATGTATCATTAAATTCTACCACATCTTCACCTTTGTCGGTAGTAAGCTTGTCTTCAGGAACTGCAAAAGTAAAATTAGAACCTTTTTTCAACTTTAATTTTGCATTCACAACCGGCAACGACATCGGTCCATTTATATCAATTTTACTGTCAATAACCATTCGTCCGTAGAACTCCTTATTATCTTTAGCAGTAGTGTTGAAGAGCAAAAAGTTCTTTGTATTCACTTGCAGCCCAAAATTGTAATTGGTGAATTGTTTCATTTTAACTGAACCATCAATAGTTGCATTATGTTGATTGGCATCTAACAAGGTAAACTTATTGAAATAAATTCCATCTGTTTTTACCTGAACCGTTTCATGTTTAAGTTCATAGCGGTTATTTAGAAAAGCCGGTTTCATAAATGCATTATTGAAAGTAAGTTCTCCTGTTATTTCGGGCGCATCAGTCCTTCCTGCCAGTAAAAAGTTTCCGCTTGCAGTTCCTGATGCTTCCGTGATTTGTCCCATCGAAAAAGCTTCAACGGTTTTCATCGAAAGCGACTGAATATCTGCTTTAATATTGAGTGAATTATCACCGCCGTTCGGGATAAAATAACCGGTTGCCGTCAGATTGTTGTCGGTACCGGTTAATTTTGCATTTAGATCAAATCGTTGGGTTGTAGGATTTTCGACTTTCACACCTAAATTTCCGATGGAAGCATTGCGAACAACCAAGCTTGTAATATTGGCATCAGCAATGATTCCATACGAATTGTTTACGCGCTTGAGCAATACATTTCCATCAATATTTCCTTTAGCCAAACTACTGTCCTTCTCAATAATTCTGGAAATATCTTCCAATTTAAAATTCTTGATGCCAATGTTCAGATCATCATTGAACTTATCATTTACAGACGCAATATTCAACTGACTTTGACCATTATTCATAAAAAGATGATGAATCAAAAAACCTTGCGTACCGAATTCAATATAGTTATCGGCAGCTATGTTCCAACGGTTATTCATTAGATAGAAATTTGCCGGATCAAGAGCCAATTTGTAATTGGTTTTGTCCTTTGTGATTTGCGATTGAATCAACAGTTTTTTGTTTTTATTATCGTCAATGGAAGATAGGTTTGCCATTATTTTATTATCAGCCAGTTTTCCATCAAACAAGAAGTTGACAAACCTAATTTGTGAGTTTGAAATGCCCAAGCTTGATATCTTATAATTCAATGCTTTAGAATCGGAATTCACATCTACCGCAAGGTCATTTATTTCAGTCGTTCCATACACAATTCGTTTCATAGTGATATTTAGTCTCAAGTCATTTTTCTGATTATCAAAACTTCCTGTAATAATTCCCGGCTCGAATTCTTTTAATTGAGGCAAAAGAATCTCTGATAATATGGGATGATTGTGAAGTTGTATCTCAAAATTAAAATTGGAGGGTTCGGTTTTCGTTTGTAATGGTTTGGCGTTTGTAAATGGGAAATAATTATTTAAGAATTGAGTCATCACATCTGGAAGTGATGCTGGAGAAATAGTCCCATTATACTTTAAACCAACCAAAGCACTGCTTATATTAAACTCACTTTTATTCGGTTCATTTATCGACGCAACCAATACTGAATCGAGCACGTATTTTTTGCCGTTTTGAACAAATATGAGGTTGGTAATGGCGGCAGTTCCATTCAGTTTATCAACTGTTCCACCTTTTAAATCAGCGGTTGCATCCATCCCTATTCGCAGATCATTCGTAGTTAAATTGAGTTTCTGAAGATCGGCTCCAGGTACATTCAAATGAAATTTATATTGTTCCTGACCGGAAGTCAAGTTCACAAGTCCGTCGAAATTTAATACTGCATTTTTATCATTCAGATTGACTTTTCCTGCAAATTCCCGACCGTTGACAGTTCCATCAACCTGTAAGTTGTGATACAAATATTTATTCAGATAAATCTGAGAAACATTCGCCTTGATTTGCGCCTTCATCGTTTTAAAATCCAGTCCATGCCCTTTCACATCGGCGGTTAATGATACCGGACCATACATTGCTTTGTCTTTCAGCAAACTTCCCATATCGAAATCGAAACTATTCATGTTGACGCTGAAATTCTCTTGCAAATCTAAGGTTGCCGCCAGATTAGCCGCACCGTAACTGCTGCTCATGCCCATAGTCGATTCAAAAGACTTCATCTTTCCTTTAAAACTGATTAACAACGTAATGTCTTCAGGCAGACTGATGCTTGCAGGAATGGCCGAACCTGCTATCAGTTGAATATCTTGCTTGCCTGAAATCAGTTTCATGTTGGGGAAAACGAAATAAGCCGTTTGAACATTTGGCAATCCCACAATGCTGAAATCGGTTGCTAAAACGGTCTTTATCCCTGTTTTTATTACCAGGTTTTTTCCCTTCAGATTATTCACTTGTCCATTTACCTGTCCTGAAACGGTAGTCGTGTTTGTCTTGTTTTTAAAGAATTCTTGTGCACTAAGTTGAGGACTGAAATAAAGAATATCAGAATTTTTGAAACCGGCTTTTTTTAGATTGATATTCAAGACCAGGAAAGGTAAGGAATCTTTCAACGATTTTAATGAAGAATATTGAATATTCACTTCACCATCTATTGCAGAATTCGTTGTGTTAGCTTTTAGCTTTTTAGCCGTGATGGAATGGTTATCCATACTGAAATCGGTTTCAAACCTTGTAATAGCAAAATGATTCTGATCGATGGCACTGAATTTATTGACCGTAACTTTTGTCAAATCGGTTGAATAAAACAAATCACTTGCAACAAGATTCAACTTGTTATATTTCAACCAATCAGCATTAAATGAAGTAGTTACTTTCGGCTTATTTCCTACTTTGTAAGCCACTGAATTATTTTCCAAATCAATCTGATTAACGGTTACCTTCCATTCGTTTTTAAAGGTAAACGGAACCGCTACAACAGAGTCCGGAACAGAAATTGTGGCATTTGTATTGTACTGAATTTCACTATCGGTTAAGTATATTTTGACTAAAGTTACCAGTTCATTTTGCAAATCGACATTTCCCTTTTTTAATTCGAGGCGTTTAATAGTTGCTAAAACCGCTTGTTTGCTTATTGAATCTCCAAAGGTTACTGTAGAATTGTTGATTTGAATATTATTGGCAGTGATTTTGGGTAAAACACCGGCTGACTTCTTTGTTGATTTATTGGTGGATTCGGTTATCAGCACATTTGCTCTTAATTTTTCAACCAGCAAATCGTCTATATCATAAATAGATGCTTCGAAATTAATCTTATTCATCTTCAATTCTAATTTTTCGAGCGAAGCCGACACATTCATTCCTCCAAATTCATCATCGTAACGAAGCCGGATATGTTTCAGGCTCACATTATCAACTGTGATTGTCCATTTGGAGGGAGTTTTTGGGTTTGTAGTTGCCTGTTTTGTAGTATCGGCAAAGGCAGTTAGCAGAAAATTATAATTCAACAGTGAATCCGTTTTAGTGCTATATAAGTTCAGATTCAGATTTTCAAGAGCAATATTATTGACACTTATTTTATTAAACAACAAGTCTTTAAGTGCAATATTTACTTCGGCTTTGTCGGCAAAGACTAAAGTGTCTTTATGAAGATCTTCCAGATAAAGACCTCTGATAACAACTGATTTTGGAAAGGAAATGCTGACATTTTTTATCTCAACGCGCGTATGTGTTTTGTTGCTGACAAAGGTAGTAGCGTAGTGAACAATCTTGGTTTGAACAAACGGAATTTGGATAATCCCGGCAATGATCAGGAATAAAAGCACAAAGATGAGAGCAACCCACAAGATAGCTTTCAAGGTCTTCTTCAAAAAGGATTGTACCCTAATCATTCAAAAATTTTATTAAAATATTTGTTGAAACAATGCAAGAACAATCTAATAATATGCCTAATAATCAATTATTTAAAATGATCAATAACAAATTCATGGATTTCATTTTCTGATATTTTATCTGTATTTCTCAACTCAATATTGGTGTTTTCAAAATGATGGTCAGCTTTCAATAGGTTGAATAATTCTTCTTTAGCATCAGTTGGACCAAACAGAAGAACATCCTGATAATTTTTGATAATTTCGCGTATTTCATTGTAATAAGCAGATTGATGTTGTTGTTGTTCTTTACTATGCATCTGAATTTCATGCGTATCCACATTATCTTCTTTTTCTTTTTGCATTGGTTTTAATATAACACGTTTTGAAATAATCATGTGGTTGTAAAGTTCCATTAATAAAGCATGTGAATGATCCATCCAAATACCAAGTTGTTTAATTTTTTCCATTTTGAATTAATTTTAAGAATCGTTTCCCATTAAAAATTTACCTATTTTTTATGATTCATACAGACGAAGTCTGTTTGAAAGTGTCAAAATCTCATGTTGTAAGGTGTTTATTTGCTGTAACAAATGAGTGACAGTTTCAATACCTTCCAGGTTAATATCCAACTCATAATAGAATCGAACAAATTTCTCCAGAAGTTGCAGTTGATCAGCATCAATAAATCCAGATTCTTTAATCGTGGTTATTTCTATCAATCCGGTTCGTTGCAATGAACTGATAAATGAAATGTCAATTTTGTGATTTGCACAAAACTCGTCAACTGCTATTAAATATTTTGTTTGCATGGTTTTTTTATGTCTATGGTCGAAAGTCAAAGGTCAAAGGTCTCGTCTTTTGTCCTTAGACATTAGACATTAGACGTCTTAACTCTTCAAAAAGTTTCTTTTGTTTATCGGTCAGATTTGTAGGCATTTTAATGGAATAAGTCACTTGCAAATCGCCAAAATGTCCTTCGTTTTTATAAACAGGAAATCCCTTGCCTTTCAAATTCACTTTCGTTCCATTTTGGGTTTCGGGCTTTACTTTCAATTTTACTTTTCCGTCTAAAGTGTCGATGGTTATTTCGCCTCCCAACACTGCTGTGTATAAATCCAACTCTACTGTAGCAAATAAATTATTTCCCAATCGTTTGATTTTGCTATTATTAGCCACCGAAAATGAAATATATAAATCGCCATTCGGACCGCCATTCGTTCCAATGCCACCATGACCCGATATTTTGATAATTTGTCCATTTTCAACTCCGGCAGGTATAGTTATCCTAATATTCTTTCCGTTTACCGTTAAGGTTTGTTTGTGGGTCTTGTAAGCATCAATCAGTTCGAGATGAATTTCAGTTGTATAATCTTCGCCCCTGTATTTTGCTTGTCTGCCCCTACCCGATCCTGCACCACCACCAAACATCGATTCAAAAAAGTCAGAAAAATCACCTTCGGATTGTCCTCCGAAATTCCGTGCACCACGTGAACCGGATGATTGAGTCTGTTGCTGTTTTTGTTTTTCAAATTCTTCAGCATGTTGCCAGTCTTTTCCGTATTGGTCGTATTTCTTCCGTTTTTCAGGATCGCTCAACACTTCATTTGCTTCATTAATCTGCTGAAAATTGGTTTTCGCATCCGCATTATTTGGATTCAAATCGGGATGATATTTCCGTGCCAACTTTCGATAGGCATTTTTGATGTCATTGGATGATGCCGATTTATCGATTCCTAATATCTTATAATAATCTACGAAATTCATAATTAATTAAAAATTAGGTTTATAAGAACTTATAATCGGTATTACAACATTCAAGCATCACGATTCATCTTTTACAGTTCGGACTAAACTAATGCCGGAAATAAAGAAAATCAATCCAAGTACGCAATAAATGATAATTTCTTTAACGCTATGAACTCCGCCTGATAAATTTGTAAATAAAACAGCAGCATAAATTAAACCGCCTATTCCAAGTACAGTCAGTAAAGCTCCAAAGATTCTTTTGATATTCATGATATTAATTGATTTAGTGTAATTTATAACAATACTTCGTTAAACTTAATGTTAATTATTTGAATATCAAGAAAATAACCCCGATATTATTTGTATAAGTCATTGGAAATCACTACCTTTATAG
>JADGPS010000085.1 GCA_017882285.1 Paludibacter sp. | reverse complement strand
TGAGATAATTACAAAAAAAATGCCTACATTTGCAGTCCAAATTTCAGACAGTAAAACCAACCCCATAAACTATTTGTAATCAATATGGCTACAGAATTAAAAACAGAGAAAGAAATTACCGTTGAGGATAAATTAAAAGCACTTTATGATCTTCAAAAAGCGGTTTCGAAGATAGATGAAATTAAAATTTTACGTGGAGAGCTACCTTTGGAAGTTCAAGATTTAGAAGACGAAATTATCGGTATGAATACCCGTATGGAAAATTTCGATTCTGAAGTTGCTGATATCACTGAAACTATTGCCAGCAAGAAAATTGAAATCGAAGAATCTCGCATGAAAATTGCAAGATACAAAGAGCAACAAGATAACGTGCGTAATAACCGTGAATACGACAATCTTTCAAAGGAAATTGAATTTCAATCACTGGAAATTGAGCTATGCGAAAAACGCATCCGTGAATATACAGCTGCTTTAGAAGTCAAACAAGCTGACCAGAAAATTACTGCAGAACATTTAGCAGAGCGTAAACTAGACCTTCAACAAAAGAAAGGTGAGTTGAATGAAATCGTTTCTGAAACCAAACAAGAAGAAGAAAAACTTCGCGAACATGCCAAAGAAATCGAATCGTTTATTGAACCACGTTTATTGACGGCTTTTAAACGCATCCGTAAGAATGCCCGTAATGGGTTAGCAGTAGTTTATGTGCAACGTGATGCTTGTGGTGGATGTTTCAATAAGATTCCTGCACAACGTCAACTGGATATTCGCCTTCGTAAGAAAATCATTGTTTGTGAATATTGCGGTCGCATTTTAGTCGATCAGGAATTAGCAGGTATTACTGTTGCTCAGGTGTCAGAAGATTAATTCATATTAAATTATACTTCAAAAAGAGTCCGAAATTATTTTCGGGCTCTTTTTTTTTGTTTCAGAATGAGATTTTTATGCATAGGAGTCGAAAAACTACAAATATTGAATTCTCAAACGACCAAAATTTATCTAACTCATTGATTTATTTCAAATTATAACTCATTTAAGTAGGTTATATAATTTTCATTCCAGCATTTGTTTCATAATTCCGCGAAAAATAGGACTAAGGACACATAACTTGATTTCTAATTAAAATATTTTCTTCATCAATTATTAATTTAAATCTGGACTCTTTTCTTTCCATTTCAATTATTCTGATTTTTCCTTCTCAAAAAAATAAAGATTTATTACGATTTTCTTTTATTTCACTTTTGTAAAATATTTGTATATTCACAAAAGGAATAGAAATATTTACAAAAATAAAAGTTAAATATTGAGTGTATATTTACTAATGTTATATAAAATAATTTACAATTATATCATAGGTTATCGAAGTGAAGTTATAAAAGTGAGAAAAAATAAATTATGTTTTTTATCGGCTTAAAGTGTTGTATATCAATTTTTAAAATAAAATATCTGATTTATTAATTCATATTTGTATTCACAACTGTAATATAAACCTCATTATATCATTCATAGTCATTTATTTGTTTATTAATAAAATGATAATCAATACACTTAGACTTTTTAATCTAACTTAAAACTCTAACTGCATAGATTTGATATATAAAGTTCTTATATTCTTTATTCATAGTATTATCAGTCTAAATAATAAATATTGAGTTTGAAATTATATAAGTTATATATGTGAATATACAAATGTATTATGTTACAAATGGTGTTGATTTGCAAATGTAAAACAATTCACATATATTTGTAACGTGATTTGAAAGTATGTTTCACATTAATATCGTGAATTATGGCAGAAAACGAACGAATAAAAAAAGTAATGCAGTTAGAAGGAATGAATTCTGCTGTGTTTGCAGCTGCAATCAATATTCAGGGCTCCACTCTTTCCCATATTTTGAATGGGAGAAATAATCCGAGTCTGGCAGTACTGCAAGGTGTCTTGAATCGATTCCCGAATATCAGTCCAGAATGGCTTATAATGGGTCAAGGATCGATTGAAAGATCTTCAAAGCAACCTCAGGCGCCCACATTATTTGATTCTGTAGACGAAAATGCTTCTATATCAAGTATTTCAGAGGTGAAAATGAATGAAAATAATAATTCAACTTTTGCTCCTATTCAGCAGAAAAGTAGTGTCATTTCAGAAATACCTGTACAAACTATTCCGGAACCAACTCGTACGGCATTTATCCCTCAAATTGAACAAAGTTCAAAGACGGTTCGCAAAATTATTGTTTATTATGCAGACAATACTTTTCAGGAATTTCAATAAAGAAGTCTATAGGCTATTGTTTGGACAAAAACGATGTATTTAAACTCTGTTCGGCTTATCTGGTAGAATATTTGCAATAGCCAACTTAAAAAAACTTGTCTGAATCGAGATAATTTAGTAATTTTGTCATTAATATCATTTGTATTTTTTTACCTGTATCAATGAACTATATGATTGATACATAATATAATATGCTTGATGAAGAAATTCATGCTCGATTTGATTGTAAAGAAAAACGAAGTTCTGAACAATCAATATTCTCTTTTAATTCTGACATCTCACAATAAACTTCCTGAAATGCTTCCCGGGCAATTTGCTGAAGTACGTGTCGATCATTCTCCAACTACTTTTCTACGACGTCCAATATCCATTAATTATATTGATTATGAGACTAATGAGCTTTGGTTATTGATACAGATTGTGGGTGACGGAACACGGAAAATGTATGAACTGAAAGCTGGTGATACGCTTAATTTAATTTTTCCTTTAGGAAACAGCTTTAGTTTACCCGAAAAAAAAGATGCCAGGATTTTGTTAATAGGCGGTGGAGTAGGAATTGCACCTTTATTATTCTGGGGTTCGTATCTTAAAGAAAGAGGTTATACCTGTAATTTTCTGCTTGGAGGAAGATCAAAAGACAATTTATTGCAACTTTGTGAATTTGAGCGCTTCGGAAATGTATATACTACAACGGAAGACGGATCACATGGTGAATGTGGATTTGTGACCCAGCATTCGCTCTTAAAAGCCTCAAATTTCGATTATATTTATACGTGTGGACCAACACCCATGATGAAAGCTGTAGCTTCGTATGCCTCGAAAACAAAGGCAAATTGCGAAGTTTCGCTGGAAAATACAATGGCATGTGGATTTGGAGCTTGTTTGTGTTGCGTGACCGACACAACTGAAGGACATTTGTGTGTGTGTACTGAAGGGCCTGTTTTTAATATTACAAAGCTGAAATGGCAAATTTAAATATCAATATTGGCAAATTACAACTGAAAAATCCGGTGATGACAGCATCCGGGACATTTGGTTATGGTACAGAGTTTTCAGACTTCTTTGATATTTCGCGAATTGGCGGTATTTTTGTGAAAGGAACTACGCTTCGCGACCGTCAGGGCAACCCTTATCCACGCATGGTTGAGACTCCATCCGGCATGTTAAACGCTGTGGGACTGCAAAATAAGGGTATAGACTACTTTATTAACCACATTTATCCAACTGTAAAGAACATCGATACAAATATAATTGTGAATGTGTCCGGTTCGACCATAAAAGAGTATGTTGAGACTGCTGAGAAGTTAAATTCGCTTGAAAAAATACCTGCAATTGAATTAAATATATCCTGCCCAAATGTAAAGGAAGGCGGAATGGCATTTGGAACGAACTGTTTGTCTGCTGCTCAGGTAGTTAAGGTTGTGCGAAGAGTGTATAAAAATGAATTAATAGTTAAACTTTCGCCAAATGTGACCGATATTTCGGAGATTGCACTGGCTGTAGAGGCTGAAGGAGCCGATTCTGTTTCGCTTATCAATACTTTGCTCGGTATGGCTATCGATTCGGAGAAAAGAACCCCGATTTTATCCACGATTACGGGTGGACTTTCTGGTCCGGCAGTGAAACCTATCGCCTTAAGAATGGTCTGGGAAGTTGCCCAAGCAGTTAAAATTCCTGTTATAGGAATGGGAGGTATCATGAATGCAGCCGATGCGATAGAATTTATGCTGGCAGGAGCTTCTGCCATTCAAATCGGAACTGCCAATTTCATAGATCCGACTGTTTCTATCAAAGTGCTGGATGGAATAAATGATTATTTGGATCGTCACGGATATAAATCAGTAACGGAAATTATTGGTGCTTTGGAGATTTAGATTTCAGAATACTTCTTATCCCATATCCAGGATTATTTATGTTATTGAAAATTAGTGTTTTAATTACAAAATAAAAATGTATTTTTGCTCAGTAATTTTTTTTGAAACTCTATGAAAAGATACCTGCTTTTGTTAGCATCTTTATTTCTGTTCAGCAGTTTTTTATACAACGATATTGTTGTTCTACTTCCGAAAACAGAGAGTGATTCCATTTCACTAATTTTTGTAGGGGATATAATGGGTCATTCGCCTCAATTTAAGGCAGCTTACAACCAGAGGACTAATTCATACAATTACGATATCTGCTTTCAGCAGATAAAATCTTATATTAAAAAAGCTGATTTTGCCATTGCCAATTTAGAAGTTCCGATAGCAGGTAAACCATATAGTGGTTATCCAAACTTTTCCAGTCCCGATGCATTGCTCGATGCAATTAAAAACGCGGGATTTAATATCCTTTTAACCGCCAATAATCATGTTTTAGACAGAGGAAAATTTGGCTTGGAACTAACCATTCGCCAAATTGAAAAGCGAAAGTTGTACCATTTAGGAAGTTATGTTGATACTATTCAGCGTGATAGCATATATCCACTTCTGGTTACATTAAAAGGAGTCCGAATTGCTTTTTTGAATTGCACCTATGGAACTAATAATAATGAAGCCTCCGGCTCCAATCTTGTAAATTACATTGATACCCTTGAAATTCTTGATGATATTCATAAAGCTAATGAACTTGGTGCCGATATTCGGATAATGAACGTACATTGGGGAACAGAATATGAGGTGAAGGCAAATGAATTTCAAACAGAACTAGCTCAATTTTTTGTAAATCATGGAATTAATTTGATTATTGGTTCACATCCGCATGTAGTTCAAAATGCTGAAATGCTGTATGATAAAGACAGTTTAGCCGTTCCGGTATTTTATTCGTTGGGAAATTTTATATCCAATCAGCGCAAACCCAATACAGATGGCGGAATAATGGTAAAAGTTGAAATTGATACGAAATCAAAAGATATTACAAAAACTTCATTTTTACCGGTTTATGTTTATCGGGGAGTTTTAAATAGTGAATATCAATTTCATCTGATTCCCACTATTGATTTTATCAAAAAACCTTCCAATTTCCCGATTAATAAAGTGGATAGTATGTTATTACGAGAATTTCATTTCAATACTTGCAAACGATTATCCAACCAAAATCTAATGGAATAAAAGTGTATTATGACTGTAAATGAAATAATTAAGGAATTAGAAGCATTATCAAGTCCGGATCATTTTACTAAATTGGCTCATTTTGGCATAAAAGATAATAATGCAATAGGAGTAAAAATACCCGATTTGAGGAACACTGCAATGAAAACCTGCGTTTAAAAGCTATAGAATGTGCTGAACGTATTATGAATCAAGGAACTAAATCGGCCAGATGGATTGCAACCGATGCTCTGCGGGAATTAAATAACGAAAAAGTAATCGAACGAGTAAATAAAAGAAAATAGAAAAGGTGCTTCAAATTTTTGAAGCACCTTATTTATAAAAAACTCAAGCTTATTTATTAATGTCTGAAATAAAAACATCCTTGATTTGTAGCTCATTCGCTTTATCATTTATCGCTAAATTGATAAGAACCAAATACTTTTTGTATTGATTATCAGATAGAATACATTTAGTATTATATAAATTATAATTCAATACATTATCGACAACTTTCTCATTATCGGCATTCAAAGCATTTTTTAATTCTTCAGCAGTAACATTGAATACAAGTTTCAGATAATCAGCCTGTTCCTTGTCAGCGTTTAAATAATTTACCAGACCATTAAAAGTCGATTTATTATTTAGTTTGTAAAATACCCCATAATCAGTGGGATTAATCGCAAATGTAGTGGTTGACATTGCAACCAGCACCAAAACAGTAATTAAAATTTTTTTCATAACTAATTTCATTTAAATAACACATTTTTTTTAACTTATTCCTATAAAAAATAAAAAACAAAGAATATCCCATGATTTTTTTCGGGAATTCTTTGTATCAGATTCGTCCTATTAAATTATCTCTAATTGACGATGCAAAAATACATGTTTTACAACATAAAAACAGCACTTTTTGTGTTAATTCTATTCTTAAATGAGCATATTTAACTTATTGAGTGATGGGAAGTCCTATAAAATACTGAATTATTGTTGTTTACATTTTGTAATCGTTTTGTAACATCAATGATTTATAATCCGGAATCTCGGGAAAATACTCATATCGGGCCGTTTTTGTGTTCACACGACAGCAAAAATGTTCCATTCCGTTGCTAATCATGAAGAAATCGACCTTTAATTTGGCATTATACACGGCAACCTGATCAAAAGTAGACTGTGAAATCGGTACATTGGGTGCTTTCAGTTCGATAATCATTATTGGTTTTGCATCTTTATCGAATAATATTGCATCGCAACGTTTTTTCATTCCATTCATATTCAGTTGTTTTTCAATAGCTAACAAGGCAGCCGGATAACCTTTATCTTCTACCAGAAACCGTATAAAATTCTGACGGACCCATTCTTCGGGAGTAAGCGATACGTACCTTTTTCGTTGCGAATCAAAAATCAACAACTTATCGGTTTGTTTTTTTATTCGAAAAATATACTCGGGTAGGTTTAATTGCCACATTTTTTCGTATTTTTGTTTCCACTTTTTCAGAATAGCTTTTTCATCTTTAAAAATTGGTGGCGAAGTTACAAAAACAAACTATAATATTGAGGATTATGAAAACAAAAAAAGAAATCGTTGAGAACTGGCTTCCACGCTACACCAAACGTCCTCTGAATGAATTCACTGATTATATATTACTTACCAATTTTAATAACTATGTCGAACTATTTGCTGAATGGTATAATGTTCCGGTGGTTGGTCGTGACGGAAATATGCTTAATGCTTCGGCAAATGGCATTACTATCATTAATTTTGGCATGGGAAGTCCGAATGCAGCTATAATTATGGATATTTTATCGGCTATTCACCCCAAAGCGGTTTTGTTTCTGGGAAAATGTGGTGGATTAAAAGATAAAAATAAATTAGGCGACTACGTTTTACCCAGTGCTGCCATTCGCGGTGAGGGAACTTCGAATGATTATTTTCCGCCGGAAATTCCGGCACTACCGGCATTTAGTCTGCAACGTGCTGTTTCGTCAAATATTCGTGACTTTGGTAAAGATTATTGGACTGGAACGGTTTATACAACCAACAGGAGAGTATGGGAGCATGATGAAAAGTTCAAGGAATATTTACGTTCAACACGTGCGTTGGCAATAGATATGGAAACTGCGACTCTTTTCACAGCAGGTTTTTATAATAGTATTCCCATTGGAGCATTGTTGTTAGTTTCGGATATGCCTTTGCAGGAAGAGGGTATTAAAACTTCGGAAAGTGACAAAAAAGTAACTGCCAGTTTTGTTGAAGAACATATTAAAATTGGAGTAAAATCACTTTCTTCACTGATAAATAATAGCAAGACTATTAAACACTTACGATTTGAATAAAATAGTTTATAGTTGGTAGTTTATAGTTAAGAGCTGGTAGTTACAGGAAACATGGCAAAGCAAGATTCAATTTCTCACGATCAAATTCTTTCTGATTTACAACGGAAAGCGTATTCACCCGTTTATTTTTTAATGGGTGAAGAGCCTTATTATATAGATGTTATATCCGATTTTATTCAAAAAAACGTGTTGGATGATTCTGAAAAAGAATTTGATCAGACTATTCTGTATGGCAAAGATGTGGATATCAATATGGTTATAAATGATGCCAAACGATATCCCATGATGGGAGGTTATCAGGTTTTAATTGTCAAAGAAGCACAATTAATCAAAGAATGGGACAATCTGAGTCATTACCTTTCCAATCCATTAAAATCCACTATATTAGTATTTTGCTATAAATACAGTACGCCCGATAAACGCAAGAAATGGTTTCAGGAAGTCAATAAAGTAGGCAAAGTTTACGAATCGGCCAAATTGCGCGACTATGAAGTTAGTTCCTGGATTACAAGATATTGCAAATCAAAAAACGTTAGTATTGATGATAAAGCGGTAGCCATGCTTTCGGAGTTCTTAGGAACCGATTTGAGCAAACTGGTAAACGAACTTGAGAAACTGATTCTGACAAAACCGTCTGACCTGCAACGAATAACTCCTGAATTGGTGGAGAAAAACATTGGTATCAGCAAAGATTTCAACGTGTTTGAGTTGCAGGCAGCTTTAATCAATAATGACGTTCTGAAAGCAAACCGGATTATCCGTTATTTTGCGGAAAATAAAAAAAACAATCCTTTGGTGGTTGTTCTTCCGAAACTGTTCAAGTTCTTCAGCGATTTGATGATTTATCATTATTTGTCGGATAAAAGTCCGGCTGTTGTTGCTTCAGAGCTTAAGATAATCCCTTATTTTGTAAAGGATTACCAAAAAGCTGCTCAAGTCTTTAACGCCTGGAAAACCATGAAAATAATATCTTTTATCCGCGAAACCGATGCCCGAAACAAAGGCATTGACAATCCAAGTACCGGAGAAGTTGATTTAATGAAAGAATTGATATTTAAGATTTTGCATTGAGGACCCAAACCCCGACCTCTATCCTCCGCCAGCTGGCGGATACTTTCTCGACCTCTTCCGTCCTTCGGACACCTTCTCCAAATGGAGAAGGAAAAAGGAATTTGAATATTTGGAGAAAGACATAGGAAAAAATAGTATCTGGGGCTTTAAGACTTTTTTTGTAATCATCAACTTTATAAACCTGCCTGCCGCAGGCAAGCTTTCAACTTTACAAACTTTATAAACTTCTTTTTAATGTCAACCGAAACGACACAAATTCCTCTCAAATTCATTGTGTTAATAGCTTCTGCATTAAATCTTTCCGAAAAACAAATACGAAGTGCTATTCAACTTTTCAATGAAGGTGCAACTATTCCATTTATAAGTCGTTACCGAAAAGAAATGACCGATGGAATGGATGAAGTGCAACTTGGTGATACGAAAGAACAATACGACAAATTGTGCGAGTTGGCTAAGCGTAAAATCGCTGTGTTGAAATCGATAGAAGAGCAAGACAAATTAACCGATGAGTTGAAGGCGAGAATTGACACTTGTTGGAACATAACCGATTTGGAAGATATTTACCTGCCTTATAAACCCAAACGCCGTACAAGGGCTGAAATTGCTCGGGAACGTGGTTTAGAACCACTTGCTAAGATGTTGATGAAACAACAGTCGAATGATGTGGAACGCATGGCACTTTCTTTTGTGAATGATAAAGTGGCGAATGTAGAAGATGCATTGAGCGGAGCCCGTGATATAATTGCCGAATGGATCAACGAAAGTGAGGCTGCGCGTAATTCTATCCGGATGATTTTTGCACGCGAAGCCATTATTTCTTCCAAATTGATCAAAGGAAAAGATGAAGAGGCACAAAAATACCGTGATTATTTTGATATGACCGAAAAACTAGCTCGTTGTTCGTCGCATCGGCTGTTGGCAATGCGTCGGGGCGAAACGGAAGGATTCTTGCGTGTGAACATTTCGCCGGAAGATGAACATTGTCTGGAAAAATTAGATCGGATATTTGTAAAAGGTGAAACCGAATCGGCTGAACAAGTAGCTGAAGCAGTGACAGATGCTTATAAACGCTTATTGAAACCAAGTATAGAAACCGAATTTGCAGCCGAAAGCAAAGCAAAAGCAGACACAGAAGCCATTCGGGTGTTTGCCGAAAATCTCCGACAACTTTTACTTGCACCGCCTTTGGGACAAAAACGCGTATTGGGAATCGACCCCGGTTTCAGAACAGGTTGTAAGGTGGTTTGTTTGGATGCACAGGGAAATTTGCTCCATAATGAAACCATTTATCCGCATCCACCGGTAAATGAGACACAGCAAGCCATGCGCAAGGTTCAGAAAATGGTGGAGGCTTACGATATTCAGGCAATAGCCATTGGAAACGGAACGGCAGGACGTGAAACGGAGCAGTTTATTCAAAATACCCGTTTCGATCGTGAAGTACAGGTTTTTGTGGTGAGCGAAAATGGTGCTTCCATCTATTCTGCCTCCAAAATTGCGCGTGACGAATTTCCTGATTATGATGTAACTGTTCGTGGAGCAGTATCCATCGGTCGGCGATTGATGGATCCGCTGGCTGAACTGGTCAAAATAGATGCAAAATCAATTGGGGTTGGACAATATCAGCACGATGTGGATCAAACTCAATTGAAAAAAGCATTAGATCAAACGGTTGAAAATGCAGTGAATCGGGTGGGAGTGAATCTGAATACGGCAAGCAAACACTTATTGACTTATATTTCGGGTCTTGGACCACAATTGGCACAAAACATTGTGGACTTCCGAACTGAAAATGGAGCGTTCAAAAGCCGTAAACAACTGATGAAAGTTCCTAAAATGGGTGCAAAAACCTTCGAACAGTGCGCCGGTTTCTTACGAATTCCGGATGGAGATTATTTGTTGGATAATTCTGCCGTTCACCCCGAAAGCTACGGCATTGTGGAAGCGATGGCGAAGGATTTGAAAGTAGAAGTAAAAGAATTGATTCAGAACAAAGAATTAAAGAAAGGCATTGATTTACAGAAATATATAACTCCAACGGTTGGCTTACCCACCCTGGATGATATTTTACAGGAAATTGAAAAGCCGGGACGCGATCCGCGAAGTAGCATCCAGGTTTTTGAATTTGATGCGGATGTAAAGACGATAACTGATTTGCGAATAGGCATGGAGCTGCCCGGGATAGTCACCAATATCACTAATTTCGGTGCTTTTGTGGATATAGGCATCAAAGAGAACGGTCTGATACATGTTTCGCAAATGTCCGATCGCTATATCAGCAATCCTGCTGAAGTAGTTTCGGTGCATCAGCATGTGAAAATAAGGGTTTTGGAAGTGGATGTCGAACGAAAACGGGTTCAATTAAAGTTGTTATAGATGTGTCGATTCTGATTACAGATAATTGGAATATCAGGGGCGTTGCCCCTAAAACCCTACATACTTTTTTCCCTTGATGCAAAAAAGTATGCAAAAAAAATCAAGACTTCGCCCGCTTCACTCGAAAAACTTACGCTCGACAACTGAAATCTTTTAAACCTGTCTGCCGACAGGCAGGCTCACCCCGACGAAATACGTCGGGACTCAAACAGAAAAGATTTTTACGTTGTCTTCACTTGTTTTTCGGCTCACCGGACGAGGTCATTCGTTAAAGAAGTTTTATAGAAAAGAGAATCAATAAGAAATAATACCAAAAATAGAATGATACAAGACATAGAAAAACTAATCAGAACACGGAAATCGATACGGACATACAATAGTATTGATATTGAACCGGCTGTAAAGCAACAGGTAATTGATTTTATGATGTCCAATTCGGTGGGAATATTCGGCAATAAGGTTGAGTTTTACTGGATTGATGGCGATTCCGATGAATTTAAAGACATAAAATTGGGAACGTATGGCGTAATTTCGGGAACAAAAAGTTTTATTACCGGAAAAATCGCGGATTCGGACAAAAACTTCGAAGACTTCGGGTATTGCCTGGAAAAACTGATACTATACTGCACTGAGTTGAATATCGGAACGTGTTGGATGGGTGGAACGTATAATAAAACAGCCTTTTCTGATTCGGTGGATTTAAAAGAGGGAGAAATAATCCCTGCTGTAACTCCGGTGGGCTATTTTGGCACGAAAAAAAGTACGATTGATAAAATGTTCAGATGTTTTGCCGGATCGGATAACCGAAAACCGTTCGATGAGTTGTTTTATTCCCAATCATTTTCCGGAAACCTCACTGAAGAAGAGAAGTTAACGTATAGTTTCTTCCTTGAAATGGTTCGTTTGGCGCCATCTGCCTCAAATAAACAGCCCTGGAGAGTGTTGTTGGTCAACAATGTGTTTCATTTTTACCTGAAACGCACCCCGAATTACAACAAGTTTATGCAATCGGATTTACAGAGGGTCGATATGGGCATTGGGATTTCGCATTTTGATTTCGCATTATCCGAAAAGAATGTAGAGCACACGTGGATGGTGGAAAATCCGGGATTGAAAACGGACGACTTGACAGAGTATATTGCAAGTTGTAGGATTATCAACTTTCAAACCGATTAACTCAGTCCCTGCTCGTGCAGATTTGTAATCTATTCGAATAGAAAGGTTTATGTGAGCTGACAAATAGAATGTCACGGTTCACAGAACCAAGCCAGCTATGGGAAGTTATATATCTGGTAGGACATGGAAGCTGAAAACTTCCTTATTTCCCACGATAAACCGAAACAAGTAGGATACAAATTACAACCTTAGGTCAATTGGCGAAAAAAAAACAATAAAAATGTACTAAATTTGTTTTTATTAAAAAATAATACGTATCTTTGCTTTTGATTTTTAAAGGTTTATTT